>CAYGQB010000029.1:0-22596 GCA_964351895.1 uncultured Caulobacterales bacterium
GCTCCCCCCTTCTCGATTTGATGATCAAGGCGGCCCGGTCGGCCGCCCGCTCCCTGCGCCGTGACTTTGGCGAGGTTGAGAACCTCCAGGTGTCGCGCAAAGGGCCGGCCGATTTCGTCTCAGCCGCCGATCACGCCGCCGAAGCCGCAATCATCGAAACCCTCCAAGCCGTGCGCCCAGGCTACGGCTTCTTGACCGAAGAAACCGGCGTCATTGAGGGCACCGACAAGACCCACCGCTGGATCGTCGACCCGCTCGACGGCACGCTCAATTTTCTGCACGGCAATCCGCACTTTGCGATCTCGATCGGCCTTGAACGCGAGGGCGTTCTCGTCGCTGGCGTGATCTACAATCCGATCAGCGACGATCTCTACTGGGGAGAAAAGGGCCGCGGCGCCTTCCTCAATGACCGCCGCTTAAAGGTGTCAGCCCGCAGTCAGCTGATCGACGGCATGATCGCCACCGGCATCCCCTTCCCTGGAAAGCCTGGCCACGCCAAGTTCCTCACTGAGTTGCATAAGGTGATGGGCGCAACCGCCGGGGTGCGCCGGTTCGGCTCAGCCTCTCTCGACCTAGCGTATGTCGCCGCCGGGCGCTTTGACGCCTTCTGGGAACGCGATCTGAAGCTCTGGGACATTGCCGCCGGCGTGGTGCTGGTGCGCGAAGCTGGCGGCGTGGTGCGCGATCTGGACGGCGGGGACTTTATGGTCTCAGGCGACATCCTGGCCGCCACGCCCGACCTGTTTGACCCGCTTGGCGACCTCATTCGGTCGGCCGGCGCCAAGAGCTGAGCCGTCCGCCACAGCATTTTTCGCTGACAGGCCCCGCCTCTCGCCCTTAAAACGACACCATGTCGCGGACAGGGTGCGAAGCGCCGCGACCGGGGGCGACGCGACGAGGGGTGTTATGAGCGAATCCAATTCAAGCCTGGGACGGGGCGGCTACGCCCAATTCTCAACCTCCCTTGGCAAGCTGTTCTGGATGATTGTCGGCGTCTTTGCGGTCGTCGGTCTGGTGATCTACGGCCGAGACGTTTTGCGTCCCGCCTATGAGGCCAACATTCAGATCAACACCGTCATTCTGGTCATCTTGGCCGTCGGGTGCCTGTACAGCTTCCACGCGTTTTTTCAGGTGCGCTCGGCGGCGCGCTGGTTCCAGAAGTATCAAACCGCCACCAAGTTCGACGATTTGTCGTCGGTGCCCGCCCTTATTCAGCCCGTCGCACATCACCTTAAGGAAACCCCAGGGGAGATGAAGCTGACGGCCGTGGCCGCCCGCTCGATGCTCGATTCCATTTCGTCGCGCCTGGCTGAAAGCGGCGACTTCGTGCGCTATCTCGGGCGACTTCTGATTTTCGTCGGCCTGCTCGGAACGTTCATCGGCCTGCTGCAAACGCTGGGCGGCGTGGTCGACATCGTCAGCGAGTTGGCCGATGCGACCGGCGGCGAAGGCTCAATTGCCGCCATGTTCACCACCATGCGCGCCCCGCTTGAAGGCATGGGCACGGCGTTCTCATCGTCGGTGTTTGGCATCTCTGGGTCTCTCATCCTGGGCTTTTTCGACCTTCAGGTGTCCGGCGCCCAGAACCGACTCTACAATGACACCGAGAACTGGCTGGCCAAGATGAGCCGCGTCACCTTTGCTGGCGGCGGGGACGGCAGCCAGGTGTTCGCCAGCCAAGCCATTGAGGCGCTGGCCGATGATCTGCGCGAGCTATTGCGCGCCATCAAGCGGTCTGAGGACGCCCGGATCAGGGACTCGGCGCAAATAGCGTCGGACCGTGACGCCATGCAGGGCGACTTGCGGCGCGAGTTCAAGACCTTAGCCGACACCATCGCCACCTTGATGGAAAGGCGTAAGTGATGGCGGGCGCACGCTCGCATCGCGGCTTTCGCGGCGAAGACGCCGACCATTGGCCCGGCTTTGTCGACGCCCTGGCAACGCTGTTGCTGGTCGTCATCTTCCTTTTGTCCCTGTTTGCCGTGGCCCAGTATGCGCTCGGCCAGGCCCTGTCTGGGCGTGACGCGCAGCTGGCGCGCCTGAACAGTCAGCTTGCAGAGTTGGCCGATAAGCTGGCGCTGGAAACGGCGCGCGCGGAAGACATGACCGGACAGCTGACGCTCTTGCGCGCCTCGCTTGAAGCCTCGCAAGCCAATGCCGTAGCGCTGCGCGGCGAGTTGGATGCGGCTGAGCAAACCAACATCGCCCTGCAAACCAACCTGGCTTCGGCGATCGAAAACGAGGCGGCCGCCTCCAGTCAGGCCTCCGACCTTGAACTTCAGATTGCCGCCCTCAATGAGCAATTGCTGGCGCTGAACCAGGCGCTGGAGGCGTCAGAGGCGCGCGACTTGGAGCAGAAGGCCCAGATCGACAACCTCTCAGAGCGCCTCAACACGGCCCTGGCGTCCAAGGTGGCGCAGCTGGCCCAGTATCGCTCGCGCTTCTTTGAAGAGCTGACGACGGCGCTGGGAGACCGCACCGACATTCGTGTCGTGGGTGATCGCTTCGTGTTTGAAACCGACGTCTTGTTCGATTCTGGTTCGGCTGACCTGGCGATTGAAGGCCAGGCGGAGCTGGCCAAGATTGCGCAAGTGATCCAGGACGTCGCCACCGGCATTCCCGACGACGTCGATTGGATCATTCGCGTCGATGGCCACACCGACCGGGTGCCGATCCGCGAACGCTTCGCCTCCAACTGGCACCTCTCCACCGAGCGCGCGATCTCGGTGGTGAACTTCTTTGAGGACCGCGGCGTGCCGTCCAAGCGCCTGGTCGCCGCCGGATTTGGCGAACACCATCCCATCGACGCGCGCCAAACGCCCGTCGGCCTGGCCCGCAACCGCCGCATCGAATTGAAGCTCGACAGCCGCTAAGCCGCCGTTGAGGCGCTAGCGCTGCTGGGGGCGGGCGGCCGGATAGGCCTCAGAATGACGCCAGACGGGCGGCAGTTCGCACGCCAGGACAAACGGCTCGTACACCGTGCCGATCAGCATGCGCCGCGCAGCCGGGTCCACCAGCGCTGTGGCGGACCCCGACGCCAGGCGGCCTTCGTCCAAGAACAGCTGATCGACCTCTTTGGCTGCAAGATCCACCATCAACACCTGCGAGGGCGCTGCTTTGCGCGGGTCGCGGGCGTGGCCCGTGAACGTCAACAGCTTGGGATGGGCGGCGACAAAGAGGCGCCCGTCCGGGGCCGTGGTGATATTGTCCACGCCGGTGCCTAAAAACACCCGTTCGCGAAACGCCAAGACATTGGTCGCGGGATCGCGGTCGAAGATCGCCAGTGATCGACCGAGTGTTTCGGCCACCACCAGACCCCGCCCGTCCTCAATCAGCTGGACGCCGTTGGCGTAGGCCAGGTCGCGCGCCCGCAAGGTGACGCCCTCTGCCGAAACGCTCAAAACCTTGCCGTTGCGTCGGTCTAAGACCCCCTCAACGAGCTCCCCCAGCGATCCGGTCGGCGACGCCTTGTCGAGCGTGACATAGGCCGACCGGGCATCAATCGCGACGACGTCATTGGCGTTGACCAGCAGAGGATCGGTGAGGCGTTCTTCTAAGATCAGATCCGACCCGGACACGCGAAAGATCAGTAGGGCGTCACCGGTGACCGCGTGGTCGATCACAAACAGACGACGCACGCCGGCCGCATCGATGTGCAAATCAATGCCATGCGGGCGCAGGTCTCCCGCGCCAGCCGGGCTGAGATCGCCCGACACCTGCGGCTGGCCGCGCGCCGCGTCGGCCCCCGCCTCGCCAGACGCGGCGACATCGAACCCCGGAAACGTAATCGTCTTGATGTAGCCGCCCGCATCGCCGGTTCCGGCCCGCGCCGCGCGCCGGTCATATCCGGCCGTCCACGCCGCACCCAGAACAGGGTCGAACACCAGGTCCTCGGCCCCCACCAGCCCCGGCAGCTGCAGGCACGCGCCGTCAAAGCGCGGCGTCAAGGTTGTGAACTCCCCCGCCCGTGTCGCCGTGCGCACATAGCCAAAGACGATGAGGGCGAGCGCCACCACCCAAACAATCCGCGCGCGCGGTCCAAACACCAGTCCCATGATCTCCCCACTCGTCTCAGCCGTTCAGCCAGCCAGCTTGGACCGGCAATCCCCGGCGCACACCATCACCGGCGCGCTAGCGACGCAACATCACACAGCCATGTGGCTTGATGGCGCGGCGCAGCTCTTGTATAGACCCGCGCTCAGTTTCAACAGCTTGTTTCGCCGCCAGACCCGCTTCCAGGAGCCCACGCGTATGAAAACCGAAGGTCACCCCGAATATCACATGATCACGGTGGTTCTGACCGATGGGTCCAGCTACCAGACGCGCTCCACCTATGGGGAGGAAGGCGCGACGCTGACGCTGGACATTGATCCGCGCGTGCACCCGGCCTGGACAGGCGGCAACCAGCAGCTTCTGGACCGCGGCGGCCGGGTCAGCCGGTTCAAGGACAAATTCAAGGGCTTTGCCTGATCCCGGCTGCCTACCGATCTGACAATGACAAAGCCGCCGGTCGTGTGATCGGCGGCTTTCTTGTTTTCTAAGGCGGGCTTGCGGGAACGCTTGTTAGCGCGGCGTGCGCTGAGCGCCGAACGCGTCTGCGAGCGAGGCCAGCTGAGCTCCCACCGGGTCGACGTCCTGCGCCTCGGTGTCGGCGACCCGGGCGTCCATCCGCAAATCCAGCCGCGCAACCCGGGAAAACAGCACGTCGCCGCGTTCGATCAGCTTGCGCAACTCCGCCGGCAATTCGGCGTCTAGGTCGCGGTCGTCGCGCAGAGTGTGCACGGAGCCTGAGAGGCGAAAGCGGTCCTGATTGGCGTCGGTTTCCTCGATTTCACCTTCCCGCACTGCGCGGTGGACCAAGAGCCAGGACGCCACCTGCATCAGGCGCGTTGTCAGGCGCATGCTTTCAGCGGCGTAGGCCAGCGACGCAGCCCGATCGAGCTCCCGCGACGCTTGGCGCCCCGGCCCCTCCAGATAGGCGGCGGTTTCTTCAACCAGATCCATGCCCTCGTCGAAGGTCCGTGAAAAGAGGGCCGATTCAGCAAACGCGCGCGGCGTCATTCGGAACGTCTCGGTCACCATCGCGCCACGCTCTCATTCTTGGGCGCATCGCAACGCACGCCTTCCGTCAGAGACGACATCTGCAAATGGTGCGCCAGCCCGGCGCGCAGCGGCCGAGAACGGCCGCGACCGCCAGACAAGCCAAACGCGCCAGAGGCGCCGGAAGGGCCCGCGCGCGGGGTCATTCAGGGCTTTCCGAACACGGCCTCAGCCGCTGCGCGCCCGTGCTGCTTGCTTTCCAGCATCGCCTCGACACGGCCGATCTCGCCGCGCAGCGCGCTGATGCGCGCGTTCAACTCGTCGATCGACAGGTCGTCGAGCGGCGCGCCGACGATGATTTGACCCGCGGACGGCGCGACAGGTTCGTCATGCACGAGGGGCGCTCCTGTTCATCTCTTCCCACCTTCGCCATGATAGCCGCTTGCGCGCTGCGAATCGAGGTGCGGCCGAACGGGACAGCTACCGCTATGACAGACCCCGCCGCTCCGCTCCCCGCCACCATGCGCGCCGTGCGCGCGCGCGAACCCGGCGGCCCTGAGGCGCTAAAGACCGAACGCGTCGCCGTTCCCGCGCCCGGCCCCAACGACGTCCTGATCAAGGTCGCTGCAGCCGGCGTGAACCGCCCTGACGTGTTTCAGCGCCTCGGCCTGTACGCGCCGCCGCCAGGCGTGAGCGATGTTCTGGGCTTGGAGGTGTCAGGCCATATCGTCCAGTGCGGCGACGCGGTGACCGGCCTGTCGCCGGGTGACCCCGTGTGCGCGCTCCTCTCGGGCGGCGGCTATGCTGAGTACGCGCTGGCCGATGCTGGAGCGGTGCTGCCGGTCCCGGCCGGGGTCGCGCTGCGCGACGCGGCCGGCCTGCCTGAAACCGTATTTACCGTCTGGGCGAACGTGTTTGAGGCGGGGCGTCTCCAGGCCGGCGAAACCTTTCTGGTGCACGGCGGCGCCAGCGGCATTGGCGTCACGGCCATCCAAATGGCGGCGGCGGCCGGCGCGCGCGTCTTCGCCACCGCTGGCGGCGATGAGAAGTGCGCCGCCTGCGAGGCCCTTGGGGCCGAACGCGCCGTCAACTATCACAGCGCCGACTTCACGACCGTCCTGAAAGACGCCGGCGGCGCCGATGTCGTTCTGGACATGGTTGGCGGCGACTATGTCGGGCGCAATCTCTCGATCATGCGCGCCGGAGGGCGCCTGGTGATGATCGCTTTCCTGCGCGGATCGCGCGTTGAGGTCGACCTGATCCGCTTGATGCTCAAGGGCTTGACCCTCACCGGCTCGACGCTGCGCAATCGGTCCGACGCCGAAAAGGCGCGCCTGGCCGGCCAGGTGCGCCAAGCGGTGTGGCCGATGATTGAGGCGGGCAAGCTCTCGCCCGTGATCGACAGCGTGATGGCGCTGGAGGACGCAGGTTTGGCGCACGCGCGCATGGAGGCCAGCGCGCACACCGGCAAGATCCTGCTCGACCCATCTCTGCCCCCGCACTCAGCCGCCTAACACCCCCGTCCGGCTTCTCGCTGCGCGCGCCCTCGTGATCAGTCGCCTCAGACGTCCCGCCTCGGACACCCCCTCAGGTGGAGGCGTCTGCATGGCGGCGCTGACGACAACGCCCCACAAGCTCTTTTCAATGCGCGTCGAAGCGCCTATGTACGAGGCCAAGTCGACGTGCGTGTTGAGATCAAGCTCCACGCCGTCGCACGTGGGACAGCATCGCCGCTCGGCGCCCGCGCCGGGCGGCTTTTTCGTGTGAGGACGCCATGACCGATGTCTTGATGCCGAAGGCCACCGCCGTGTGGCTGATCGAGAACACTGCGCTCAGCTTTAAGCAGATTGCCGAGTTTTGCGGGCTCTATGAGCTTGAAGTGAAAGGCATGGCCGACGGTGACGTCGCCCAGGGCGTGCGCGGCGCTGATCCGATCGGCAACGGGCAGCTCACGCGCGACGATATTGAAGCGTGCGAGAAAAACCCAGAGCTGAGCCTGACCCAGCGCAAGTCAGCCCATGAGGACCTCCTGGCGCGCGGCCGCACCCGCAAGGGCGCGCGCTACACCCCGTTGTCACGGCGCCAAGAACGGCCGAACGCCATTGCCTGGCTGGTGAAGAACCACCCGGAGCTGACCGACGGACAGATCGGTAAGCTGATCGGCACCACCAAGACCACCATCGAAGCGGTGCGCAGCCGCACCCATTGGAACGCGGCCAACATCGTCGGCCAAGACCCGGTGGCGCTGGGCCTCTGCTCTCAGATCGAACTGGACGCCGTCGTGCGCAAGGCCGCCGCTAAGCGCCGCGCGCAGATGCCCGAAGGCGAGTTGGAGGACGAGGGCGACACATTGAACGCTCCTGCGCCCCCCGCCGCCGAAGAGGCGCCGGCGGAAGAGGCGCTCGACCCGTCGGGCGGCGACCTGGACGCAGAGTCTGTGTTTGCCAAGCTTGGCGGCGCATCACACGAGAAGCCGGACGACGAACGCGGCTAAGTGGGCCTAGCTTTCAACGGTCATGTTGAGCGCCAGGCGACCGCCGTCGACATAGATGCACTCGCCAGTGACGTAGCTGGCGTCCGACGACATCAGAAACGACGCCACCGCCGCCACCTCGTCGGGGTCGGCGATGCGCCCCAGCGGCGTGCGCGACAAAAGCCGCGCCTGAGCTTCGGCGTCTTGGCTCACCGACTTGAGCATGTCGGTGTTCACACTGCCCGGCCCGACCCCATTGACCCTCACCCCGCGCGACGCCAATGCGAGCGCCATAGCCCGGGTCAGGCCGTTCAGGCCGTGCTTCGCGCACACGTACGCAAGCTGACCGGGCAGCGCCACCGCCGCGTTGATCGACGACATGTTGACGATGGCGTAGCGGCGGCGATTGTCGTCGGCGCGCGTTTCTTCGGTCTCGATTTGCGACACGATCTGGCGCGCCACGGCCTGGGCGGTCACAAACGCGCCGCGCAGATTGACCCGCATCACGCGGTCAAAATCGGCTTCATCCAACGAGAGAATGTCGCCGGGCGCGACCAGGGCGGCATTGTTCACCAGGCCGTCGATGCGCCCCCAAGCCGTCAGCGTCTCTGCGATCAGATTGTGGACGTCGAGCCGCTCTCCCACGTCGCACTTGACGAACAAGGCCCGGTCGCCCAGGTCCTCGGCCACCGTTTCTCCTTCCGCATCATCGACATCGGCGATCACGACGCGGTCGCCGTCCTCAACGAAGCGGCGCGCGCAGGCCAGGCCGATTCCCCGCGCGCCCCCGGTGACAATGATTGTGCGCTCGTCGGCCATGTTCGCCCCTTAAATCGCCTCTGCGCCGCGTGCCGCCGCACGCGCGCCGCGACAAACACTAGCGAGCGTTGCCCCATCGCGCAGCAAAAAGGGCGGTGCACTGCGCACCGCCCGGGACGAAGAGACGCCAGACCGCACGACAAGGTCGGCGCGGGCTGGAACAAGATGATCTGTTGTCGTTTAAAGGTGTGACGACGAGCGCGTTAGTCGCTCGATCTCATCTTTCAGTCGAAGCTTCTCGCGTTTCATCTGGGCTATGTGCAAAGGGTCCGTCGCGGGGTGTCGGACTTCGTCTCCGATCACCGTGTCGAGTTCAGCGTGACGGGCGGAAAGCTCGCGAATGCGTGCCTCAACTGCCATATGCGCCTCCTTTTGCAAGCGTACGCACGAATGCCGATGTGGCTTGCGTACGTGCTAAATGACACCACAATCAGACCCGCGTGTGAATGGAGAAGTTCTCATAATCAGCACTGAGACACGGCGATGAACCGCCCCGCAGACACGTCGAACCGCCCCGCGCGGCCGAGCCCGGACACGCGCGCCCGGCGGGTGATTGTGGGCGTCTCAGGCGCTTCGGGCGTGATCTACGGCGTGCGCTTATTAACCGCCCTGCGCGAGCTTGAGGTTGAGACCCACCTGGTGGTGTCCCGTGCCGGCGCGCGCACGCTCACAGAAGAGACCGACTTGACGCCCGCGGACCTGGCCGGCCTCGCCCACACAAGCCATCCTGTGACAGACGTGGGCGCGTCCATTGCCTCTGGTTCCTTTCGGGCCGACGGCATGGTGATTGCGCCGTGCTCGATCCGCACCCTGTCGGAGATCGCCACCGGGGTCACCTCGAGCCTTCTGACCCGCGCCGCCGACGTCACCTTGAAAGAACGTCGCCCTCTGGTGCTGATGGTGCGCGAAACCCCGTTTCACCTCGGGCACCTGCGCGCCATGACCGCAGTCACCGAAATGGGCGCCATTGTCGCCCCGCCTCTGCCGGCGTTTTACACTCGGCCGACTGAGATTGCAGAGATCGTCGATCATTCGGTCGCGCGCACGCTGGATCTTCTTGGTTTTGACTGGTCGGGCGCCAAGCGCTGGGGGGAGGATGTTCTGGCGCGGCGCGCACTTCATCAGCGAGACGCACCGACACAGGCGCACGACGAAGACGGATAATTCTGCGCTGCGCATGACGCGCGCAACTCACACCTGGGCGGGGGCGCATCGGACATGAATCCGGCTGACGAGTTATGGCATTGGGCCGGTGCAACGTACCGGCGGGACGCGGTCAAGACGGCGTGCCTCGCCCTGCAAGACGCCCATGGCGTCGACGTCGACGTCGTCCTTTGGATTTGCTGGTTGTCGGCGCGTGGCCTGCGCCCAACCGAACCAGCCCTGGTGGACGCGGCCGCCCTGTCTCGGGCCCTGGAAAACACCGTCATGCAGCCTTTGCGTGCGGCGCGGCGCGCCATGGCGCAGGCGCCGCCTGAGCTGTCAGCGGCTGACGTTTCTCAGTTTCGCGCCCGCGCGCTTGAGCTGGAGCTGGACATCGAGCGCGCCGAAATGACCGCCCTCACCCGCCTTCCGGTCGCGAAGGTGCCGGGGGCCGCGGCGGAGGACTTGGCCCTCGTCGGCTTACGGCTCTACGCCCGCGAAGCTGACTTGGACCCGCTCACCGACTTTGCCCCTCTGGCGCGGGCCGTCTTTCCCTAGTGCTGTGAAATACTTGCGCAAATCGCCGAGCGCGCGCATGTTAACACTGCCTAAACACACTGGAGCCTGAGGGGATGAGGCGCGCCGATGGACGGGAGTTCACTTGACCACGAAGCGCTCGCCTCTCGTCTGGCCGCGCTGCAACGCGAACACGCCGAGCTGAAAACCACCGTTGCATCGATCCAATTCGCCGGGGCCTCCGACGCACTGACGCTGCAACGCCTGAAACGACGCAAGTTGCAGGTCAAAGACGAGATCGCCTGGCTGGAAGACCAGCTCCACCCCGACATCATCGCCTAGACCGCTTCCGTCTTTGACGGAATCGGTCGTCGGCTTCTTTTCGCTCACGGCGTGCCGGCGGGCCCAGCAGACTCCGCGGGGGCAGCCTCCGCGGGGGCGGCCTAAACGGCCGACGGGCCTTGCCCGGGCGAGTGTTTCCGCCGAAGGCGAAAACACTCTAGCCGCGCGGGCGGTTCAATATCGACCGCGCTGGCCCATCATGAGCGCGCGGCGGCCTTGCGGGCGTACATGGCCGCGTCAGCCCGGGCAATGGCCTCTTCGGCTGTTTCCCCGCTGCGCAACTCCACCACGCCGACGCTGGCGCGCACCATCAGTTCAGCCGCGCCGGAGACCAGCGGCGTTGCGCGCAAATACTCTTCAAAGTGGGCCGCCTTCATGGCCGCCGTGTCCAGGCCGCCAGCGGCAAGTCCCACAGCGAACTCATCCCCGCCCATGCGCCCGACCACGTCTGATTCGCGCACGTGCGATTTGAGAACGCTGGCGACGTGGCGGATCACGTCGTCGCCAACCTGATGGCCGAACCGGTCATTGATGCTCTTAAAGTCGTCCAGGTCGACATACACCAGGCCAGCCTGAAGACCATAGCGATCCGCCAGGGACATCACCCGCGAAAACTCGCGGACAAAGGCGCGCCGGTTGAACACGTCGGCCAACGGGTCCAGGTCCGCCAGGCGAGACAGGTCCCTGACCTCGTCGCGCAGCCGATCAGCTTCGCTGCGCAGATCGTCCATTTGCGCAAGCAGCGCCAACAAAGCGGCGCGTGTTTCTGGGTCCAGCGCCTCGGCGTTGAGCGCCGCGTCGTCCAGCACGGCCAAGGAGTCGTCGGGGGCCATCGGCGGCGAGATGTCGAGATCATCGGCCGGCGACACGGGGCTGCGACGAGGCGGGGCGCGGCGCGGCAAGCCGCTCGGGGCGTCACGCGCCAATTCCGGTAACCTGTCTCGCGTCGCGCTTTGAGAAGCGACAGCGTCAGGGTGCGCGCGCATCTTGTTGGCGTCCATGGTTTGCGCTGGCCCTTGATCTGAGCAGAATCGGCGCGTGGCGCGCCACCTTGATGGTAATCTTAGGGTAACCTCGGTTAACGAAGTGTAACG
The DNA here is from genome assembly GCA_964351895.1 of uncultured Caulobacterales bacterium. GTDB lineage: Bacteria > Pseudomonadota > Alphaproteobacteria > Caulobacterales > Maricaulaceae > CAYGQB01. Next base: position 11,428 of record CAYGQB010000029.1, read on the forward strand.
GGCCCCAACGCACGCGCGGCCTCGCGGTCCAGCCGTTTCCAGCTCCCGATCCGGGCTCCAAAATCGGGGATTTGTTGACGCGCGGCGCGCGGCCTCTATGCTCCGCGCCTTTTCCAACTCGGGGGCGCGACGTCTTCGCGCGCATCAGCCTATGACCGACACCCCATCCCGCGCCGGCGGCGCACCGACACCGCCCGGACCCACCGGCCGTGCGCGCGTTGCTCTGGTGATGGGTTCGACCTCCGACTGGCCAACCATGTCCGCCGCAGCCGAGCACCTGGACGCTGTCGGCCTGGAGTATGACGCCCAGGTCGTCTCAGCCCACCGCACGCCCGATCGTCTCTATCAGTTCGCCACCGGGGCGCGGGAGGCCGGCTTTCACGTCATCATCGCCGGTGCGGGCGGGGCGGCGCACCTACCGGGCATGATCGCGGCCATGACCAGCTTGCCCGTGCTTGGTGTTCCCGTGGAATCCAAAGCGCTTTCGGGGCTCGACAGCCTCTTGTCGATTGTCCAGATGCCGGCGGGCGTGCCGGTCGGCACGCTGGCCATTGGCGCGCCCGGGGCCGCCAATGCGGGACTGATGGCGGCCAGCATCGTGGCCCTGTCCGATCCTGAGCTAAGCGCGCGCCTGGATGCGTGGCGCGCCGCCCGCAGCGCCTCAGTGCCTGCCCGCCCGACAGACGCGCCGGCGCCGCGCTAGCCGACATGACCGCACCCGCGCTCTTGGTCACGCCGCCGGGCGGCGTCATTGGCATTCTCGGCGGTGGTCAGCTGGGTCGCATGCTGGCGCTTGCCGGCGCGCGGCTGGGCTTTGACATGCGCGTGCTCACCCCAGACGCCGACAGTCCCGCCGCCCGCGTGTGCGCCAGCGTCACGCGAGCCGATTATGACGACGCCGACGCGGTGCGCGCCTTCGCCAAGGGCTGTGCGGTCGTCACCTATGAGTTTGAGAACGTCCCCACGGCGTGCACGGCCGCCGCCGCAGCGCATGCGCCCGTGCGACCAGGCGTGCGCGCCCTGGAAGTGGCGCAGGATCGGGTGACGGAGAAAACCTTCGTGCGCGCATGCGGCGCCGAGACGACGCAGTTTGTCGCCATCGACACGCCCGCCGACATCGTGTCTGCACTGGAAGCGCTGCCCGCTCCCGCCCTTCTGAAGACGCGCCGCCTTGGCTATGACGGCAAGGGCCAAGCCTGGACGCCAGGCCCCGACGCGGCCCAGGCCGCGTTCGACGCGGTCGGCGGCGCGCCCAGCATCTTAGAGGCCAAGGTCGCGTTTGTGCGCGAGGTGTCGCAGATCGCCGCCCGCGGCGCCGACGGCGACATCGCGTTCTTTGCCTTGTGTGAAAACAAGCATGAAGGCGGCATCTTGCGTGAAACCCGCGCGCCGGCCGCGTCTGGATCTGCGGTTGCCACGCAAGCCCAGGCCGTGACGCGCGCCCTGATGGAAGCGCTCGACTATGTCGGCGTTCTGACGGTGGAGTTCTTTGAAACGGCGGACGGCGCGCTTCTGGTCAACGAAATCGCGCCGCGCGTCCATAATTCCGGCCACTGGACCGAGGCGGGCGCCAGCGTGTGTCAGTTCGAACAGCACATTCGCGCCGTCGCCGGCTGGCCCTTGCGTAGGCCGGTGCAGCTGGGGACGGTCCGGATGGAAAACCTGATTGGGCCTGAGGGTCTGGACCGTGCAGCGACCCTGCGCGCCGATCCTGAGGCTGTTCTGCACCTCTATGGCAAGCGCGCGGCACGGTCAGGCCGCAAGATCGGACACGCCACGTGGGTGACCCGCAGCTAGCCGGCGCCAGCCCCCAATCCGTCGCTCGTCATGCGCGTTTTGCAGGTGCGTCAACTCGCGTCACTATCCGCCTGGTGGTCAAGCTGCTAGGGTAGCGCGAATCTTAGAAAGGATCGCGCGCATGCTGTCGCGTCCATTGTTGACCGTCCACGAAATTGCCGAGCAGCTCAAGGTCAAGGAGAGCACGATCCGCGCCTGGATTCGCCAAGACAAGCTGCGCGCGATCAAGTTTGGCCGCGAGTGGCGCGTGACGGTCGTCGATCTGGAGCGTTTTCTGAACGAAAACGCCAACATCGATCTCAAAGACGAGTCAGTCTGAAACTCTGGCTGAGTCTCTGGCGAGACCTCTGGCGCGAGCACGCCGACCCGGCGAAGCGACTGGCTCGTCGCAATGCCCAACTGTGAGCGGCGAGCGCCCCGTCTCTGAACGGCTAGCGTCGACGTGCGGCGTAGCGCAGGCGCGCGAGCGCGGCCAGCGGCCCGTTTGACGCCGGCAGAACCGTTTTGATCCGCGCCTTGGCCTTCTCAAATTCCATGACATTGGCGATGCGCCGATCAAGGTGTTCCCACACGCGCGCGTCGTCATCGGCGTTGGCCCAGGTGGCGATGGTGGAGGCCAAGACGCCGCTCAATATTGCCCGCTTGGAGTAAAACGCCCCATCGGTGGACGCGTCGCCCAGGCCCCGCCAAATCCGATCCGCGGCCCGCCACGTCAAGCGCACCCCGCGCCGGGCGGCGTCGGGAAACGCCAGACGCGCCAGGGCCCGGCGGCACGCCTCGCGATTGTCGTCGCCAATCACCGCAATACGGGCGCGCACGCACGTCGTCACCCGCTCTCGCACGCGCGCCACCTCGGCCTGCGCCGTCTCATAGGCCGGCTCCGCCGCTCCATCACACGCGCTCGACCAGGCGTCGATCGCCTCCACAACGCCGCCGGGAAACGCCAGGTCGCACGCGCCCGCCGGGGCGCCGGCGTCGCGCTCAGCCTGGCGCATCACGGCCGGTGTCCAGCCGTCAAACGCAGCCAAGGGAATGATGGCCGACAACAACTCGGCGCGCCGCGCCTCCAGGCCGTCCACGCGGCTCGCGTCTGCAAACGGGCGCATGTCAAAATCCTTCGTCACCACGCGCGCAATAGTGGACTTTTAACACGCCGTTTGTTAGTGCCCACGCTTCTTAATCGACCGGCGCGCGACAGTCTGACGCTCGCCGCGTTCAATTCTGCGTTTTTGCCGACACCCGAAGGAGGGCCCTGACCATCGTTCAGATCTATGTCCGCGACAACAATGTCGACCAAGCCATCAAGGCGCTGAAGAAAAAGATGCAGCGCGAGGGCACCTTCCGCGAAATGAAGCGGCGTAACCACTTTGAAAAGCCGTCCGAGAAGCGCGCGCGCCAAAAGGCCGAAGCGATCCGACGCGCCCGTAAGCTGGCCCGCAAGCGCGCCCAGCGCGAAGGCTTGGTGGCGCGCCGCTAGGAGCCCGACTGGCGCCGCTCGGCGCCGGCGGGATTGTCGCGCATCCGTCGCATTGCACACGCCGCTGCGCGCCTCACCGCGACCAGACCCCAACGATGGCCTGAAGCCGGCGCGCACCGCACTGCGCCCGGCTCGCCCGCCACGCCTGAGGTCATGAGCGCGAGAAGGGCCGGGTGAGCAGGCCCGACACACCGCGCCGCACCGTGTCCATGTTGGCGCCGCCCAGCACGCCAGCGCGAAACACGCCGCCGGCTGTCCACAGAATCGCGAAGGTCGTGGCGATGACCAAGAGCGTCGTGGCGACGATCTCCCACACCGGCGGCTGCGTCGGCAGGCGCGCCATCATCAAGAACGGCGTGTAGATCGGCAGCCAGCTCATCACCCCGACAATCGACGCATCAGGATCGCGCGCGGCCGTGATGACGCCGATCAGCGGCGCCATCATGATCAGCATCATCGGCGTCATCAGCGTCTGGGCTTCTTGCAGCGTCTCGCACAGGCTGCCGATGGCCAGAAAAATCGCGCCATACATCAGATAGCCAAACACAAAGTAGATGATGAACGGCAAGAGGACGAGCGGGTCGGCCAGCGCTGACAGCACTTGCAGGCCCCGCGCCTCTTGGCCCCCCGCTCCGGCGCCGGCCCCGGCCACGACACCGATGATCACCGCACTGCCGGCGACCAGCGCCCAGGCCGCCAGAAGTGTGGCGCTGACGGCGGCCACGCCCAGAAGCTTGCCGGCGAGAATCTCTGTCAGACGCGCACTGGCGTTGAGGGAATCCAACACCTTGGTCGCCTTTTCTTCGATCACGCTGGTCAAGAGCGTGTTGACCACTGAAAACACCATCAGCCACAGGCCCAGGCTGGCGCCAAACCCGATCGCGTAGGGCAAGCGGTCCGCGAGCGTGACCCGCGCGTCGGCATCCTGCGCGCGATCCGGCGTGAACTCAGACACGGCTGGGCGGCGGGCGTCGATCTCGTTGATGGTGTCCAAATCGATGTTGCGCGCCACCAGTGCTTCGGTGCGCATCTGCGTGCGCATCACCCGCACAATCCGGTTGGATAGGTCACGGTTGGCGAGCTTTGAGCTCCAGTAGTCGATGGTGACTTCGCCATCGGCGCCTCGCCCCAGAAAGGCCGCCGCAGCAAGGGACGCCGGTCCGTCGCGCCCCTCCAGCATCGCCTCGCCCAACAGGTAGGGACGCAGCGCATCCGGCGTCCGCGCCCCGCCCGGTGCGTCCAGGCGCACGAACCGATCTTCAGGTCCAGACGCGGCGTCCAGCATCTGCGGTGTGGCGCCAACCAGGGCGCGCGCCCGATCGATGCGGTCCGCCGCCGGTCCCTCGCCCTCAAGGGCGGCGCGAACCTGGTCTTCAAGGTCAGCCTGTCCGGCTTGGCGGGCAAGCCGCAAGAGCCCTGTGCGCGTGCGGGTGATCTGGCGCGCCTGCGCGTCCTGGTCCAGCGCTGCGATCAACGCAGGATCTTCAGAGATCGCCACATAGTGCTGGATCGATTGGGCGCGATCCAAGATCGCCGGCAGCACCACGCCGATGGAAAGAAAAACCGGGGTCAGCGCGACCGAAATCCAAAAGCCCCATGTCGCCACATAGCTCAGATACTCGCGCCGGGCGATGAGAACGGTTGCACGCATCACACGGCCTCTTGAGGTTGAGACGCCGCCTCGGCGCCGACCAGACGCACAAAGGCGTCATGCAGGTGCGGGCGCACCGGTTCAAAGAGGGCGGGCGTGACATTGGCGTTGAGACACGCCTTGAGGATGTCATGCGGGCCAGCGCCATCGCGCAGGTCGATGCGCCAGTGGGCAACGCCGTCACCGTCGCCCTCCGCCTCCGCCTCAGCATCCGCCGCCACATCGCGCGTCACCGCCCGTGCATAGTCGCCAAACAGAGCAGGCGCGTCGATGCGCGGCTCCAGCGCCAAGCTGACCTGACGCGGCACGGCGGCCAGCGCCTCAGGCACAGTGCCGTCAAACACCTTCTCGCCCTTGGCCAACAAAACGATGCGATCGCACATGCGCTCGGCGTGTTCCATGACATGGGTGGAGAACAAAACCGTCGCCCCTTCGTCGCGTAGGCGCCGCACCAGGACCTCCAGCGACTGCTGATTGACAGGGTCTAGCCCGGAAAACGGCTCGTCGAGGATCACCAGTTCAGGACGGTGCGCGATGGCGGCGAGGATCTGAACCTTCTGCGCCATCCCCTTGGACAGCTCTTTCACCTTGACGCGCGCCTGAGCGCCCAGGCCCGCCTCTTCGAGCAGGTCCGTGGCGCGTGCGCGCGCGTCGCGCGCCGACACGCCCTTCAGGCGGGCAAAGAACGTGATGATCGCGTGCGGCGACATCTTGCGGTAGAGGCCGCGCTCTTCCGGCAGAAAGCCAACGCGCAACATGGCGGCCTGACTGGGCGGCCCGCCAAACAGCCGCACCTCGCCTTCGTCCGGCGAGATCACGCCCAAGATGGTGCGCAACGTGGTGGTCTTGCCGGCGCCGTTGGGCCCAAGAAAGCCACAGATGGAGCCGCGCGTCACAGTGAACGACAGGTCGCGCACGGCGGGCGCGCGTTGCCCGTAGCGCTTGGTCACGGCGCTGACTTCCAGGACTGGCTCGTTCAGCTTGGTTTCCCCTTGCGGGCGCTCAGCGCCGCACCCTGATGGCGCTCAGCGCCCCCGTGCCCTGGTGTCATGGCCGCTATGTTCTTGATGGAACCCTAAGACGCAAGCCGATCACCCTTGCGCGCCAGGTCCAGCGCACAGCGCAGCGCGGCCAGATGTTCGGGCAACTCGCCTGTGCTCGACTTGGCCCTCAAGTCCGCCGTCGACAAGGCCGAGCGCCAATACTCGTTGTGCGCAAAGGCGTGTCCGGTGGGGCGCCAATCCACCTCGATGTCGGCAACCCCATAGTCGAACTCCCGCCACAGAGGGCCGCCAATGATGTCGCCAATCAAGAGGCTCTCGGTGCGAAAGTGAACATTAGTCCAGCGCACCGCGCCAAACACGGCGCCATGACTGGGGCCGAATGTCCCCCCTTGGCTCTCGCCCGCACTGGCGCCGCGCAGCCCGCCGGCGTCTCGGCGACGATAGGAGAAACGAAACTCCGGCACCGGCGGGCGCAGGCCGCGTGGCGGCTCGCGCTCCATCTGCGGAGGACAGGTCGGCAACTCGCGGTGGATCTTGCGGTGGGCGAAATCCTCATGCGAGCGCGCCAGGAGGAACGCGCCAAAGTGCAGCGGACTGCCCAGCGTGATGAAATCGGTGATCCGCCACGGGTGCGTTTCAACCGGTGTTCCATCTGCGTCATGGAGCGGCTGATCATAGGCGTCGCGGCGCACGTCCCGCACCGCGCCCAAGGCGTCGGCATAGGCCCTCTGGCGGCTTCTGAACACGCCATGAGCCGCGGCGGCCTCCGCCAGAGCTGATTGAACGCCCAAGACAGCGTCGGCGGCGGCGGCTGCGCGCTCGCCGCGCCGGGCGCTCAAGGCGGCGTGCAATGCGCCGGCGTGGGCCGCTGCAGCGCCGTAGGCGTGCGGGCCAGTGCGCAAGCTCGCTGCGAGGGCGCGGGCGGGCGCGCGCACGCTGGACACCTTCTGCGCCAACACATCCAGCGCGCTCGCGCAGCGATCCAGGCGCACGCACATGACCCGCCGGCGCTCCTGTGACGCCAAGGGCGTTTCAATGTCACCCACCGCCCCGTCCCAGTGCTCGGCCGCCAAGGCGCGCCCGGCCCCGCGCGCGCCAAGTCCGCGCAGAGCGTCGGTCAGGGCGTCGGTGCGCCGCGACACATCCTCCATGGCGTGAAACACAAGGCGCCGGGCGGCGGCCTCCACTCGGCCCAAGCTCTCGGCCTGACTGGAAACGTGCAGGCGGTCGCAGCGGCGGCCCCAGAAGTGGGTCAGGACGTCATAGCCCACGATCGAGCCAAGAGAATGCCCCACCACGATGATGCGGTCGTAGCGCTCCCCGTCATGCAGCGCTTCAAGGAGCTGCACGCCGGCGGCGCGGATGCGCTGTCGCTGTGCGATATTGTCGGGCGTCGGACGCAGGTAACGCGCACTGTCGCCCATCACCGGGGCCAGAAACGCAAACGACAACAGCGCCACGATCGCCGCCAGCGCCAGGGCACCAACCAGAACCACCGTGATCAGCCAGAAATGCAGGTGCACCGGGTTGCGCACGCCAATGGCGCCGTCAAGCCCGTCTGGGCGCGCAAACAAAGACGACCAGATCGCCTCCCCACTCGCATCTGGGCCCGCATCTGCCCCCGTCCCCCAGGTCCAGATGCAGAAGGCGCCCGCCGCGGAGACCGCGCACACCAGAGCAAACCAGCGCGCCCGCACGCCGCGCGTGGCGCCAGCCGTGGCGATGAACGCCCCAAAGCCGAATGCAAAGAAGAAGAAGTAGCCCCAGGCGAGCCCGGCCAGCCAATCCAGGCCGGCGGAAAACTGAACCTGGGCAAAGAGCGCCGGATCAACCACCGCCAAGCGGGTCGCGACAGCGGCCAGGACGGTCAACCCGCCGGTCAGCGTTGAGCCCAGGTAGTTGCGCCGCCACGCCAGCCAGATCGTCGCCGCCGCGCTAAGCGCTAGGCCCGCCAAAACGCGGCCATCGGGCACAGACGCCATCATCACCATGATCGCGAGTACCACAAAGCTGAACCCGGCCGCTGAGAGACGCCCGCGCCCCCACTCGGCAATGGCAAAAACGCCCACACTTAGAACACCTGCGACGGCGATCACGTCGCGCCATTCGAAGGTTGGGCTGATGACCGTGACGACCAGGATCAGAAAGCCCAGCACCACCAGCGCCGCCCAGCGCGCGCCAACAACGCTGCGCGCCTGACGCTCAGCCTGTTGCGCCAACGCTTCAGAGGTTCTCGCCTCTTGTGTCTCTGGCGCGCCCTCTGACGGCCGCCGCCCCATCACGAACCAGGCGGCGCTCACCGGCAGAACCACGAGCGCCGTGGTCACCATCAAGCTGACGGTCAAGAACAGGCCCAGCTCCTGCGGCGCGCCCGCCAGGCCGCGCCATCCGTGCGTGCGCCAGGCGGCTTGCAGAACATCAAGTGTCTGCCCCAAGCCCGACGAGGACCCCGGCGCCCGCAGCACCAGGGCCGACGTCATCACCGCGAACGCTGCGGCAAAAAGAGCTGACAACTCGGCAAACCGCACAATGGCTTCGCGCACGGGCAGCAGAATGGCCGGGGTTTGGGCGCGGCCGCGCCCCAAAAGCTCGGTGAACCACAAGACCACGTGCACCAGACGCGTGCCCTGCATCATGTGGGCCCAGTAGAACTCGTAAAAATCAAAGCGGCGGGCGGTCGCCGAACCGTCCAGGTTGCGCTCGCCATCCTGCACGCTTTCGGTCGACAGGCGGCGCAACTCGAACGTGTTGGAGGCCGCGTCGGGCGTCGACCACAGACGCAAGTCCTCTCCGTCCGGGTTGATCGCCGACAGGGCTTGGGACAACTCAGGATCCGACGACCAGACGGTGCGCGCCAGTTCGCGCACGCTCTCCATGGGGCGCTGCTCGCCCTGACCGTGAATGATCACAACCGCGGTGCGCTCGCGGTTCTTGTCGTCTGCGCCCGACAGCTTGTCTGCGTATGGCTCAGCTTGCATGTCGGGGGTCTGATCGGGCGTGGTCTCACTCGTGGCGCTGTCGTGGGCGCTGTCGTCAACGCTGTCGGCGGCTTGGGGCGCAGGGTGCGGGCGTTCGGTCATGACGGGGCGCAAGATCCTCAACCGGAGCGGCCAAATGAGCCCGCCGCCAGGGCGAACCACCTTGTGCTTCTAGCATGGCGCATTGGCAACGGGGATTGGACACCAGACAGGCGCACCGCGCCGCGGCTATAGTGACGTCGATGAACCAGCCCCCCAAACGCCCCGACGACGAGACATCGCGCGCGCTTGAGTTTGAACGCGCCGCCCGGGTGCGCCTGGAGGCCTTGCGCGATCAGCTCAGCGATTTGCGCGCCCACGCCGCTGACGACCGCAAGCCGATTGAACTTGATCAGCAGTCGGTTGGCCGGCTTTCGCGCCAAGACGCCATGCAGGTGCAGGCCATGGCCCAGGCGGCCGACGTGCGTCGCGCCCAAGAACTGAAGCGACTGAACGCGGCCTTGGCCCGTGTGGACGCGGGAGCCTATGGAGACTGTGCGCGCTGCGGCGACCTCATTGAAGACAAGCGCCTGACGCTTGATCCGGCGACGCCGTTTTGCGCCGGCTGCGCGCGCTAGGATACGGGTGCGAGGCGGCGCCTGCTGACCTGAGGATCGGAAACTCAATCCATGATCGTTTTAACTGGCCTCACGGCCCTCTCCACCCTGCTGCTGGCCGTCGCAACGGGGCTCATCGCCTATAGCGCGCACGTCAACGCCCAGGTCGCCAAGCTGGACCGTCGCCAGCGCCTGTTTGAAGACCGGTTTGCGGTCTATGAAACGGTGCAGCGCTCTATTGGAGCCGCGCTGCGCACCGGCCGATTTGAAGACCTCGACGCACTCGCCGCTTTGGGGCGCGCGATCGACCGGTCGCGTTTCCTCTTCAAGTCTGACCTGACCCAGACGCTCATCAGCTATCGCGACGATCTTGTGGCGTTGGAAACCTGCAAGGTGACGCTAGACGATCCGGACGCCGCCGCGCGCGACGATGCGACGAAACAGAGCAACGCCCTGGTCAAGCGGCTCATGCGCGCGCAACAAGAGCTGCACGCGCCGTTCCGGCCCTATCTTGATCTTGGGTTGGAGTAGCCCGCCTAGACCGCTTCCGTCTTTGACGACAATCGGTCGTCGGCTTCTTTTCGCTCACGGCGTGCCGGCGTGCGCCGGCAGCCTCCGCGGGGGCGGCCTAAACGGCCGACGGGCCTTGCCCGGGTGAGCGTTTTCGCCTTCGGCGGAAACGCTCTAGAGCGACTTCACGATCTCTTCCACCATCTTCTTGGCGTCCGCCAGAAGCATCATGGTGTTGTCGCGGAAGAAGAGCGGGTTCTCCACGCCGGCATAGCCTGAACCCAGGGAGCGCTTAACAAAGAAGACCGTGCCGGCGTTCCACACCTTCAACACCGGCATGCCGTAGATCGGCGACGTGGGATCGTCTTCAGCCGCCGGATTGGTGACGTCATTGGCCCCGATGACAAAGGCCACGTCGGCGCCCTTGAACTCAGAGTTGATGTCTTCCAGCTCGAAGACCTCATCGTATGGCACCTGGGCTTCGGCCAAGAGCACATTCATGTGCCCGGGCATGCGGCCGGCCACCGGGTGAATGGCGTAGGCAACTTCAACGCCCTCAGCCTTCAGCGTGTCCGCCATCTCTTTCAGGGCGTGCTGGGCCTGCGCCACCGCCATGCCATAGCCTGGCACGATGATGACCTTGGAGGCGTTCTTCATCACGAAGGCGGCGTCCTCAGCCGAGCCGCGCTTGACCGGCCGGTCGCCGCCGCCCGTGACTGCGGCCACCGCGTCGTCGCCGCCAAAACCGCCCAGAATCACTGAGACGAACGAGCGGTTCATGCCCTTGCACATGATGTAGGACAAGATCGCGCCCGACGAGCCCACCAGGGCCCCCGTGATCAAGAGCGCGACATTTTCCAGCGTGAAGCCCAGGGCCGCCGCCGCCCAACCCGAGTAGGAGTTGAGCATCGACACCACCACGGGCATGTCCGCGCCGCCAATGGGAATGATCAGCGTCACGCCCAAAACAAAGCCCAAAATGGCAATGGCCCAGAACGCCCAGGTCGCCGAACCGCTGGACAAGATCAAGACGACCACGAGAGCGGCCACACCTAGCCCCAAGCCGATGTTCAGGGCGTGGCGCGCCGGCAAGAGGATGGGCGCGCCGGACATGTTGCCATTCAGCTTGGCAAAGGCGATCACCGAGCCTGAGAAC
>CAYGQB010000030.1:0-21392 GCA_964351895.1 uncultured Caulobacterales bacterium
CTCGTCAGCGTCGCGCCATCATCAGGGGCCTGCGCCAGGCGTGCGCTCGTGTCCAGAATCTGGTGAGCAAAGTTCCGCCAGGTGTGTTGCAAGGCGCCGGCGCGCACATCGGTTCCAAGTGCAAAGGCGGCTTCTATGTGCTGGGCCACAGTGTCCGCGCCGGCGTCAATCTCAAAGAGAAATCCATTGCGCCCTGGTTCGATGATGTCCGGCGCAAAACCGGTGCGGCTGGCGACCGGAACGACATTCGACATCATGGCCTCGATCAGGGGAATTGGTCCGCCTTCAAGTGTTGACGGGGACAAAATCACATCCATACGTCGGTATTGCGCCGGGTATTGTTCATACGGGCCGGTAAAGTAGTCAAAGTTCGGGGCCTCAATCAGCTCGTTGAAGCGCTCGAACTGTTCCCAATTGCGCCCCAGCAACAAGAAACGACGATGTGGCATCGCCTGAACGATTTCCAGAACCAAGTCGGGGCGTTTTCGTTCGTAGAAAGAAGATGACAAGCCAACGAAGCCGTCGCCCGTGCGGCGGCGGCGGCGAAAAAGCTTTGGATCGGCCCCTCCGATCACCACCGAAGAGCGCTCGGGCGCAACCCCCATCGCGTCGAGTTTTCGCTTCCACGCGCTGCAGGACACAAAGATCTGGTTTGCCGCATTCAACGCCGCAAGCGTCTCTTCGGCTGAATAGTTGGTGCGACGCGGATGGGTGTACCAGATATAGCAATCGCGATTGATCAGTTCTGGCTGGTGGCGGACATGATCGAGGTAGGTCCGGAAATGGGCAAAGAAGTAGGCGTTGGCGTCTCGCAGCGGGGTCTTGAAATTGGCACCGTCGACGACCGACCAAGGCCCGCGATGACGCGATGCAATCTCACGGCAGATCGCGTCCAAAATCCAGCCGCGCGCACCGGGAGGCAGGACAAACAACCAGTCCATGTGCACCGCGTCTGGCCGGCTTTCTAAGGTGAGGTCTTCACCTTTCAGGTTCGCCGCCGCGCTCAGAACGCGACCCAAGCGCGTACGGATCTCAGACAGAGTCATCGCCATCGACAATCTCGGTTGAATGCTCGAACGCCGGACGCAACAGAACCGCGACCGTCCGCATGAAGGGTGGGATCAGCAAGGATGTACTATGGGGCAGGCTGGGACGCATCAATGAGAGAATGTGCGGGTCTTGAATCTCGACACCCAGATGCGCACCTGGGCCCGCCAAAAGCATCCGTAGAACGCGCCAATCGGGGAACGCAGCCTCGATCAGCTGCGGCGGTGCCGCCCAGGCGTCCTGATCGCCGTACCTGCGCCACGTCTCATCGCTTTGATCGCCTGTGAGAGCGCCAACCAGCGCGATACGTCCGCCTGGCGCCGTCGCGCGCGCCAACGCGGCGAGATGCTCAAGGGGTGCCTCGGCGTTTTCAAACGCAGTGGCGCAAATCACCACATCAAAAGCGGCGTCTGTCGCCAAAGATTCAGGAGAGGCAAGCAGCGTGGCCTTGGCGGCGGTGGTGTCATCGCCGAGCAGCGCCATCACGCCGCGCGTCTCAGTGTCTGACCCAATCACCGCCACCCTTTCGTCCAAGGGCGCTGCGTAGGCCAGCACGTCCTCCAGTCCGACCGCGCTAATCGACACTGCTCCGCGGCGCAGCTCATCCAGCAAGCTTGACGGATCAAACTCAACCGCCACGTTGTGACCGCTCGTTCGCGCCTGCTCTATGAGCCGCGCCACCTCGGCTGCGAGAGCCGCTTCTTCTAGCCTCAGTCCTTGCGCGTCGCGCTGTGTGCGGAAGGTGGCGGCTGCAGCGCGCAAGGCACCGGCGTGCTGAGCCTCCGACAATTCGGCGCGACGCATCGCGCTCATCAGGGCGCGCTCGCGATCAACGATAGAGCGAATGGCGTCCTCGTCGCGTGCGCGCGCCTCATCGAGCGATCCCAACAGCGTTGCAGCGCCGGTCATCTGCTTGGACAGGCTGCGCACCACAGACAGAGCCTCATTCGTCCGATCGGCCACCGACAAGAGGTGCTTTTGCCGGGCGCTTCGCTCTTCAAGCCGCGCCAGATCATTGCGCAGCCCGGTGACGTACTTGTCGACGTTGGCTCCGTTTTTTTGCAGGGCGTCAGCAAGCTTCTTAAGCTCGGCCTGGCGCTTGGGCTCTTGGGCAAGTTGGTGAAGCGCGTCTTTGAGACTCTGTCTGGTTTCGCCGAGCTGGGTGTGAAGATCCAGATGTTTGGCCTTAAGTTCCTTGTACTTGACGAAGGTCTCGGCCGCACGCTCCTCGCGTGCTTCAAGAAGGCTCACCCGAGCAGGGAGCGGGCGCAGTTTTTTGAGTTCGCTCGTCGCTGACTTGTGCTCAGACTGAAGCGAAGAAAGCGACGCGCGTACCGTTTCAATCTCCCCGCGCGCCTTCTCACGTTCGCTGAGGGCCTGGGCGAGATCAGCTTGTGAGTGTTCAAGGTGGCTGAGCGTTTTGGCCAGCTCGTCTTGGGTCTCATCAAGCTCGGCCAGAGCTTGGGTGAGATTGCCGCGGGTCTCATCAAGCTGCCCCAGCGTGGCGGCCAGCTCGCCCTCAGTGCTGGTCAGCTGGCTGCGCGCGTCTTGGTGGGCCTGGCGCAGTTCGCCAAACTCTTCACGTGCCTGCTCAAGCCTGCGGATCAACACCTTGTTGCGACGAATGAGATCGGCCGTTTCCTCTGATCGCGTGTGGACGATCTTGGAAAGGCGCGACTTGACCGCCCGCAACTCGGCGACCTCCCAGTCACGCACCCAGCCGAACCGTGCCATGCCCCCAATGACATAGGGTTTGATGCGCGCCTTGATCCGGCTGACGAGTGAACCGGGGCGCGCTGATGGCGCTTGCTTGTTCCCGGCCATCACCCCACCCCTTCCAATTGCAACATCCCCTGCCTCACCTACGCTGGCCCACAGATACGCCAGCCAGCCTGCCCCGTTGTTTTTGGTGAGCGCTAGTCCTGTAAAGCAGCGCGCACCTTAGGGTTTGCCGCCATGACCGCTCCAAGCTCGCGACCGAATTTAGCGGCCCCAAGATCGCTCAGGTGGCGGTGGTCGCTGAAATCCATCTGTGCGTCATAGGCGTCTTTCACACCCAGGTCGAAGTAAACCACCCCCGTCCGCTCTGCGTACGCGGCCAACCGCTGACTGTTAAGCGCATAGGTTTGCCGGCGGTTCTTCTCGTCGATCAAGATCGGGTTTGTGGGCAGCGCGAAGAACACCACCACGATCCCCTCCTCCTGATACGGCTCGCGCAGGACGTCGAAATAGCCCCGCGGTGCCAGGAGCGCGTCCCAGGCGTCGGGTGCCAAAGGTTGGCCTCGATGCGGCTCATCGGCGATCTCGTCTTTAGCGCGCTGAAAATCTTCTTCAAACGAGGGGTTGGAGGGGATTGAGAAGTGAGGCTGGTAGCCATTGAACGACACCGCCAGCGCAGTCGACTGCAAGCCAAAGCGCGTGGGAGCCCCGGCGCTGCGGCCAAACACAAGTGCGCGCACGTCGCTGCGGTAGCGCACCACAGCGGCGGCGTCTTCAACGCGCCTCACCACCCAGCCAACCGGATCAAAGCCCTCCAAGCAGTGGCGCGTCAGCCCCCAATCGCGCGCAAACGACGAACGAAACACCGCCGACTGAAAGCCCCCTTCTGCCTCCAGAGCGTTGCAAACGTTCTGGTCTTCAACAAGCTGATGGTTCTCGATCAGTTGCACGCCAAACGCGACAACCCGCAGCTCGGGCATGCGCTCCCTCAGCCGCATGGCTTGCGACATCCACGCCATCCAGCCCGATGAAAATCCGTCGATGCCGAAGTTCATCGTGGCGACGTTGCCGGCTTGCTTGCTCAACTCTTCCTCAAGCGGCCGCGGATCGACGCCCCAGCGCACCTCTGAATCGCCCAAAAGCAGAACCCGCCAGGTCCGCGCGTCGCGCGCGGCAAAGTCGCTTACCCCGCGGTCGAGCGCGTCTGAGTTTGTGTACAGGGTATGGTCGTAGAGCCGGGTTCGAACGAGCCCCTCCACGACGACGAAGGGGATGACGACAAACACCATCAAGACCAGAAGTGTCCGTAGAACTTGAGGCAAGGTCATGATCAGGTGCCTCAAAACTGAAAATAGATGAATTCTTGGGTCTGCTCGGCACCCAAGATGATGCTGATCACAATAAGCCACCAGCTAAGTGCAAACTGTCCCGCCGCTCCCAGGCGCATGGCCACAGATCGGTCCATAACCTTATGAATGGGGATCATCACCAGGGCAAAAAGCACCACGATGACGGTCGGGCGCATCAGGGCAAGGTCTAGACTGCCGCCGCCCGGCGAGACCGCTTGAGTGAGAAGCGCGATCGCATCACCGGGGGTGGCGGCGCGAAAGAACACCCAGCCGACAAACACAACCAGCATCGTGACCGCCCAGCCAAGCGGGGCGGTCACCATCTTTGGCGCCCGCGCCACCGCGTCCGCGAAAACGGCGCGGAACACACGCTCCACACCAAGCCATGTTCCGTGCAGCACGCCCCAAATCACAAATGTCCACGCCGCGCCGTGCCACAAGCCGCCCAGCGCCATAACAATGAACACATTGCGCGCAGCCATCACGCGCCCACCGCGCGACCCGCCCAGCGGAATATAAAGATAGTCGCGCAACCAGAACGACAATGTCATGTGCCAGCGCCGCCAAAAATCCTGCAGGCTGGTGGCGACATAGGGCAGGTTGAAGTTACGCGGCATGTCGATGCCGAACATGATGGCGGACCCAACCGCCATGGTGCTGTAGCCCCAAAAATCCCCCAGGATCACACAGCCAAAGCCCACAGCCGCCAACACGGCCTGGGCCTGCGTGGCCTGCGCCGGGGCGGCGAAAACTTCGTCCACAAATGGCGACAAGGTGTCAGCAAAGCAGATCTTGAGCGCAAGCCCGCAGCTGAACAACAACAGGCCATAGAGAAGATTGGAAAGCTCAAACGGGGCTTTGCGGCGCAGCTGGGGCAGCAGCTCCGCGCCGCGACAGATCGGACCCGCGATCAGCTGCGGGAAGAACACGATAAAGAGCGCCAGTCGGATCGGGTCGCGCTCCGCCTCAATGCGCTTGGCGCGCACGTCGACGATGTAGGCGATCGACTGGAAAATGTAGAACGAGATGCCCAGCGGCAAAATGATCGAAACTGCAGGTGACGCAGCATCACCGCCGAACGCGCCGATCAGGCTAAACATCGTATCCAGTCCAAACTGCGTGTATTTGAAATAGGCAAGTGTGCCAAGGTTAACCGCAACAGCAAACGCAATAATTGCCCGGCCACGAGCTGCATTTAAGGCCACTATGAAGTTTAGGCTAACAACTAGAAGCAGCAAGAGGATATATACAGGAATCCAGCTTGCATAAAACACAAGGCTAGACGCCAGCAACATGACTTGTCGCAATCTCACGTGGGGCGTTGCGTAGTAAGCCACTACGCTCAACGCCAATAGAATTGCGTACTCAGCGGAGTTAAAAAGCATTGGGGACCGCCGGCTATATTGAAAGGCGGCCGGCGACCCGCTCCGCTCGACGGCGGCTTATAGCACCGACCAACGGGGCGTCAAAGGCGCCCAGCTGCGCGCCCTCGCCCCTCGCCTGGGACTAGCCGTGTCACCTTTGTGATCCCCCAAAACCTGCGTCAGCCGGCGATGATTTCGCGCAAATCCCGCGCCGCGGCGTCCCCCAAACGCGCCCAGGTGTACGGCGCAACGCCCGCGCGGATGGCCGCCCGATCCACGTCGGTGTCGCCCATGGCTTCATCCAGACCGGCGTCAAAGGCGCTGGTGTCATTGATGTCAAAAACGAACCCGGTGCGCCGATGCGAGATGACGTCTTCTGCGAACCCAGTGCGCGACGCGATGGGCCAGACACCGCTGGACATGGCCTCCAGCAGCGGAAATGGCCCCCCCTCGCTCAGCGAAGGCGAGGCAAAGACATCAAAGCTGCGAAAGATCGCCGGCCACTGGTCAAAGCTGATGGTACGGGTGTCGATATAGCGAAAGTTGGGCGCACGAGACAGCACGCGGAGTAGCCCCAGAGGGGTGGTGTCCCAGCGCTGGCCCAAAAGCACCCAATCAACGTCCGTGCGGCGCAGAACCGCGTCGATGATGAAGCGCTCATTCTTGCGATAATGATACTGACTGACGAGACCGACCGTGAAGCGGGCGCGCTGATCGGCGGGCGAGCGCAGCGTGAAGTGGGAGATGTCGACCGCACGGATCAGGCGGCGGATCTGATCTGCGCGCACGCCCTGGCGCACGAGCCACTCGTCCCAGCATCGCGCATTGGTCCAGATGCGCGTGGCCCGGCGCAGCACAGGTGCCAGATCCACCAAGGGCGGCCAATCATTGTGTTGCGGGTCTTCCAAGTAATGACCGAACAGCAAGACATCGCGCGCCGTTCGGTCTGGGTCACGCCGCCAGGTCTCATAAAACGGCACATGGTGGGCGAAGATCGTTCCGACCACGTCGTGCGACCGATCGAGGACTTCTTGCACCGCCTCGTCGGTCTTTCCCTTCTCATGGATGATCGGCCGCGTTTCGACGTCGGCGTGATCGGCCACGGCTTGCGCCAAGTGCTTCAAAATCCATCCGCTATTGAACGGAGCAAGAATGTTGAAGGCCTGATTCACGCTGGCGCCCCTGTGTTGAGCCGGCTGTGTGCTGCACTGCAGTCGCGTTTGCAAGGACCCCGTCGGTGGTGTACGCCCAAGCCAAGAGATCGGTCCGCGACCGGCGTTCGCACGCCCGCTTGCGCTCCAACAACTCGCCGAGGCCTCATGAGTAATGACCCGCTGTTGCTGGTGGACGATGTTTGGAAGAAGTACTCCAGGTCCATCGAAGCGAGCCTAAAGTATGGCCTGCGCGACACCTTCGGCGAAGCCTTCGACATTCGGCAGAGCGAGGAGTTGCGAGAGCAGGAGTTCTGGGCGCTGCGCGGGGCCTCGTTTGAGGTGCGCCGCGGCGACGCGGTTGGCCTCATGGGACGCAACGGCGCCGGCAAGAGCACCCTGTTAAAGGTCATCAGCGGCATTTTGAAGCCGGATCGCGGCTCAGTAACGGTGACCGGGCACGTCGAGCAGATGATCGAGATGGCCGGTGGCTTTAAGCGTGAGCTGACTGGGCGAGAGAACATTATCATGCGCGCGCGAATGATCGGGATCCCGCGCTCGCGCCTCAGCTCACTGATTGAAGAGATCGTCGATTTCACCGAGTTGGGCGAGTTCATCGATAGCCCGGTGTCTTTCTACTCGTCGGGCATGAAGGCGCGGCTTGGGTTTTCTTTGGCGACACTGCGCACGCCAGACCTTCTGATTGTCGACGAGGCGTTGGCGGTCGGCGATTTGCCATTTCGTCTCAAGTGCTACGAGCGCATCTCAGACATGCTCAAGTCATCGGCCCTGCTGATGGTGTCGCACACCACTGGAAACGTAAAACGCTTCTGCAATCGTGGCGGCTACTTGAAAAAAGGTCGCATGGAGTACTTTGGCGACCTCCAAGACGCCATCCGCGTCTATCAAGATGAGTATGTTGTGGGCAAGCAACAGCACACTGCCTACAACCCCGAGCGCATTCCGGTGCGATGGGAATCGGGCGGACAGGTTCTCAACGAGGCCGACGAGGTCGCCTCAGGTGGGGATATGGCAGCCATCATCGACACAACGCACCTGCCGGCCGACTCTACGGTTTATGTGCGCCTGCGCGTGCCGGATGGAACGCACCTGGCAGAGTGGAACAGCCGCCGCGCCGGGTTTGAGTTGGCGAGCGGTTCGCCCATCCGGATAGAGCTGGGTCCGTTGGCTCTGGCGCCGAACTACTATGCGGTAGCGGCGTTCGCGATGGCCGCGGACGGTCACACGCTGCTGGCGATGTCGCCGTTTCAGCAGTTCAAGCTGGTTGGGGAGTACGAAAACGACGTCCCTCTGCAATTCACCGGAAGCTGGAGCGTCGCCTCATGAGCCAGTCCAGTCGGCCAGACACCTCACCCGCCCCCCCCGACAGCCACGCCGCAGACGCGGACGCTCAAGCCCACCTTGACGCCAAGGTGATGGGCGGCGGCGAGCGCCAAGCCTCCGCCAGCATCGATCGCATTCGCGCCGACCACGTCACGCGCTACCGGTTTGCAGCAGAGCTGATTGGGCCTGGCGCGCGGGTCGTGGACGCGGCCTGCGGGGTTGGTTACGGCAGTTGGATCATGGCCGATGCGTCTCCTTGCGCCTCCATCATCGCCCTGGATCTCAGCGCAGACGCCATTGCATACGGCCGCTCATTTTACGCCCACGAGAAGATTGATTTTCGGGTTGCCGATTGTCTGAACACCGGCCTGCCAGATGCGAGCGCGGACACGTTCGTGTCGTTTGAAACCATCGAACACATTGAGGACGCCCCTGCGTTCCTGCGGGAAATTCGCCGCATTTTGAAGCCAGGCGGGCGTCTGATCGGCTCAACGCCAAACGAAGAGCAGCTCGTCTTCTCGCCCGAAGCGTTCCCCTTCCATTTTCGTCACTACCTGCCCAGCCAGCTCACCGCCCTGCTCGGCGCTGAAGGTTTTGCCCTCGATCGCGTTGTGTCCAACGTGCACCGCAAGAAGCCGGGAGTGGTGGAGGGTTGGGACGGGCCCTTCAACATTTTCGTCGGGCGCCTGGATCAGCCCTCTTCGTCGTGAGACGACGCGGGTGAGGCGCGCCGGCGCCGCCGCGTGCAAGTGAATTGGTGACACATGTCTTACTTTCTCAAGCGAGCGCACGCGTTCCATCGTGCCGTCGACTTCCTAAAACGGTCTGAGATCCGCGGCGCGTTCTATGAGTTCGGCGTTTCCACCGGCCAAACTGCGATCAGCGCCATGAACGCCGCCAAGGCGCTTGCCGCGCCGGCGCCGGCCGGCGGACTTGATAGGTTTTTCTTGTTCGATTCGTTTAAGGGCTTGCCCGCGCCCACCCACGTTGGCGACCAGCTTGAAGGCTATCAAGCCATCTGGGAGGGACGCTTCGCGGTGAGTGAGGAGGACGTGCGCGCGTCCATCACCAGCGCAGGCCATAACCTCGATTCCACCGTCATGATCCCTGGGTTTTACGAAGACAGCCTGAAGGATCCAGCCACCCAGGCCCTCGTCAGTGGGGCCCCCGCCGCCCTCGTTCACATGGACAGCGACATGTACCTGTCCACGCTGGAAAGCCTCAACTTCATGACCGGTCGATTTCTCGACGGGGCGCTCATGATGTTTGACGACTGGTACATTTATCGCGGGCGGCCCGACAAGGGCGTGCAAAAGGCCTTCAACGAGTGGGTCGGCGACAGCGGACTGATCGTCCACGAATACTTTAAGTATCACTGGGCAGGGGTCTGTTTCATCTGCAACACCGTCCAAGAGGCGTAAGCGCCATCGATCCGCTTGCGAACGAGGTCGTGCCCCACACCGCCCACGTGGTCATCGCCGCACTCGACCCTTTGGGTCCGTGGATCCGGGAGAACCGACCGGTCACGTCCGAAAAGCTGGAACGCATGCGCCGCGATGGCGACGTGCAAGCATTGCGCGCCTATTGGACGCGATTTGCGCACGAGGTCGCCGCCGGCTTCGAGCGCCAGGGATGGCGCGCCCAAGTGGAAACGCTTCAGCGCTGGGACATGACCCCCGCCGTCCTGGACGCCTATGGTGCCGACCTAATCATGGCCCCACACACGACAGCTCTCCAGTTTGGCCCCAGCCAAACACCTGCGCTCTTTTACATGCAAGTGATGCAGCGCTGGCTGTTTACAGTCGATCAGCAAGGTTGGGGCCCGGCCACGACCTCCTATCCCTGTGTCGGCTATCGGGGCGGCGATGCGCACAGCGGCGTGTTTGAGAGTTATGCGGCGCGCCTCTCAGCAGGCAACGTCAGCAAGTTCGCCCAGCCCCCGTCTGAATCGCGCGCGCAACTGTTGGATCGAAACGCCCTTCCAAGCGCCCCGTTCATCTTCTTTCCACTGCAAATTCCTCACGACGAATCGCTGACGCTGTTTTCCACCACGCCCGAAGCCGACTGTGTCGCGGCAGTGTCTGAGTGGGCGCTGAGCCGCAAACAGACCGTTGTGTTTAAGGAGCATCCAGCCAATCGGCGCGCCATGGCCACACTGCGCGACGCGATCGGCGACCATGACCATGTCTTCTGGTCAGACGCCAGCATCCATGATCTCATCCGAGAGTGCAGCGCCGTCTATACGATGAACAGCGGTGTGGGGTTTGAAGCCCTGTTTCACACCCGCCCCATAGCGACATTCGCTGCAGCCGAGTATGACGTTGTGACCGTCAACGCCTCCATCGACCAACTGGACGCGGCATGGGCGGCGTGCTGCAGCTGGGACGTGGAGCAATCCATGATGGAGCGGCGCAAATTCGTTGACTGGTACTGTCGACAACACGCCTTTGACCTTTCCGATACAGACACGGCGCGCGCTGCGCGATTTGATCAACTAGCAAGGCAGGCTCACGCGCATGCAAAACGTCGATAAAGTCTCGGTGAACAGCGCTCGAGGGTCTTTTCGTGAACCCCTCAAGATCATCGGTGCCACGCTGCGCGACCTGCCGTCCGCCATGTCTCTGTCCTGGACCTTGGCGTCAAAGCAGATGGCCGCCGACTTCCGTCAGAGCAAGCTTGGGTTCTTGTGGCTGGTTTTGCAGCCCGCCCTCTACGGCGCGATCTTTGTTGTCATCAAGTATGGCATGCGCGGCGCCGGCTTTGAGGTCGACACGGGCGACGCGCCGCCGGCTCTGTTCGCACTCATTGGCATGACGCTCTATCAGGCGTGGCTGGAGGCGCTTACACGCCAGCTCATGGCCGTGCGCCAAGCGCGCGCGCTCCTAAGAACCGTCCGGCTCCCGGCTGAAGTTCTCTTCTTCCAACCCTTGATCACATCGGTGATGTTTTTGATTGCGCGCCTGCTGGTGATCGCCATTGCGGTGGTTGCCTTGGGCTGGAATCCACCGCTACAGGCCGCCTGGTTCCCGTTGGCCGCCTTGGGAGTTATCCTCACGGGCCAAGCGATCGGCTTCTTCCTGCTGCCGATCGCCTCGCTCTATCGCGACGTCAATCAGTTCATATCTTCAATCGCGCTGGGCATTCTCCTCGTGTCGCCCGTTCTCTACCCGGCGACCACCAACAAGGATTCACTGCTCTACGTCCTCAACATGTTCAATCCGCTCGGCGCGCCATTGGCGACCGCGCGCGACTTGATCTTGCGCGGCGATCTGATCTTGCTGCAGCCAGCGCTCATTTGGTTCGTCGTGTCTGTGGTCGTGACCCTCATCATGATGATGTGCATCCGGGTCGTCCTGCCGATCTTGGTGGAACGGCTCGCCTAGACCAGGCCGGCCTTCAAGATGTCGTGCATGTGCACGATGCCAACAGGACGCTGGTCATCCACGACGAAGATCTGCGTGATCTTCTTGGCATTCATCGTTTGAAGGACGCTGGCAGCCAACGTGCCTGGCTCAACCACGACTGGGTTGGCGGTCATCATGTCCTGAACAAATTCTGCGGTTCGATCGCTCGCAATCAGTCGACGCAAGTCACCGTCGGTCACCATCCCGACCAGCCGCCCGTCTGACGACACGACCCCGACGCACCCGAGATTCTTCTCAGACAGGACCGCCAGGCCTTCGCGCAAGGTGGCACCATGGGGGGCAAGCGGCACCACGGCTCCTGTCTGCATGAGATCAGATGCTGTCTTGAGAAGCGCGCCCAGCTTGCCGCCGGGGTGAAAGGTCTTGAAGCTGCTGGCGTTAAACCCGCGACGACGCAGCAAGGCCACCGCAAGCGCATCACCCAGCGCAATGGACAAGGTTGTGGACGTCGTCGGCGCCTTTGTCTCTGCACACGCCTCAGGCGCATCGGGAATGGCCAACATGACATCACTGGCGCGCCCCAGCGCGCTGTCGCGCCGCGCTGACATGCCAATCAAGGTCACGCCGAACCGGCGCGTATACTGCACCAGGTCGTCCAGTTCGCTGGTTTCGCCCGAGCGCGAAAGCGCCAGGACGACATCATCGGCCTGGATCATGCCCAAGTCGCCGTGGCTGGCTTCTGTGGGGTGCACGAAGTAGGCCGGCGTCCCGGTCGAGGCCAGGGTGGCGGCAATCTTGCGCGCCACGTGGCCCGACTTGCCGATTCCGACGCAGATCACCCGACCGTTCGCGTTGATGATGCGGTCGACAGCCTCTACGAACTCAGCGCCCAACTCCGAAGCCATCTGCACAATGGCTTCGGCTTCAGTCGCCAAGACATCGCGCGCGACTTGGACATCCGTCGCTTCCAAAACTTGGTGAGTCATCATCATACCCCTTAGACGAGTTCCCTCTCGTCGTTCTTTCGTCGTCTGCTGAGCGCCTTAGCCCCTGCGTCACATCGCGCGCGCTCGCACGCCGCCGCTGACGCCACTAAACCCCAGACGCCCAGTCACATTCTTGTCGGGCCAGGGTCAAGACCCGAGCCGCGTCCGCCTAGGCGGTCACACGCTGGCGCGCTGGCCGACACCGCTCCAAGGCGACTTGGATCGTCCATCAGGCGCGCAAGCCTTCCATGAGGCGAAGCGTTTCCTGCGCGCTCGAACGACGCGAGACCGTCTCCTCGACCATGGCGTCTCCGGCGCGCTTGAGCGTGTCCGCCGCGCTGCCCGCCCCGCCCAAAGCCGACACGAACGCGCGCCACTCTTCGACATTTGTCAGGGCCGCAAGCGCGCCATAGTGCGTGTAAGGCCCGTCATAGCAGGCCACCGCGCATGGCGTTCCAGCAAGCGCGGCGTCCAGCGCAACCTTCGATGGGGTTGTGATGACCCCAGAAAGCCGCGCCATGAGATACGGTGCCGTAACCAGCTTCCAAAGCGGGTCGGCAGGATCGGACACGAACAGATTGCGTCCCCTCGGGGCCTGGCCGCCAAACCGCTCCGTCAACCAACGCCCTTCAGGGTGAGGCTTTAACAGGAAAAGTACCTCCGGAAAGGCGTCGACGACGGCCTGCAGATCATCGAGGAACTGCGCGCGATAGGCGTCGGAAAATCGGATCCAGTGCAGGTTTTCAAACACGCCGACGATCGGTCGTTCCCCAGGCAAGGCCAGTCGCGCGCGCCAGTCGCCAAAGACGAAGTCGTCAACCGCAGTATAGCCCGCATCCACCACCTTGGCGCGCGTCTCTTCAGCCACGATCTTGGACAGGCGCGCGGTTCCGTTCCAAGTCAGAACGTGCTGGGCGGCAAAGAGAACCTCAGGCCCCTGAGACTCATCAAAGTAGGTCAGACCGACATTCTCAACGCCATGTTGCAGGGTGCAGGTGGTCAGGCCCATCTCGTTGGCTTGAGACGTGAGTTGGTGCGCCAGCCTGTGCGGACGCAGAGTTGTTTCTGAGGATGTGAGCAGAACGTCACACCCCTTGAGAACTTTCTCCAACTTCTCGGGCGGCTGATCGACCGTGACAAGCGCGTCCGGCTTCACACCGTGCTGTCCCAGCGCGACCGTCACACGCGCGTTCGTGGCCAGGAGCTGACGTGAGACAATAATACGCCGGCGCACCCCGTCCTGCGGCGAAGGGCCATTGAGGAACGGCGAAAGCATGTCGACGTCGCCGCCAAGGTGAAAAAACAGCGCCAAGTTCATGACGCAGGCGCGCCCTTCAGCCCAAGTACCCCAACAAGCTGCGCGCTCAGTCGCCGCATCGCATAGGCGTCTTGGACGTGGCGTTGCGCCCGCGTCACCATGTCCGCCGCGAAGGACTGATCATCAAGCAGCTTCAAGATCGCATCTCGCCACTCTTCCAAACTCGACGCCGACACGGCGCGCCCGTCAGCGGCGATGCGCGCGTAGACGCCTAAGCGACTGGCAATCGCTGGAATTCCGGCCACCGCATACTCGACCAGCTTGGTGTCGGCCTTACAGGCGTTAAAGCGGGTGTCAACAAGCGGTGCCAGACCGCAGGCCCAATCGGTTTTCTTAAACAGCTCGATGAACTCCAGGTAGGAGCCAGCAGCTTTGCGCGAAGAGACACGCTCAGGAAACGCGTCTTGCAGCGACTTGGGGATCTTTATTGAACCAAAGGTCTCGAACCGCACCCCCGATCTCAGCTTGAGGACATCAGCGATCGCCGGCGCGATCATCTCCAAATCGGCGGCGTGGCCAGACGTGCCCATGTATCCAAACGTCAGCCCAGACCCATCTGGCGTGCCTCGGCCGGCCCCCTTCACATCAGCAGGCGCAGCCGGGAGTGCACAGTAGATGTCCCCGGCGACAACCGGAGTGCGCACCCCCATCTCTTGGAGCTGATCGCGCAAGGGGCCGGTGGACGTGTACACTGTGCGTGCGCGTTCACACATCAGGCGCAAGCGACTGAGGCGGGCGGGATCGGCGTACTTTTGAAACTTCGCAACGCCCAGCGATTCAGGGACTTCGAACAAGTTGTCATCAAGGTGAGTGACAAACGCTAAGCTGCGGGCGCGCGCGCACCGCGCGATCGCGCTTGCGCCAACCCCGGCAAACCGACTGACAACAAGATGGGTGGGGTCAAACGCCTCAAACACGCGCTCAATGCTGGCGGCTGCAGCTTGCGGACCGAGGGTGTCAAAGTTGGCCTCGGCCAGCATGAGAATGCGAGTGAGACCGGCCGCCCGACGCTCTTGCAAGGGCAGATCAAAGGAGATGACCTGGGTCGCCCCAGCGCCGTCTGCAAAGATCAGAATGCGTTCGCCGCCCGCTTCACCCGGGCGGCCACTCGGGTGGCCAATCGGGTGGACTGGGTCAAAGATGAGAGGGTTCAGCGCCGCGAGCTGGTCCGCCATCGCCGCTTCACCAATTGCATTCTTCATCACCGATCGCCTCTTGGCTCCGCCATAGCGCGGCGTCCAGCGTGGTGCGCCAATGGTCTTGAACTGGTCCTGAACTGGGATGGATCACCGCGCCGCACGCGATACGCACACCGCCGTGTCCGGCCACCATCCCGCCCAGCATGTCGCAGGCTGGCGGCCCTAACGGGCGGATGCGCCACCCCGCTAGCCTGACGCTGCTAGGCTCTCTTCGTAGGCCTTGATGGCTTTCTTACGCGCGCGCTTTTTCGCGTAGACCTCGGCGTGCTTCACAAAGCCGGCGTCGTCATCGATCTTTTGCAACCGCGCCGTGCGTTCTGGGTCGGCCTGCGACAGGTCAACGTTAAGCCGCACTTCATCGAGAATTGAGGGGCGAAAATAGCCCAACTCCACTTCCCGCTCCAGTTGAGCCATGGTCAAGGCACCGTCAGAGAGCATCTGCTTGACTTCGCCCAGCCACACCCAGCCAATGGGATTGTCATTGGAGACCCAGGGTTGGATGAACATGTCAGTATAGTGCGTGAGCGCGGTTTCACCTGGGATATGAACTTCAAGTGAGTTCCACACAAAGGGCACCCGATAGCCGACCTCGTCGGGATCAAGCACGCACATGTCGGAGAGCAACTCATCATAGGTGTACTCGCCGTCGAGCCCGCCAATAATGTCCTCAACGACCCAATCAAGCTCTTCGCAGTTCAACAGCATCACAGATGATTGCTTCTTGCGTTTGGCTGGAGCGCCGAGTTGGCCTTCCTTGGGTTGGTGCTCATCGGGCACGTCTTCAAGGATCTGAACTTTCTCGCGCCCTTCAAACGGCAGCGACCAGAGACTGCGAATGTCTTTGAACACCTGCATGTCGGCGTCCATGTAAATCGCCTTGCCGCCATAGTTGCACAAGCTGGGAATGGCAAAGCGCGTAAACGAGAACATGGTCCGAGAGCCCTGGCGCACGTCCTTGGGTTCGGGCAACACCAGGTTCGACATGGAAGTCACCTCAACCTTCATGTCGGTGTGTCGGCGGATCGAGTAGGCCAAGACATCGACGGCCAATTCCTGTGTGCGATCAGCGCCAACAAAAACCCTCACCACGTCGTCGCTTGATGTCGTCATCACCCCATCTCCTTTTTACGTGTTCGTCGCTGCGGCCTGGTGTGCCGCGTGCTCTCACACACAGGTTGCATAGCCTAGCAATTCCAGGTGCGCCGAGGCGCTATATGGTCGCGGGATCGGCCAACGGCGGCTAGGTCACCAGCTGCTTCTTGGCGATCATGACTTGGCGAAAATTGCGGTCTTGATAGTCGCCAAACACATGCGGTTCATAGACCTTCATCACGCCGGCAAATCCTGCCCGCTTTAAGGCGCGCATGAGCGCTTCGTCTGTCGCCCAAAACGAGAAGGTATTGTCCAAAGACGCGCGAACCTGGTCGCGTCTTTCGGCCTCTGAGGCACCGTCGGCGTGCTCGCGGAACAGATACCCTTCATACTCGCCATTGGACGTGACCGGACCTTGCAATCCATAGCTCTCCAGCTTCGTCGGATTGGAGACATGGGTGTAAAAAATCGCCGTGTCGGTCGTGATGTCGGCAAGCGACTGCAAGAACGGGAAAAAATCGTCCTGGCCGAGATGGTGAAGGATGCCAAAGCACAAGCAGATATCGAACGCGCCGTGCTGTTCAAGGCTGAGCGCGCGCACGTCGCCAAGCTGATAGTTGACGTTGGTTAGCCCCATGGCCTCAGAAACAAACCGAGCTCGGTCCACGTACAACTCACGTCCTTCAACACCGACCACTTCGCCGGCGCCCTCCTGAGCGAAGGCAACAGAATGCCCCCCTTCGCCACACGCGACGTCGATGACGCGCTTGCCGGCGATCGTGTGATCAAGGCTAAAGGTTTTGGCGAGCGTGGTGGCCAAATTGCCGAGCCGTTTCAGCCCTGTGGCCTTACGGAAGAACTTCTCGTCGGCTTCTGGCGAAATCGTGTGAACGCCGTCGACCTCAAAATGGTGCGTCCATGGCTGTTGGGGTGCCAGTCGCGCCAAGCCGTCCTTGAACTGTGCTGCGGTTGCCTGATCGGCCATCCAGTTGCCCTCTTTGAGTTTTTTGCGGCGCGCGCGCCCCTGCTTCAATTGCTAGCGTCGGCCTTAATGGCAAAGACGAAGTCCTTCGAATTTCGCACGAAGCGAACCCGATAGTCGGCAAAGCCATGCGCCTCAACGAGGTGGCGCATGAGTGCATTGAATGAGTGATCATCATAGGTGTGCACGTGAATTGAGAACTGTTCGGCGTGAAGTTTCGCTGCACGCTCCCGGAACCCTGACTTCTCCGGCCCGATTGTCTTGGCCCACGCCTCGTACACCTCAATCGGCGGCGCGAAGTCGTTCTTGGCGTGCTCGTTCACGAGCGCGAGAATTGATGTGGGAGGATGCACAAAATCCTTTGTTCCATCCGTCGCCGGCACAACTCCGAGAACCAGGCCGCCGGGCTTGAGTTTCTTGCGCCAATGGTCGAAGTGCCCGAGCGGATTGTACAAGTGTTCCAACACATGGGACGAAAAAATGAAGTCCAGAGAGCCGTCTTCGAACGGAAGGTCGTGCGCCTTTCCGATCAGGTAGTTGGTGTCGTCCCACGCCTCTTGAGGGGCGTCCGGCCGATAGAGTTGGCGCCACTCCTCGGGCGATTTTTCTTCGATGTAGTAGACCTCTGTCTCGTCGCTTGAATGGATCTGCGGCCGGGGTCCGGGGCCGATCTCACACCCGCGCCCCTTGGCCAGCCGGTAGAGCGGGTTCCGGTCAACCTTGCGGCTCGTCCCGATGAACACCGCGCCTGCGCCAGGCTTGGCTTCTATAATCAGGTCGCTGTGCGCAAACGGGTCGGACGCATAGAGCATGGACGGCAGCTCTACCTTTTTCACTTCGCCCGGCCGCACGTCGACCAGCCGCCGTGTTCCGACGGGATCGGCCGCATAGTAAAGCGCCAGCTTACGCCGCGCCTCGTCACCGCTCGACTCCAAGAGCGTCGCCGTCCAGCCAATGTCGCTCACTCCATTCTGGAACTGGGCCAACTGGGTCGCCGCCCGAACAACGATCCGACCGGTCGTCTGTGCGGGGAACCCCACGCCAAGCTCCGGCCCGAGCGGCGATTTGCTCACATGCGGGTACACGTCGCCGTGAGCCTCAACACGCCAGTGTCGCTTGTCGACTAGGTAGTGGAGGTTCATGGAAACGCGCGCCGGGCTGAGATTGGAGGCCCTCGTCTAGCCCCGCGTCCGTTCGCCTGCAAGGCGCAATTGGTGCCCGGCGCGCCCTCCGGCTTTGCCGGATCGCACCCGCGCCCGGGATCGCATCCTCGCGTGGTGCGCTTGACGGGCGCGCCGCGAGGCGGCGGCTGAGTGGCGGCCAATGCGTCAGATTTCTGGTGAACGTCTTGAGCCGAACCGCGCAACGTCCTAGAGCCCCCTGACTGTCGCGCGCGCGCCGCACGGCAGCCGCCCTTGCGGGAACGCCGCACTTCACGCTCTCTCGCGGCCAAAGCACGAAAGAACGCGCCATGACACCGACTGTCTTTATCACCGGCGGAGCGGGGTTCATCGGCTCCAGGCTGACCAGGCGACTGGCCCCGCACGCCAAGGAAATCGTGGTCTTTGACAACCTTCACCCGCAAGTTCATGGCGACAGCGCCGCCCCGCCGCCGTTCCCCAACAATGTCGTGTTTATCCGAGGCGATGTTGTTGACGCGCCAGCCTTGCATGCGGCCGTCGCCAAGCACGCGCCGCAGATCATCTTTCACTTGGCAGCCGAAACGGGCACGGGCCAAAGCTACGACGAGCCCTCGCGCTACAGTGCGGTCAATGTGTTGGGGACAGCTCATGTCATCGAGGCTGTGCGCGACCTGCCGACGCGCCCACGCCGGAGGCTGGTGCTCGCCGGTTCGCGCGCCGTATACGGAGAGGGCGCATATTATACGCAAGACGGCCAGCTCGTCACCGGTCCCGTGCGGTCCGTTGAGGCGCTCGCGCGCGGTCAGTTCGTGCCGCTGGATGCGCACGGCACCCCACTGACGCCGACCCCAACTCCAGAGCACTTGGCCCCTGACCCTGCATCGGTTTACGCATCCAGCAAGTTGATGCAGGAGTTCCTGTTCACGCAATGTGGAGCAGAAGGCGCATTTGAGAGCATCATTCTGCGATTTCAGAATGTCTACGGGCCAGGTCAAAGCTTGAAGAACCCATACACAGGCGTTCTGTCAATATTCGCCAATCAAGTACTGGGCGGCGCTACACTCAATATTTACGAGGACGGCGAGATCGTGCGCGACTTCGTGTTCGTTGATGATGTCGTTGACGCCCTGGCGCGCGCAGCAGACATCGAACAAGCCCCGACCGGGCCGATCAATATTGGCAGCGGCCAAGCCGCGACAATTCGCGAAACCGCGAGTGAACTCCTTACGCTCCTGGGCGCGCCCGCTGATCGCTATCAGATCTCAGGCGATTTTCGTCCCGGTGACATTCGCTATGCTGTGGCAAACATTGAACGTGCACAGAGCATTCTGGGCTGGAGGCCGCAGACGAGCCTGCGCGATGGATTGGGGCAGCTGGCGGCATGGGTGAAGCAAGAGCGCGGCGTTTAGCACGGCGGACTGTTCTAAGCCCGGTCCATCACCCCGCCGCTAGGCGCTCGCCGCTTGCTGGCGGGCTGACGGGAATATGTGCGCAAACATGTGGTCCAGCGGGTCCCCTTCCATGCGCGCACGCGCCAGAAACTCTGGCGTCGCGCGCGCCCCGTTTCCTGCCAAAGCAGCCTGCGCGAACCCCTTCCAGGCGTCCAGATCTGGGACCTGCGGCGCGCCCGCGTAAGCCGACATGTCGCCGCGTGGATCGGTGAAGACGCCAACCGGGACACCCGCTTCGGCGGCGTCCACCACGATTGTGGACGGCGTCGTGATGACCCCGTCCATCGCGCAAATCAAGTCGACCGCACGCAGACCTGTGAACTGGGGACTGTGAATGTCAGCGACAATAACCCCTTGATTATTCTTGCTTAATGCGTTGGAACGCGCCGACCACAGCCCCGCCGGATGCGGGGCCACAAGCACCGACGCCCCCTGGGGCGCCAAGGCGGCACCGAGCGCCAGTACGTTGGCTGCAAACGCCGACCGATAGGCCTTGTCGTAGCGCTTCCAATGCAAGTTCTCGAACACGCCGATGATCGGCCCTGTCAGGCCGAGCCGATCCTTGACCGCTTGCGGGCCGGGCCCGTCTTCCAACCGATCCGCGATGCGCCCAACGCCGATGCATCGAGCCACGAGCCCGGGATCCACGTCGGCTGAGAGCGTAGAAGGGTGATTCCATAGAAACACCGTCTGCGACGCAATTGATACGTCCGGATGCTGACTGTCCCGGTAGGTGAGCCCAAGGTTTTCATAGCCGTGCTGGGCTGTGAAGGTCCGCACTCCCATGTCATTGGCCAGACGTGTCAGACGGTGGCTGAGCTGATGGGGTTGAGCGCTGGTTTCGCTGGGACAAAAAAGCGCTGTCGCACTCCGCAGCCAGCGATAGTTCGCGGTGTCGAGAAAGCCCTCATTGGGTGCAACCGTGGGTGCCACGCCGCGATCAATGAGGCCTTGCAACAGCTTGCGATTGTCCGTGATGGCTGTTTCGCTCACCAGCAAGCCGGCGTCAAAACCGCGTGCAATCGCCTCGTCATGGACCCGCAGGCCGGTTGGCGCATCCTGGACAAGGTTGATACAAACCAACAACTTATCTTTGACACGCGTCTTGCCGTACCACTCGCGAACCTTGCGATGCGGCTGTGCAGTGTTGAGCACGGTGGCCCAGGCTCGCCCGGTCGCGGGCACCCCAAACACCTTGTGGGCCTTTTCCAGCGCGCGCGTTCGACGCTCCTGGGCCAGCGCCTTGTTGGTGAGCGTTTCAACCAATCCCGCCTCAAAGTCATGAAAGACAATTTCATCTGCGATCAGTTCGAGACTTTCCAATGGCTGAGCAACCACCGGGGCACCCACGTCGAGCGCCAACAAGGGTCGGTTGGCCGACTTCATGAGCGAGAATCTGTCCTTGCCCTGGGGCACAATGCACGCGCTCGCCCTGGCCAAGATCTGGCGACAGCCAACTTGCGACCATGGCACGTACGCGCTTGGCAGCCCGAGCGGCTCGACAAAGGCGCGATACTTCAACTCGTGATTGCTCACCACGATCAGCGTGAACGGCGCGCGCGCATGAGCCCGGCGCAGCTCCTCGGCCACCCCCAACAGGGCAAGCATGCCAAAGTCGCTATTGGGGCCGCCGTGACTGCCAAACCACACAACGGTGTCGCCCGGAATGGCCAACGCGTCTTGCAACGGCCCGACGATCTGCGGCGCAGGCACCACATCCGGGTCCCCATAGAAGATGCGGCGCAAGGCGCGCTTGGGGCCTAGCTTGAGCGTGCGCCGAGGTCGACGCACCGTTGACGCTGCCCGGCGGCCGATCGCCAGAACGCCGGTTGCGGTATCGCGTTCTTGGGCGACAGCGGTCGCGGCGGCCGCCTTTGTCTTGC
>CAYGQB010000031.1:0-21365 GCA_964351895.1 uncultured Caulobacterales bacterium
GCGCGGCCAGGTCACTCACCGGCGTGAACGCAACCTTGGCGCGCAGCCGCAACAGCGTGAAACGCTTGATTAAACTCTCAAGACCGCTCGCCGCCAGCGCCAGGTGCAGCGCATCTGGGGCCAGACGGTGAGCGATGAAGGCGTGCTGCACCTTGCCTTGCGGCGAAAGGAGCGCCCCAGGCATCGCGTCTCCCGGTTCGAGCCTGTGGAGGCCGCAGGTGACGATGCGGGTGAGGAACGCCTCCGCCTCCGGGCCGTCAACGCGCACAACAGCCTGGTCGGGCGCCGTCAGCCAGCGCAGCTCTGTGGGGGCGGTGTCGGTGCGCGTCATGATTGACTTATCGCGTGCGCGAGGGCGCGTGAAAAGCGACGCGCTTGAGAAAAGTGCAGCTGATGCGCCTTCTCAAGCGTGGCCGGCGCGTCTATCGAAAGACGCGATGGAACGCATTCTCTTTATCACCTCGACGCGCATCGGCGATGCGGTGTTGTCGTCAGGTCTGTTGGCGCACCTGGCGCGCACCCGGCCGCAGGCGCGTTTCACCGTCGCCGCTGGCCCGCTGGCCGCGCCGCTGTTTGCCGCTGCAGAGCGCGTTGACCAGGTGATCGCCATGCCCAAGCAGGCGTCGGGCGGGCATTGGCTGGCGCTGTGGCGGGCCGTGGCCGCACGGCGCTGGAGCCAGGTGGTGGATTTGCGCGGTTCGCGCACGAGCTGGTTTTTGCGAGCTGACCGTCGGATCATTGCGCACAGCTCCAAAGAACGGTGTCACAAGGTTGCCGAAGCCGCCCGTGTCTTGAACCTCAGCGCTCCGGCCGATCCGGTGATCTGGACGAGCCCGCAAGACCAGGCCGCCGCGGCGGAGACTTTGCCCCCCGGCGGCCCGGTTCTGGCCGTGTCGGCGTCCGCCTCGGCCCCGTTTAAGGAATGGCCGGCGGAGCGCTTTGCTGAGATGGCGCAAAGGCTAACGGGGGAGGGCGGGCCGCTGGCGGGCGCGCGCGTCGCCGCCTTTGGCGGGCCGGGCGATGAGACGACGGCCGCCGCCGCCTTGGCGCTCACGTCGCCAGAACGTGCGATCAACTTGGCTGGGCGGCTGAGCTTGCCCCAGACGGCCGCCTGTCTTGAACGCGCCGCGCTCTTTGTGGGCAATGATAGTGGCCTGATGCACATTTCCGCCGCCTCGGGCGCGCCCACCCTGGGGCTATTTGGGCCGACCGACGAGCGCGTTTATGGGCCGTGGGGGCCACGCACAGCGGCGGTGCGCGCGGGCGGCTACATTGATGCAGCGGCGCGCGCTACGTTACGCCATGAAAGTGAAACGCTGATGGCGGAGCTGACCGTCGACACGGTGTGCGTCGCCGCCCAATCTCTCTTAGGCCCGATCCCTCTTGAGCCCCAGTCTCCGTTAAGTCCTAGTCCCTCTTGAACAATCACAAGGTGGTGGAGTGACCCAGACATTTGATTTTCTGCTGCGCGGCGGCGAACTGGTCAATCACGCCGGACGCGGTCGCGCCGACATCGGCGTGATCGCCGGCAAGATTGCCGCCATCGGGGACTTGTCGCGCGCTGATGCGGGCGAGGTGCTCGACGCAGGCGGCCTGCACGTCTTGCCCGGCGTCATTGACAGCCAGGTTCACCTGCGCGAGCCGGGCATGGAGTGGAAAGAGGACCTCGCGACCGGCGGGGATGCGGCGGTTGCCGGCGGGGTGACGTGCGTCTTTGAGATGCCCAACACCAACCCCACCACCACCGATCCAGATGCGCTCTTGGATAAGCTGTCGCGCGCCAAGGGGCGGATGCGCTGCGATCACGCCTTCTACGCTGGCGCCACGCACGACAATGTCGGCGTCTTGGCGCAGATGGAGCAAATGCCGGGATGCTGCGGCGTGAAGGTGTTCATGGGCGCCTCCACCGGCTCGCTTCTGGTTGAAGACGACGCCGGCGTTGCTGCGGTCCTCGGCGTGATCAAGCGCCGCGCCGCGTTCCATTCAGAAGACGAGATGCGGCTGGTTGAACGCCGCGCGTTCGCCCGAGAGGGCGACTGGACGAGCCACCCGGAAGTGCGCGACGTGGAGGCGGCGGTGATGTCCACGCGCCGGCTCCTGCGGCTGGCGCGCGAGGCGGGCAAGCGCATTCACGTGCTGCACATCTCCACCGCAGAGGAGCTGCCGCTCCTGGCCCAGGCGCGCGATGTGGCGAGCGTCGAAGTGACGCCGCAGCACCTGACCCTGACCGCGCCTGACGCCTATCTGCGCCTCAAGGGCCGCGCACAGATGAACCCGCCGGTGCGAGAGCCGCGCCACGCCGAAGCGCTCTGGGGCGCCGTGGCCAGCGGTCTGGTTGACGTCGTTGGATCTGACCACGCGCCCCACACGGCCGAGGAAAAAGCCAAGCCCTATCCTGCGTCGCCGTCCGGCATGCCCGGGGTGCAAACGCTGCTGCCGATCCTCTTGGACCACGTGTCAGCGGGGCGCCTGACGCTGGAGCGTCTGGTGGACCTGACATCACACGGACCCCAGCGCATCTTCGGGATCGCCAACAAGGGACGCATCGCAGAAGGCTGGGACGCAGACTTTACAGTGGTGGACCTGAACGCGGTGCGCACCATCACCGACGCCGATCAGCATTCGCGCTGCGGCTGGACGCCGTTTGACGGGCGCCAGGTGACCGGCTGGCCCATTGCCACGATCATTCGCGGACAGCTTGCGATGAAGGACGATGAGCTGATCGGCGCGCCCCAGGGCGCTCCGGTGCGGTTTGTCGAAACGCTAGGGCCCCTGAAAAGCTAAGGCCCCATACGAGCTAAGGCCCCTTACGAGCTAAGGTGAACTCGTGGCCGGGGCAGCGACCGCCCGCAGGGCTGACGCGCTAGTGGGTTTCGCGCTGGCGCATGGAAAACTCGCCGCGCCGAATGCGCTCCGGCAGGCCGCTGGCCATTTCGGCCACCGGTTCTTCGCCATACATGTCGATCATGTCCGACAGGGCGGCGAAGATGGCCGAGGACGCAACCAGTTCGGGCGCAACGCCCTGATTGACCGCATCGTCCCAGGCGTCGAGCAGAAGCTCCAGCGCGACGGACTTTTGCTCGTCCTCGTCATCGTTGAAGTCCTCAAGCTGAATGCTGCGGGCTTCCTTCATGATCGACGTCCCCTCGGGGTCGACGGCGTGATCCGCGTCGACAAGCTAATTGAGATAGCGGTCTGCGAGGCGTTCGGCCAGCCGCCTCCCCTCGCCCGCGAGCCGGCGCTCGTCCTCTCGCACTTGAGAGGTGCAATGGCCGTGACGCGCAGATTGTCGGCTGTAGCCGTCATTGAAGGCTTGCACAAGGCGCTGGCGCCGGCGCCCTTCGGGCGCTTCAAGCTCCATCAGCCGCACCATCTCCTCGCGCCATAGCTGGTCGGAGACGCCGCGGCAGACCACGCGGAGATAGTGTGCTTCCCCCATGATCCGGGACATGTCCGCCAACTCTGAAATGTTGGTTTCAAGCCGTTCTATTCGCCCCTGAGCGGCGCTCGCCCCGGGGACGAGGCCGGCCGTTGTAAGGCCCGTAGCGAGACTGAACGCGGCAAGAATGAAGGTGCGCATGTCGATGTGTGTACGCTGGTCCGGGGCGGCGCGCCAGTCGCCTTTGGCGCCTGTGGACAACTCAGATTGCAAGGTCGCAGTGGCGGTCCGGCTGACGCGGGCGGACCCATGACGCGCTAGTCGCGCAGCTCGGGCACGCCCTGTGCGGCCTGGATGATCCTGCGCGTCTGACCCCAGGCGACGCGGGCCAGCGCCTCTTGCGCTGAGACAAATTCGGCCGCGTCGGCGTCATCGCCCGCGACCGGCTCCCCGGCGATCCAGGTGGCGGCGAAATCGATCAGCACATAGTGGCGCGTCACCAGGTCCGCCGGACCCGGTTGTGGCCAGACCGCGTCCACGACGTCGATCAGCCCGTCGATGCGGGCGGTGACGCCGGTTTCCTCGCGCAATTCGCGCAAGGCGGCGTCGCGTACGGTTTCGCCGGTTTCGACGCGCCCGCCTGGGATCGACCATTCGCCAAGACGCGGCGCACGCCCACGCCGGATCAAAAGCACCGCGTCGCCGCGCCGGCACACCACGCCCACGCAGGCCACCGGTCGAACCGGGATTGGCCCGCAGTGGCGAGCAAGATCGTCGTGATGGGGCATGGAAGGTCTCGTCTTGGCCAGCGTCCGCGCTATGATGGGCGCATGTGTGGACGCTACGCCAGTGGGCAGGGGACGTGGGCGGAGTATCGCGCCTGGCTTGATCTGGCGCCCGCCGCCGCACCGTCCAACATGCAGCCGCGCTATAATATCGCGCCGACGCAGTCGGCCCTGATCTGTCGGCAAGAGCCGGAACGGCGGGTGGGCGTGATGGCGCGCTGGGGGCTCGTGCCGCGCTGGTGGCGCAAGCCCTTGAGCGAGATCAAGGTGTCCGCCTTCAATGCGCGCGCAGAAGAGGCGCGCCAGAAGCCGTTCTTTCGCGCCTCCCTCAAAGACCGCCGGTGCCTGGCGCCGGCCATTGGCTACTATGAGTGGACCGGCCCGCGGACGGCGCGCACCCCCTGGTTCATTCGCGCCCGCAACGAGGCGGCGTTCTGCTTTGCCGGCCTGTGGGATCGCGCAGACGTCCCCGCGCAAGATGGCGCCGCACAAATTGGCGAGACGCAGCTGATCGACAGCTTCTCAATCCTGACCGTCGCCGCCAACGCCGACACCGCCCATCTGCATCATCGCATGCCGGTCATCCTGCCCGCAGACGCCTGGGCGGCCTGGCTCGACCCGAACACTAGCGCTGACGTGGTCGACGCGCTGATGCGCCCTGGCCCTGAAGGGGAGTTGGAGGCCTATCAGGTGGATCGCGCGGTGGGGAATGTGCGCAACGAAGGCGCACACCTAATCGCGGCGGCCGATCTGTTTGGGGGATGAGATCTGCGCTGAGAGCTCAGCGTTGCTCCAGGTCGAGGCTTTCGCGTCGGCCCACATGCTTGGCTGAGTGAGTCAGCCACTCTTGGGCGGCGGCGCGCCCGCGATTGCGCAGATCGATGAGCGCCTCCCAGCGCGTGTCTGACTTGGCGCCGGCGGGCAAGCTGGCAAGCGCTGGTCCGGCGTCGATGCGATGCAGACGCACCCGGCGCGCCTGGGCTCCCGGCCCCATAACGCCATGAATGCGCCGGGTCTCGCGCAGGGCCGTAAGCTCACCGTTGAGCGGCGCATTGAAGGTGACGTCGTACCAGCGCTCTGCGATCGCGTCCGCACTGCGCGGGGCCGTGTCGGGCGCATGGTCGGACAAGGGCACCAGCACCACGTCACGCGGGGCGGTCCGGCTAAAGAATGGCTTGAGTGAGGGATTGGCCGAGAAGCCGCCGTCCCAGTAGGCGCGTCCTTCAATCTCAATGGCGCGAAACAAGAAAGGCAGGCAGGCCGAAGCGGCCAGCACCTGCGCCGTCAGCTCAGAGCGCTCAAACAGGCGCGCGCGCCCGGTCGCCACGTCCGTGGCGCTGACGACCACCTCCACCGGAGACTTGGCGCGCAGGGTCTCAAAATTGACCACCTCTTGCACCAGCTCGGCCAGCGGATTGTCGGCAAACCCGGGGCGGTCATAGGGGCTCGACATGCGGGTGAGGGCGTCGATCACGGCGCCGCCGTCCGCGATCCCGGTCGACCGCAGGATCGCCAGAAGCGGGGCGCTGGCCGCGCGCGCAAAGGCGCCCGCGTCCGCCACCTTGCGCCAAAACGTCTCTAGATCTGCGCGGGCTTGGGCGCGCCCGCCAACCGCAAGCCCGTGGGCAAGAACGCTGGCGTTCATGGCCCCGGCGCTGGCCCCTGAGAGACACGTGATGCGCAGCCACTCTTCTTCCAGCAGCCGATCCAGCACCCCCCAGCCGTAGGCGCCCAGCACGCCGCCGCCTTGCAGCGCCAGTCCGATCTTGCGTGTGCGGCGCGACATGGAACCGTCCTTGGACCGGCGCGCCCGAGCGCTACTTCGCCGTCCAGCCGCCATCAATCGAAACGGCCGCCCCGTTGACCGAGGCGCCCTCGTCGGACGCCAGATAAATCAGTAGGCCCACAAGCTCGTTGTAATGCACGAACTTCTTTGTCGGCTGGGCGGCCAGAATCACGTCGCGCATGACCTCTTCTTCGCTCATGCCGCGCGCCTTGGCGGTGTCGGCGATCTGGCCCTCAACGAGCGGGGTTTTGACATAGCCCGGGCAGATGGCGTTGCAGGTGATGTTCTGCTCGGCCAATTCCAGCGCGATCGACTTGGTCATGCCGACCATGCCGTGCTTGGCCGCGACATAGGCTGACTTGTAGGGCGAGGCGGCAAGACCGTGCGCCGAGGCAATGTTGATCAGCCGGCCGCGGCCTTGGCGCTTCATGATCGGCACGGCGGCGCGAATGGCGTGAAACGCGGCCGACAGATTGATCGCCAGGATCAGATCCCACTTCTCCAGCGGAAACTCATCCACCGGGGCCACATGCTGCACGCCCGCGTTAGGGACCAGAATATCAAGCCGACCGAATGTCTTGGCGGCCGTTTCAACCATGTCGGCCGTTTCATCTGGACGCAGCGCATTGGCCCCGTGAAACAGCACCTGAACCCCGGTGTCGGCTTCCAGCTTGGCGCGCGTGGCTTCGATCTCGTCGGCGTCGCCGAGACCGTTGAGCATGACATTGGCGCCGGCTTGCGCCAGACCCGTCGCCAGCGCCAAGCCGATGCCGCTGGTCGATCCGGTGACGATGGCGGCGTGGCCTTTGACGTCGAACATGGGCGGTACTCCTAGATGTGTGCGCGAAGAGGGCGATGAGGCTAGCGCGCGGCGCCGGCGCGTTCGGGCGTCTTTTTAGCCGGTTGTGGGCGGGTGAACACCCAGTCGCCGCCCTGCGAGGCTTCAGCGTCGAAGCGATAGCCCTCGACATTGAACGCCTTGAGGTCTTCAGGGTCCTCGATGCGGTTCTCGATCATCCAGCGCGCCATCAGTCCGCGCGCCACCTTCAAAAACATGAACAGGGCGCGCGCCTTGCCGTCTTTGATCTCTTTGAAGGTCACGCGCACCACTGGCGTTTTCAGGGCCGCCATGTCGACCGCCTTGAAGTACTCATCTGAGGCCAGGTTGAGAAGGACGGGCCGGGCGTGGGCGCTGGCCGCCGCATCGAGCGCCGGGGCCAGATCACGCCGCCAGAAATCATAGAGCGTGTCTCCGCGCCTGGTTTTCAGCCGCGTGCCCATTTCCAGACGATAGGGTTGGAGCCGGTCGAGCGGGCGCAGATAGCCGTAAAGACCGGACAAAATCGCCACATGGTCTTGCGCCCAGGTCAGATCAGCGGCGCTTAAAGAGCGCGCGTCCAAGCCGCGATACACGTCTCCTGAGAACGCCAAAGCCGCCGGCAAGCCTTCAGGATCGTCCAGATTGAAGGCGCGGTAGCGGGCCACGTTTAAGTCCGCAAGGGCGTCGGACACGCCCATCATGCGCTTTAAATCAGCCGCCCGCTTCTTGGCCATGATCGCGCTCAGAGTCAGGGTCTGCTTGGCAAACAGAGGCGCGGTGGCGGGCGGATGGACGATGGGCGAAAAGTCCAGGTTCTTGGACGGGCTCAAGAGGGCGAGCATGGCGCGGGCTCCTCATCAATGGCGACGCCCTCACGACTTAGGGCGTTCGCGTCTGCGGGCCAAGGCGTGTGGGTGTTTGCAGACCGTCGCAATCCCAGTCTACCGCGCGTCGTCGGTTGAAGCCTCAAGCGGCATTGTCGCGCCCCAGCTCGGGTCTGAGAGGAAGCGGTCTATGTCGATGGTGCGCGAGCGATCCCAGTAAAGCTCGCTGTAGCAACTGCCGAAGGACTTGTGATCGCACAAGGCAAGCGCCTCAGCACGCGCAAGCTCACGCTCAGCGATCGATCGCGCGCGGTCTACGATGCGAGGCTGAAGAAAGCAGAAACCGGCCTGGTCAGGATAACCAAACGTGCGGGCGTTGGCGCAGTGCGATGCGCCGATCAGCGGCGTCAAGACGGCGCCGTAGGTCGCCAGTTCGGCTTGCCGTGAGACCTGATCGACGCGGTTGCTCTTGCGCACCTTTAAATTGACGACAGCCGTCGTGATCTCGGCGAGCTGCGTCGAGCACTGCGCACTGAGGCGAGTCTCGCCCTGGAAGTGGCTGCGAATTGGGAACGCCTTGTCACAGTGGGAGTTATCGGCTCCAAACCGCGCGTAGCAAAGGTCATGCAGCTTGCAGAGCCGATCGATGTCGTCGACCGGTTCCAGAGCAACGAGGGCGGGAATGTTGGCGGGGTCGGCCTCTGAGACCGGGTGACCCGGACCGCAAAAGTTTCCGTAGCGGTAGAGTGTCTCCGCGTCGGGCCGAAACGATTCTGACAGGCAGCCGCTCTTGACGTTGGATGCGCACCCACTCGTCAAAAACAATGCAGCGAGCGCTGTGAGCATCCATGTGCGGACGTGATCACGCTTGCGAGGTCGCATCTGCTTGTCCTGCGTGAGAGTGAGAATCTGACCCGGCAAACAACACCCGGGGGTTCATGACGCCCTTTGGATCGAGCGCCTGCTTGATGGCGCGCATCGCGTCCAGCGCCACCGGCGATTTGAGCCGCGCCAACTCGTCGATCTTCATCACGCCTACGCCATGCTCGGCCGAGATGGACCCGCCGAGACTGGCGGCCGCGTCATGCACGGCGGCGTTCATTGCCGGCTGCATGGCAAAGAAGGCGTCGCGGTCCATGCCCTCGGGCATGCCAACGTTAAAGTGGATGTTGCCGTCGCCGACATGGCCAAAGGCGATGATCTGAGCCTCCCGCAGAAGCGCGGTGGCCGCCGCGGTTGAACGCGCGACCAGCTCTCCGATGGCCGATACGGGCGCCGACACGTCGTGCTTGATGGCCGGGCCGTGGTGCTTTTCAGCTTCTGGCAGGGTTTCGCGCAGCTTCCAGAAATCCTGAGCCTGCGCGTCGCTCTGGGCGATGGCGGCGTCGGCGATCAGGCCGGCGTCGAACGCGGCTGAGAGCACCGCTTCCATGGTCTCGCCGGCGCGATCAGCGTCCGCCAAGCTGAGTTCAAGAAGCACATACCAGGCGTGAGGCCCGTCGAGCGGGGCGCGGGTGTCGGGCACGTGGCGCAGCACCAGGTCCAGGCCGAGCTGCGGGATCAGCTCGAACGCAGTCACGGCGTCGCCGGAGACCGACTTGGCAAGCGCCAGAAACGCCGGGGCCACGTCCGGCGAGACGACAGCACAGAACGCCGCCGGCTTAGCCCCAGGCCGGGGGAACAATTTCAACGACGCGGCCGTCACGACGCCCAAGGTGCCTTCGGCGCCAATGAGAAGCTGCTTGAGATCATATCCGGTATTGTCTTTTCGCAGCGGCGACAGGCCGTTCCAGATCCGACCGTCTGGCATCACCGCTTCCAGGCCCAAGACCAGATCGCGCATCATGCCATAGCGCAGAACCGCGACGCCGCCGGCGTTGGTGGACACCAGCCCGCCGATGGTCGCCGTGCCCTGAGACCCCAGCGAGAGCGGAAACAGACGGTCCACCGCTTCGGCCTGGTCGTGCACCAGCGCGAGCGGCAGGCCGGCTTCCACCGTCATGCTGTCGTTTTCCGGATCGACGCTGCGCACGGCCCGCATACGATCCAGCGTCAACAGAACTTCACCTTGCGGCACGCCGCCGCCCACAAGGCCAGTGTTGCCGCCCTGCGGCGTGATGGCGACGCCGGCCTTAGCGCAGGCGCGCACCACCGCGGCCACTTCTTGCGTGGTGGCGGGTGCGGCCAAAAGCGGGCTGTGGCCGTGATAGCGGCCGCGCCAGTCGACGGTTTTGGCGGACAGGCGATCAGGGTCGTCCGACCAGCCCTTCGGGCCAAGGGCGTCCTTGATTTCGCGCAAGAGCGAGTCGGGCAGGCAGAGGGCGTCTTTCATGGCCTTGGTGTGCCACTAGAGCGCCGCTGCGCCAAGGGTCGTTTTGGTGGTGCCGGGGCCGTTGTGAAGAGGTGAGAGCCGCAGAAGAACGTCGTTGCGGCAGCGCTTCTTAACGAGGCGGGCCGGCTAGCGCGCCAGGCGCGCCGCCGTACCAGGCGTCAGAGCGTCTTGCGCCGTGGTGAGGAGCCCCTCCACGACCTGGTGCAGCCCAGCACCTGTCAGAACGACAAAACAGAAGAGTCGTGTAAGCGCGCGTTCAAAAGGCGAATCGAGCCCGGCGAACGTCGGCGTGTGTGCAGTCGGGGGCGTCATGGCGTCCTCTCGGCGTCTGCTGATGGGACAAGCCTGAACCTCAGGGATAAAGAAACTGTTTCTCGTTAGGTTTCAATTTGATCCGTCGGTGAGATTGGAGCTGGGCAACGCGGGGCAAGCGGGGCGGGGCAAGCTGCGCGCGCCAGCCGGTCGCCAATCGCCTCGCCCAGCCCCGCGCGCGGAATGGGCGCCACGGTGATGGTGCGATAGCCCGCCGAGTCCAGGATGCGCAGATAGGCAAAGAGCCGGCTCGCCGCCTCAACCAGGTTGCCAGAGGGGGAAAGATTCAACGTGGCGTAGGCGCCGGGGCCAAAACCAAGATGCGCGATCGGTCGTTCAAACTCGCCGCCGCCCAGCGCCACGTCGAGAACGACGCGCGCGCGGCGCGGCGCATAGTGCGCCAGGAGCTGGCCGGGGCTGATGGGCGCTTGAACCGATTGCGTGTGGGCCGATTGCACGTGGGTGTGAGCGGTTTCAATGGGGCCGACGCACGCGGCGAGCGCTTCGCGCGTCAGGCCTCCCGGGCGCAGGATAACCGGCGCGCCGCCGCGCGCGTCCACCACCGTTGATTCCACGCCGTGTGCGCAGTCGCCAGCGTCCAGAACCGCGTCGATGCGGTCGCCCAGGTCGTCCAGGACGTCGCGGGCGCGCGTCGGGCTGAGGCCGCCCGAGCGATTGGCGCTGGGGGCGGCCAGCGGCGCGCCGACTGCGGCAATGACCGCTTGGGCGACCGGATGCGCCGGCGCGCGCACGGCGATCGTGTCGAGGCCGGCGCAGGCCAAATCGTGGACGC
Organism: uncultured Caulobacterales bacterium; assembly: GCA_964351895.1. GTDB lineage: Bacteria > Pseudomonadota > Alphaproteobacteria > Caulobacterales > Maricaulaceae > CAYGQB01. Next base: position 11,032 of record CAYGQB010000031.1, read on the forward strand.
CGGCGTCGGCGAGGCGGTCCAGCACCAGCGTCAGCGGGCCGGGCCAGAACGCCGCCATCAGCTTGCGGGCCAGCGGGGTGAGGCGCGCCAGGCGCTCTGCGCCGTCGGCGCTTGCAACGTGAACGATGAGCGGATTGATCGACGGGCGGCCCTTGGCGGCAAAGATGCGCGCCAAGGCTGCGCCATCGTCGGCGCGCGCGGCCAGCCCGTACACGGTCTCCGTCGGCAGGGCGACAAGCTTGCCGTCGCGCAACAGGGCGACGGCAACGTCAATCGCGCCCGGCGAACTGGCGTCAAGGCATTGGGCGTGGGTCATGTGCCCACTAGGCGCGACTGGCGACAACCGTGACGGTGATTGTGACGTCGTCCCCGACCCACTCGGCGCTCGCGTCGGCTTGGCGGCCAACATCGAAGGCCAGGCGGCTGACGGTGGTTGCGCCGGTCGCGGTCGCCGTGTCGCCTTCGATTTGGAGTGTGAACGGCAAGCTGACGGCCTGGGTGACGCCCTTAAGGGTCAGCGAGCCATCAAGCGCGTAGCGTCCCGCGCCCGCGTCCACGACGCGTGCGCCTGTGGCTGTGAACACCGCTTCGGGGTGCGCCTCAGGATCGAGCCAATCAGCCTCGCCGAGCGACCCGTCATTGTAGCGGTCGCCGGTCGTGGCGCTGGCTGTCGCGACGCGCACCTCAATCGCGGCGTCGGCCGGAGCGGCGACGTCAAAGTCGATTTTCGCGGTCCAGTCGTCAAACCGCCCGGTAAAGGGCTTGCCGGAGTTCAGCCCTGAGAACTCCAGCGAAGAGGCTTCGGCGTCGACCCGCCAGAGCCCGACTTGGGCGGAGGCCGGCGCGCCGGCCTCCTGAGCGCTCACAGGAGCGCCGGCAGTCAGCGCTGACTCGCGCGCGCCGACCGGGTCGGCGCGTCCAGAGGCCGCGCCGGCAGCCATGCCAACCACCGCAATTGCGGCGGCAAGGGCGGCCACAATCGCAAAGATGCGCGTGGCGCCTGGGCGGCGTGCTGCCGGCGCGCCCGGACCTAAGCCCATCCGGCCCAGAAGACCGTCCTTGTTCACGAACTGGTGCTTCAGCGCGGCGGCGACGTGGAGCACCAAAAGGCCGATGGCGCCAAACGCCAGATACTCATGGGCCTCGTAGAAGAAATCTTCGGTCGTCTCGGACGCGGCGATTGGCAGGTCAGGCCACGGGATGACGTTGAACAAGATCGTGGGCACGCCGGTCGGCGAGGCTGACACCATGGCCCAGCCGGTCAGCGGGATGGCGATCATCAACACATAAAACGCCAGGTGCACGCCGTGCGACGCGATGCGTTCAAAGCTGGTCATGCCTGCGGGCAAAGGCGGCGGCGGGTTCATGAAGCGCCATGCGATTCGCGCCAGGGTGAGGAACAGGACCGTCAACCCGAACGACTTGTGCATCTGATAGGCGAGGAACCTGATGGATTGCGGCAGGTCCTCCATCACCAGCCCGCCAATCAAATTGCCAATGATGACAAGGGCGATCGCCCAGTGGAGCCACATGGCGACGCGGGTGTAGCGTTGAGTGGATGCAGGTGAGCCAAGGTTCGGCTCAGGCGCGGTGTTGGTCATCAGGCACCTCTGTTGGGCTGTCGGGTCGCTTCGGCTCGACGCGCAGGGTCGATCCCGCGCGCTGACGCTCACCTCAAACTGAAGGCAAGGTCAACGCGCGGGTTCTACCTATAGCCAACGCGGCGTGAGCCGAAACGTCTATTCGCCCGCGTCGGCGTCAGTGTCTGCCTCAGCCTCGGCCTCATGGTGGAATTCAGCTTCAATGCGCAGCTTGACCTCTTCGCCAATGAACGGAGCTGCGGTGTCGTTGCCGAACGCGGTCCGATCCAGCGTCCCATGCGCTGAGAAGCCCAGGGCGGCAAAGTCGCTGCGCGGCTTAGGGTTGGCGGTGCCGATCAACGTCACGTCGAGGGTGACCGGAGCGGTGACGCCGAGGAACGTCACATCGCCTGTGACCGTGCCGGTGGTGTCGCTGTCCATCGTCACTTCGGTGGAGGTGAAGGTGATTTCAGGAAAGGCGTCGGCGTTCATCCAGCCGGGATTGCGCGCCAGGTCTTCGTCCCAGGTCTCATATTCGCTGTCAGCGTGCGTGGCCTTGTAGTCGCCCGGATAGTCGGTGCGCACAGAGGCGGGATCGATGGTGGCGGTCAGGGTCGATTGGGTGGGGTCAGCGGCGTCAAAGTTCAGGGCCACGTCGAAGGCGGTGAAGCGCGCCGTGTAGTGCGACAGCCCCAAGTGCATGACCGACCAGGTCAGGCTGGCGTGGTTCTTATCCAGAACGTAGAGCCCGGAAGGGACGCCGAGGGCTTCAGACATGTCGGCCGCAGCGTGCGCCCCGGCCTCATGCGCCTCGGCTTCATGAGCGTCATCGGCCGCGTGACCGTCCAGGGCCAGGGCGGGCGTGCTGAGCAAGGCAAGAACGGCGGTCGAAGCAAGAAGTCTGCGCATAGGGTGGTCCTCTCAAGTGGTCCCGGCGGGCGCCGGATGATGATCGCCCCGTGAAGGCGTGCGACCGAATGACGCGTACAACATGGGCGGTTTTGCGGCGGCGTCGAGCGCGCACCGGGCACAAGACTTGTTCTCACGCGGAAATGATCGCCGACGGGCCGCCTCAGCGCTTGAGGAACTCAGCCTCGATCATGAGCTCCACCTCGTCGCCCACGCCGAAATTGATGAAGGCGTCGGCCCCAAACTCAGAGCGCACGAGCACCCCCGTGGCCGAAAAGCCGATGGCGTCGGCGCGGCGCAGCGGATCAAAGGCGCCGCCGTTGAACGTCACGTCCAAGGTGACGGGGCGGGTTTGCCCCCGCAGGGTAAGATCGCCGGTCACCTCTCCCGTGCGGGCGCCGGTGGGTCTGATCGACCGGCTCTCAAAGCGAATCTGAGGATGATTGGCGGCGTCGAAGAGGCGGGCGTGCGTGGCGATCTTGTCGTCAAAGTCCGGCAAGCCGGTGGAGACGGACGCGGCGTCCACGGTCACGGAGAGGCGCGCCAGCTCCGGACGCGCCGGGTCAAAGTCCAGCTCCGCGTCCAGGCTGTCAAAGCGCGCCGTGTAGCGCGACATGTCGTTGGCGTGCCCGACCCGCCACACCAGGCTGGCGTGACTGGGATCGAGCGTGTAGGCGCCCGGCTCGATTGCTTCCACGTCGAGCGACGGCGTTGCCGCGCAGGCGGCCAAGAGCGTGGTGGACAGGAGCGTGGCGGCCAAGAGCGGTGCAGCACCGGCGGCCCAGCCAGTGCGCGAAGGGCGGCTGCGGCGAGGCGAAATCTTGAGAATGCAGAGGGTGGCGGTCATGGTGGGTCCTATACCACGTCAAGAACTTCGCGGCGATGTGGTCGCCGACGCGTGGGAGCGCTATCTTTCAGGCCGAACTGGATTGAGACTGGCGCACGACCACGCTGGCGCGCGTCCGACCGGTACAAAAACCGGCGGACCCAAGAGGAGACTTGCATGACCTACACAGCGCCCGTGCGCGACATCTGCTTTACGTTGGAAGATGTTGTGGCGATCGACGGCCTCAAGAGCACGGGCGCGTTCGACGATTTGTCGTCAGACCTGACGCGGGCCATGCTTGAAGAGGCCGGCAAGCTTGCAAGCGCGGTCTTGGCGCCGCTCAACGCGTCGGGCGATCAGGAAGGCGCGCGGCTGGAAAACGGCGTCGTCTACACCGCGTCGGGCTTCAAAGAAGCCTATGCACGCTACGTAGAAGGCGGCTGGCAGGGCGTGTGTTTTCCGGCCGATCATGGCGGCATGGGCCTGCCACGGGCCTTGGCGTTGGCGGTCTCGGAAATGGTGCAGGCGTCCAACATGGCGTTCGGCTTGGGGCCGATGCTGACACTGGGGGCCATCGAAGCGCTGCTGGCGCACGGCGCGCCGGAACTTCAGGAAACCTATCTGCCCAAGCTCGTGACCGGCGAATGGACGGGCGCGATGAATCTGACTGAGCCGCAATCGGGCTCAGACCTCTCAGGGTTGCGCACCAAGGCCACGCCGCAGGGCGACGGCTCCTATCGCATCGAAGGCCAGAAGATTTACATCACCTGGGGCGACCACGACGCTGCGCCCAATGTCATCCACCTGGTGCTCGCCCGCCTGCCGGACGCGCCAGAAGGCACGCGCGGCGTGTCGCTGTTCCTGGTGCCTAAGGTGCTGGTCAACGACGATGGCTCGCTGGGGGCGCGCAACGAAGTCTCTTGCATCGGGCTTGAGCACAAGCTGGGCATTCACGCCTCGCCGACCTGCACCATGCAGTTTGGCGGAACCGACGGCGCGATTGGCTGGCTGATCGGGGCTGAGAACAATGGGCTGGCCCACATGTTCACGATGATGAACTCGGCCCGGGTCAATGTCGGCATGCAAGGGGTCGCCATTGCGGAACGCGCCTATCAGCAGGCGCTCGCCTACGCCCAGGATCGTCGCCAAGGACGTGGCCTGAACGGCGACAATCCCGCCGCCATTATCGGCCATCCGGACGTGCGCCGGTCGCTCTTGACGATGAAATCAAAAATCATGGCTGGCCGCGCCATGTGCTTGGCGACTGCGGTGGCCGCCGACTTGGCCGAACACGCAGAGGAAGAAGAAGACCGGGCCTTCGCCAAGCGGCGCGAGGATTTGCTCACGCCCATTGCCAAGGCCTGGTGCACCGATGTTGGCGTCGAAGCGACGTCGACGAACATCCAGATCCACGGCGGCATGGGCTTTGTCGAAGAAACCGGGGCCGCCCAGCACTATCGTGATGCGCGCATTGCACCGATCTATGAGGGCACCAACGGCATTCAGGCGATTGACCTGGTCGGCCGCAAGCTCAAGCTCAACGCCGGCGCCAGCATGCGTGAGATGCTGGAAGACATTGGCGAGACGGCCGAGGACATGGCCCTGTCGTCAAACACTGAATTGAACGAGCTGGCGAGACCGCTCGGGGAGGCGGCCGAAGGACTGCGGCGGGCCACCGAGTGGCTCACTGGCGAAGATCGCAATCCCGCATCCAAGCTCTCGAACGCCACCGCCTACCTGACCTTGGCGGGCGATGTCATTGGCGGCTATTTCTTGTGTGTCGGGGCCGTCTCAGGCGCGCGCGCCCTCAAGAACGGCGAAGGCGATCAGGACTATGCCCAGTCGCGTCTGGACCTGGCGCGCTACTATGCGCGCACCGTGCTCTCTACGGCGGCCGGGCGCCTCGACGCCGTCACCGCCGAGGCGGAGGTCTTGTTCGACATTCCAGAAGCGATGCTAGGGGCTTAGCGCGAAGAGCGGCCCGCGCGCCCGCGTGCTCCAAGCGCGCGGGCGCGTCATTGAATCGATTTTTCATCGATTGCTAACGCTGCTTGCAGAATAGGCCGACGCGTTAACGGGGCGGCGAGCCTACCCGTGGCATTCCTTGGGCATGCTTACGACACCTGCTCACCTCGACCCCGCCATTGCCGCGCGCCCTGTGACGCGCATCGCCGCCGTTCTCGACGATCCCAACTTTGGCAACAGCGACAGCGCCGATCGCGCCCGTGCGGCGCGTCAACGCCGCGCCCGGCGTCAACGCGCCGACGCCGCCAAGTCTCGGGTGGAGCGCGGGTTTCGCGCCTTCCTGAACGGCGTCGTGCCTGTCTTTGTCGTCGCCGGCGTGTTGCTGCTTCTCAGCCAGGCCAGACCCGACCTCGTCAATGAACAGCTCATGTCATTCGTCTTCGGCGAATGGTGGCCGGCCAAGCTGGCCGCAGCAGGTGTGGTGATCGGCGTTTGGACAACCGGATAGGCCAAGACCGCAATGCCATTTGACCGTGTAGATGTTGTGCGCCCGGCTGAGCTTGCGCCCGACGACCGCGCCGCCTGGCTGGCGTGCGCGACGCGCGAGAGCGCCTTTGCAACGGGGTTCTTGCATCCAGATTTTGCCGTTCTCATCGACACTGTGCGCGAGGATGCGCGCGTCGCCGTGGTGCGCCGCGCCGGAGAGGCGATTGGGTTCTTAGCCTTTCATCGCCGGCCTGATGGGGTCGGTCGCCCCTTAGGCGCGCCGTTCAGCGACGTCCACGGGCTGGTGTGCGCGCCGACCGCAGATCTCTCTCTGCCCGACGTGCTGCGAGCCGCCGGCCTCACCGCCTATCGCGCCACCGGCTGGATCGACCCGCAGGCGCGCATGGACGCTCAAGAGATGCACTGGTCCTTCGCCCACCAGGTGGCGATCGACGCGCCAGCGCCCGGTGCGCCGTCGTTCCTGGAAGAGCGCGCCAAGCGCCACCCCAAGCACTTTAAGACGGCGCGCCGACTGCGTCGCCGGGCGGGCGAGGCGGCCAGCGAGGACGGCGGACTGGCGTTCGAGTTTGACACGCGCGCGCCGGACGACCTGGCGCGGCTGCTCTCCTGGAAAAGCGCGCAGTACCGCGCATCTGGGCGTCATGACGTGCTGGCTCCGGCCTGGACGAAGGCGTTTCTCGAGATGCTCTTCTGCGACAGTGACGCCGCAGTACGCCTCCAGATTTCGCGCCTCAGCCTTGGAGGCGCGCCAATCGCCTACGAAGCCAACCTGCGCTGCGGGGACAATCTTCACGGCTGGCTGGTGGCCTATGACCCGGCCTGGTCGAAGGTGTCGCCGGGACTGTTGCTGATGCAGGACATCATCGCCGCAGCGCCAGAACACGGCGTGCGCGTCTATGACTTGGGCCCGGACGGCGACCACTATAAGCGCTTTTACGCCAATTCCGGCGTCAGCCTGGCGGACGGCCTGATCGGGGCGGCGGGGCCGGCGGGTCAGGCGCGCCTCTGGGGCAGCCGCCTAGTGCGCGCGGTCGAAGCGCATGCGCCGCCGCGCCTGGGCGCCTTGACGGGGCGCGTGCGACGGCGCGCCGACCACATCGCCGCCAGCGAACCTGACTGGGCTGGCCGCATGCGCGGCGCCGCTCAGGCCGTGCGCGGCTTGCCGTCGCGCCGCGCCGCGCCGTTCCAGGCCTGAGGTCAGGCTTGCCTGCAGCGTCGCACGCGTTTGACGAACACCGGCGCGCGTGATCGTGTCCGCGACAGAGTCATTGAGTCGCGCGCCGCCGCGCCCGCTGAGAAAGCGCCCCGTCATGTCCGACACCGCCACCGCGCCTGCTGACACCGGCCTCCGCTATCCGTTCGAGGCCCCTGAGCCAGGGGCCGCGCGCGAGGTGTCGCCCGGCGTGTTCTGGCTGCGCATGCCGCTGCCGTTCTCTCTCGACCACATCAATCTCTATCTCCTGCGCGACGGCCCCGGCTGGACCCTGATCGACACCGGTCTCGGCGACCCGGCGACCTGGACCCTGTGGGAGCGCGCTTTCGAGACGGTGATGGAGGGGCGGGCCCTGACCCGGGTCATCTGCACCCACATGCATCCCGATCACGTGGGCCAGGCGGGCGCCCTGTGTCGTCACTTCGGGGTGCGGCTGTGGATGTCGCGGCTGGAGTACGTCACCGCGCGGATGCTGGTTGCCGACGCGCCGCCCGCACCCGACGAAGCGCTGGCGTTTTATCGCGCGGCTGGCTGGGACGCAGAGGCGCTCGACACCTACAAGCAGCGCTTTGGCATGTTTGGCATGGGCGTGACCCCGCTCCCGGCGGCCTATCAGCGCATCGAAGACCGGGACGACATCGAGATCGATGGGGCGGTGTGGCGGGTCATCGTTGGCTCAGGGCACAGCCCAGAACACGTGTGCCTGTGGAATCCAGAGGCGCGACTGTTCCTTTCGGGCGATCAGGTCATTCCGAAAATATCTTCAAACGTCTCGGTTTGGCCCACCGAACCGGCCGCTGATCCCTTGTCGGACTGGTTGTCGTCGTGTTGGCGGATCATGGCGGCCATCCCCGACGATGTCTTGGTGCTGCCGAGCCACAACACGCCGTTCTACGGGCTGCACACCCGCCTGGAAGGTCTGATCGACGGACACGAGCGCCGGCTGGAGCGGCTTGAACGCAGCCTTGAGACGCCCAAGCGCGTCGTGGACGCCTTCGCCGCCATGTTCGCGCGCCCAATCCAAGCGTCTGACTATTCGATGGCGACGGGCGAAACGCTGGCGCATCTCAACTATCTGGTGCGCGCAGGCCGCGCAGTTGCACGCGAAGCCCAGGACGGGGCCGTGTGGTTTGAGCGGTCAAGCGGCCCGGCGCGCCAGGCCTTAGAAGCAGACAGCGAACCGCTTGGCTGACGAGGCGACTGGCGCACGCGCCGAGATTGCCTAAGGTGCGCGCAACGGCGCAGGCTCAGTGGCGGCTGCGGGGGTGAGGGACAACACGATGAGCGAGCACTCGGACGCCGAGCCCGACGACAAGAAAAACCTCTCGGCGGAGTTTCGCGAGCTGGTGCACTTTTTTCTTGGCGCAGCGGCGGTGTACCTGGTCATCACGACCCTGATCTTCCGCACGTTTTACATCCCCTCCAGCTCCATGGAGCCAACGCTTGAAGTTGGCGACCGGGTGATCGTTCTCAACTTCGCCTATGGCTGGAGCCGTCACTCATTGCCGTTTGGTTTAGGCGACATGCTGCCCGCGGGCGACGGGCGTCTCCTGGGCGGCGCGCCTGAGCGCGGCGACATTGTGGTGTTCCGTCATCCGCGCAATGGCCGCCATCTCATTAAGCGCGTCATTGGCTTGCCCGGCGACAAGATCGCCATGTCGGGCGGTCGGCTGTATCTCAATGACGCCCTGGTGGACCGCCGCTTTGAAGGCGAAGTGCGCTATCGTCACTATGATTCCGGCGCCGTCGTGGCGGCGAACCGCTATGTGGAAACATTGCCCGGATCAGACGAGACGCATCTCTTGTACGAGTTGACCGATTTGGGCGCGTTCGACGATGACCTGGTGTTCCGCGTGCCGGAGAACCGGATCTTCGTGATGGGCGACAATCGCGATCGCTCCACCGACAGCCGCTCCACTGAGTTGAGCTACGTGCCAGTGGAATCGTTGGTGGGCCGGGCCGTGACGGTTCTGTTCACACTGAAGCGCTGCAAGCGAGAGCCTGGGCTCGAGTGTCCCACGGGCCGTGTTTGGCGCCCACTCTAAGAAGGCGTGAAGTCTCTTAGCCGGCGCTTTCCTCTGTTCGCGCATCAAAAGCACGCTAACCTAAAGATAAGGCGCGGCGGATCGTTCGCGTAAATCAAGGGGGAGGCGCGGCATGGGCCCACTAAACGCCAAGACGGTTTTGATCACAGGCGCGAGCCGCGGTATTGGCTTGGCCATCGCGCTGCGATGCGCGCGCGATGGGGCCAACGTCGCCATCTTGGCCAAGACCACCGAGCCCCATCCCACCCTGCCTGGCACCATCTACACGGCCGCGGACGAGATTCGCGCGGCCGGCGGTCAGGCCCTGCCGATCGTATGCGACATCCGCGACGACGCAGCGGTTCAAAGCGCGGTGGCTCAGACGGTTGAGGCCTTTGGCGGCGTCGACATTTGCGTCAACAATGCGTCGGCGATCTTTCCCATGCCGGCCACCCAGACGCCGATGAAGCGCTTTGATCTGATGCACCAGGTGAATGCGCGCGGGTCCTACCTGACGAGCGTGACGTGCTTGCCGCATCTGATGAAGGCGGACAATCCACACATCTTGATGCTGTCGCCGCCGCTGGACATGGCGCCCAAGTGGTTCGGGCCCCATACGGCCTATTCCATGGCCAAGTTCGGCATGAGCATGGTCGTCTTGGGCTTAGCCGAAGAGTTTGCCGGCAAGATCGCGGTCAACGCCTTGTGGCCGCGCACCGCGATTGCGACGGCTGCAATTTCCAATGTCTTGGCCGGGCAAGAGGGCATGCGCCAATGTCGAACTCCGGAGATCCTGGCTGACGCGGCCCACCTGATGTTCACCCAGCCGGCGGCCAGCTACTCCGGCCGATTCGAGATCGACGACACCTTGTTGCACAGCCATGGCGTGACCGATTTTGAGCAGTATCGCGTCGATCCAACCCAAGACCTGTTGCCCGATTTCTTCGTGCCCGACGACGTGCCCGCGCCGCCGGGCGTGTCTGTCATGGACCTCTCAAGCTTGCTTGAGGCGCCGCAGCCGACGGGGGGATGAGTGGACACCGCACTGATCGCCAGCGCCGCCTGCCTGGCGCACGACACGCCGCTTGGTCACCCAGAAAGCTCTGATCGGCTGCGCGCCGTGCTGCGCGCCCTTGAGGATGAGGCCTTCATGTTCCTCATCCGCGAGGACGCGCCTAGCGCCGACCTGGATACCCTGGAGCGGGCGCATCCGCGCGCCCACATCGACGCCCTGATCGACCAGGAGCCGCACGATCATGGGGTGATCACGCACCTTGACCCGGACACAGTGCTGTCGGGCGGTTCGGTCG
>CAYGQB010000032.1:0-17785 GCA_964351895.1 uncultured Caulobacterales bacterium
GCACAGACCACCCAACAAGAGCGTGGCGAGAACCCGATTGCCAAGACGCTCTTCGCCCCATGCGACCGCCACTTCCAACAGTGAGATGGAAGAGGTGATCGCGGCAAAGAAGGCCAGCGTGAAGAACACGCCCCCAACCGCCAGGCCCAAGACGGCCGGCATCTGAGCAAACGCGTTGGGCAAGGTGACAAAGAACAGCCCAGGGCCGCCCGCCGGGTCTTGGCCAAAGCCAAACGCCAACGGGAAGATCGCCAAGCCGGCAATGATCGCCACCAGCGTGTCAGAGGTGACAACAAAGCCGGTCGCCCCGATCAGCTTGGTGTCGCGGGTCAGATACGAGCCATAGGTGATCATCAGGCCGACACCCACGCCGACTGAGAAAAACGCCTGGCCCAGGGCGGCCGAGACGATTTCCACGGTGTTGGCCACCGAGAAGCTCATCGCGTCCGATCCATCGGCGGCGGGTGCGAAGAACACAGAGAAATCGGGCGTGGTGAGGTAGCGCACCGCCGCCCCAAAGTCGCCGGCAATGGCGCCAAACACCACAACCCCAAGCAGCATGACGAAGAACATCGGCATCAGGATGCGAGAGGCCAGCTCAATGCCATTGTTGATGCCGCGCGCCACGATCGCCAGCGTGATGCCCATGAACGCCGTGTGGGTGACCACCACCAAGGGGACGCCCAAAATGGTCGGTGCATTGTCGGGCAGGCCAAACGGCTTGCCGGTCTCAAAAATTGCGCCGAATTGGGCGGCGATATTGGCCCCGTCGGCGCCGATGAAGGCGCCTGAGAACGCCTTGTAAATGTAGATGATCACCCAGCCGCCGATCATCGAATAGAAGGTCAAAATGAGAAAGCCGCCGATCATGCCGACCCAACCCATGACCGACCAGGCGCCCGACGCGCCGCTTTCCGCCGCCAGCTTCTTGACCGACTTAATGGCCGAGCTTTGACCTCGCCGGCCAATGGCGTACTCGGCCGCCAACACCGGATAGGCCACCAGCACCACGCACACCAGGTACACCAAGATGAAGACCGAACCGCCGTTCTCGCCGGCCGTGTAGGGAAAGCGCCAGAAGTTGCCGAGCCCGACAGACGAACCAACGGCGGCCATCAAAAAGGCAAAACGCGACGACCAGTGGGCATGCGACGCGGGCGCGCCTGACGTGGGTGATGACATGATGCGGGCCTCCCCTCCCGGAAACGACGGATGCTGGCGATTGCTTGGGCTGCGGTCAACTGTCTGATGGTAACCGAACCGTAAGCGCGGCGTGGTCAATTCGAGCCAATCTCTGCGCGAAAGGCCGGCCACATGCCCGAACTCCCGCCACAAGCGGCAACCGCAAAAGCTGGCGCGCCAAACGCGCCGCAGCCCCTTGGCGCTCACGCGGATCGCCTGGCGGCGCAAATTGGGACGGCTCTCCAGGACCTCGCGGTCATCGTTGTCGATCTCAGCGGACCTGAAGCGATGATCGTCAGCGCAACGCGGTCTGCCGGCGCGCTTCTCGGCCATGCGTCTGAAGACCTTGCCGGTCAATCACCGCGCGACTTGCTGTATGCGGTCGGCACTGACCACGCCGCCCTTTATGAGGCGCGACAGCGCGCCAACGCCGCCGGCTTTGCCATGGTCCGCGCCAAGCTGCGCCTGGGCGCCGCCGGCGACAGGGAGACCGACGTTGCAATCATTCCGGTCGGGCCGCCAGACGCCCCGAATGCGCATGTCGCCTACATCCTCCAGCCTGTCGAAACCGGCGGCTCCGTGCAGCTCATCGCGCGGGCCGAAGCCGCAGCCAGCATGGGCTGTTGGCGGGTGTCGTTTAAAGACGGCGCGCAGCAATGGTCTGACCATCTCTACGAGCTGATGGGGGTCAGGCCGGGCGCGCCCCTGCCGGACTGGCGCGAACATGGCTTTGTGTCGAGCGCGGACGCTGATCGTCTGGACGCTGAGTTTGAGCGCTTGGCGCGCGAGGGGGGCGCCTTTGACCTCACCGTGACCATCCATCGACCCGACGGCGGCAAACGCGTCGCCCTGGTCAGCGGCGAAGCCGAGCGCGACCCGAGCGGGGTGGTCTACAGCGCGGTGGGCGTTCTCATCGACATCACGGCGTTCGCCGCCGCTGAACACGCCGCCCGCGACGCCGACCGGCGCTATCGCCGCACCATGGCGGTGATCGGCGTGGGGCTCGTTTCGGTGGATCTGAAGTCGCTTCAGGTTGGCGTGAACGATGACGCGGCCGCCCTGCTGGGCTTTCACGCCGGCGGGTGGAGCGAACCGCTCGCGGGCTTTCTCGACCGGATCCACCCCGACGATCGTGAAGCCGCCAAAGCCGCCTACGATCAGATCATCACTGCTGACGTGGACGTGACCTCGGTCGAGGTGCGCATGCTGACCCAGGATCAGGTGCACGTTTGGCGCGAGCTGCGGGTGTCGGTGGAGCGCGATGCGCGAGGAACGCCGATCGAGCTGATGTGCGTGATGCTCGACGTTGAAGAGCGCCGACAACAAGCCGACGATCTCAATACGGCGCGCGCTCAACTCGACATTGTCGTGCGCAAAGCCAACATCGGCATTCTGACGTGGGACCTGCGCACCGGGCGCACCCGCATGTCGCAGGAACTGGTCGAGCTTCTGGGCCTGCCCCCGCACGCCCCTATGACCTGGCGCGAGTTCGAAGACCATCTCCACCCCAAAGAGCATGACGCCGTCACCGGCGCCATCTTTGGCGCCATCGACCTTGAGACCGACGACTCCTTTGAGTTTGATCATCAGCTGCGCGGGCCAGACGGGGCGTATCTTTGGGTCACGACCGCAGGCGCCATCGTGCGCCAGAACGAGCAACCAGTGCAGGTGATCGCCGCGATCCGCGACATCAGCGAGCGCAAAACCGCCCTCTTCGACCTCATGGAAAACGAGGCGCGCCTGCACGATGTCATGGCCTGTGTCGGCGAAGCAGTCGTCGAACTGGACGCCAGCGGCCGGGTCACCTACGCGTCGGAAAAAACCCGCGCCGTGATCGGCGCTGACCCGGAGACGGCGATCTCCAGGCGCGCGCTCGCGTTCGTGACGATCGCTGACGTCGCTGACCGCGCCGCCCTGCGTCAAGCGCTCAGCGAGCGCGACTTTCATGACTTGATCGTCGGGGTGGGAGACACCGAAGCGCGCAGATACCTGCGTCTCAATGGACGCCGGCTCGTGAACGCCCAAGACGGACATGGCGGCTGGCGCATTGCGGTCAGCGACGTGACCGAGCGGGTTGAGGGCGAGCACAAGCTGCGTGACGCCACCCGCCTGGCCGAACAGTCCATGCAAGCCAAGTCCCGGTTCCTGGCCACCATGACGCACGAGATTCGCACCCCCCTCAACGCCATGATCGGCATGACCGACCTGTTGCAAGACGCCGAGCTTTCTGACGAAAACACAGAGCTTTTGAACGCAGCCAACGAGGCGGCGCGACATCTCCTCACGCTGGTCAATGACGTCTTGGATTTTTCCAAGCTCGACGCCGGCGCCATGACTCTAGAGTCCGCCCCCTTCAGTCCAGCCGACCTCGTGCGGCGCACCACCAGTCTCTTTGTCACGCAAGCTGGTGAGAAGAACCTGACGATTAATACCGTGGTCAGCCCGAGCGCAGAAGAAATGGCGCTGGGCGACGCATCCCGTCTGCGCCAAATGTTGATGAACCTCATCGGAAACGCAGTGAAGTTCACCGCAAGCGGGCGGATCGACGTGTGTGTCGATCTAGGCCCCGTCGACCCAGCAGCCGGCTGCCCAGTCGGTTCCAACTCCACATCCGGCCCCAACACCGGCGCGCGCGAGTTGTTCATTGCCGTGCGCGACACCGGTCAGGGCATTCCAGCCGCCGCCCTTCCCAGCCTGTTTGATCCGTTCGTCCAAGCCGGCGGCGACACGCAAGCCGGGGGCCCTGGCGGCGCAGGCGGCACCGGACTTGGTCTCTCGATCAGCCGTGAGTTGATTGATCTGATGGGTGGAATGCTGACCGTGGAGAGCGAGCTGGGCGTCGGCTCAACGTTTCAGATCCACGTTCCGCTTTCGTGTGCGACGGCCCAGGCGCCCGCCTCGTCGACCGGGTCGGCCACCCCCGGCGCCGACAATCAGTTACCCACCAGCAATCGTCGCGCGCCTGCGCGCAGCCTGCGCATCCTGGTGGCCGAAGACAATCAAGCCAATCAGCTCCTGATGCGCACGCTCTTGGCGCGCCTCGGCCACGCCGCTGAATTTGTGGACGACGGAGTCGCCGCCGTCGCGGCCGCCACAACCCATTCCTATGATCTCATCTTGATGGACATCTCGATGCCGCGCATGGATGGCTTTGAGGCTTCGCGCCGCATTCGCGCCAGCGCCGGCCCGAATGCTGATACGGTCATTGCGGCCCTCTCTGCGCACGCCCTGACGAACGACGACCCTCGCCTGGTCGCCGCCGGCGTGTCTCAGTCACTGCCCAAGCCGTTCCGCAGGGACGCGCTGGAGGATCTGCTCGCGTCAGTCGACACGGGCGCCGCTAGCCCTCAGCTCTCAACGGAACCGGTCGACCTTCTAGACGAACAAACTCTTGGGCCATTGACTGAGCTTGTGGGCGAAGCGGCGATGGCGAACATCCTGAACGTGTTCTTGACCAGCACCGTGGAGATCATGAACGCGCTCGACCAGGCCGTGGAACGCAATGACGTTGCGGCCTGGCAACGCGGCGCCCACACCTTAAGAGGGGTGGCTGGGAACATGGGCGCCCACAAGGTCAGCCAGCACGCCCAAGCCCTTGAAGACGCTCCTGATCAAGCCGCGGCGCGCGCCGCCATGCGTGACGCCAGCGCCGCACTGCGCGACGTCACCCCGGTGCTGACCCGGCGATTTGCCGCCTGACGCGCCCGCGCTGCGCGACGCTTTCGTCGATCGCCTAAAACGTGTATGATGGTTGGGTCGGTTCGCCGACTATGGCGGTAAACGCGCGCATAATAACTGGACTGGACCCGGGGGCGGTACCCGGCGGCTCCACCATCGTCTCGCCCACCTTGCGACCGGGCCAGGCTTACGGGGCCGAAATAGGATCGACAGACAGCTAAAAGCGTCAGCTTCCGCTCGTATGGGCCGCGTTAAAGGCCCGTTGCAATAGTTGCCAATGACAACTTTGCTGAAGAGGTCGCTATCGCTGCGTAATGCAGTGATGTGATTTCGCACTTAAGTCCTAGGCTCTCGCAAGCCGAGGCGGGGCTCGGGGGCGCCTGGCAACAGAAGCCCCCACTTATTCCTACGATACCCGACGTTTCCTACGATACCCGACGTCGAGCCGGCGCTGATGGCGCCCCGCCAGCCCCGTGGACCCGTCCAACGATTGACTGCGCGCCGCGGGTCGTTACCGTCGCACCGCAGTAGATTCCAATGCGGGACCACCCATGTCGAACGACCAGATGCGCTACGACATCCTCGCGCGCGAAGCGCTGCGCGGCGTGTTGCGCCAGGCCCTTCAGCGCGCGATCGACGACGGCATTCCGGGAAGCCACAAGTTCTTCATCTCGTTTCGCACCCGCGACGCCGGCGTCGATATTGGCGATGATCTGGTGGAGCGTTTCCCCGACGAAATGACCATTGTGCTTGAGCACCAGTTCTGGGACCTGGCCGTGGACGATGACGGCTTTGAAGTCACGCTCAAGTTCAACCGCATCCCAAAATACCTGCGCGTGCCCTGGTCGGCCGTCACCGTGTTCCACGACCCAAGCGTCAACTTTGCTCTGCGCTATGAGCGCTTTGAGGGCGAAGAAGACTTCACTCCCCCCAATCCCACGGCGCCGTCGCCCCCCAAGGACGAAGCCGCCGGAGAGGTGGTCAGCCTGGACGCCTTTCGCAAGAAAGACACCTGATCCAAGCGCTGCATGGCGACGTGAACGACAAAAGTTCTCACTTTGTTTCTTTTTCGGTTGGCGCCCTGTTGAGTTTGTGGTTTGTTCTCATCACGTTCTGTTGACGCGGGAGAGACCTGTCATGGGCTTGATGCTTGAAACTGTTGAGATTTCTGTGAGTTGTTCGTCCTGTTCGAGCGCCGTCGTTCTACCGCGCACCGCGCGCGACGACGCGCCTGCGCATTGCGGCGGATGTGGCGCGCACCTGGGTGACTGGGCCGACGTGCGCGAGCAGGCGCGCGCTGCAGTGTTCGATGCGTTGCGCGATGATTTCACCGACGTTTTGGCCCGTTCCAGCGCACCGGCTCGGCCGCACCTGTCAGTCGCAGCCTAGACGCACGCCTGTTCAAACCCCGTCGGCCCACATCTTGGGGCTTCGGGCCGTAACGGGTCGCGCGCACCGTCCCCTTTGCCTTCCCCCACGCTCCAGGGCGCAGAATGCGTTCCCTCCTCGTTTGCCGTCGCGCCGGGCCATGCTAAAGCGCCAAGCATCAGACAGGGGCGTCGCCGCCGCACCTCTTGCCGCATGGTGAGCAGCGCTGATTTGGCAAGATGGAACGGCGCGCCAGAGACGGGCGCCGCCATCTGGCGAATGCGGCGGGCGACAAAGGGGAACGGGCATGACGGACGTGCGCACGGAAACAGACAGCTTTGGCGCGCTTGACGTGCCGGCGGACAAGTACTGGGGGGCGCAAACCGCGCGCTCGCTGATCAACTTCAAGATCGGCGTCGAAACCCAGCCAGCGCCAATGATTCGCGCGCTTGGGATCGTCAAGATGTCAGCGGCGCGCGTGAACGCCGCGCAAGGGGCGCTCGAACAGCGCCTGGCCGACGCGATCGCCCAAGCCGGCCAAGAGGTCGCCGAGGGCGCGCTCGACGCGCATTTTCCACTGGTGGTGTGGCAGACGGGATCGGGCACCCAGTCAAACATGAACGCCAACGAGGTGATCGCCAATCGCGCCATTGAGATCTTGGGCGGCGTTATCGGGTCAAAAGACCCGGTTCACCCCAACGACCACGTCAATCGCGGCCAGTCGTCCAATGACACCTTTCCCACCGCCATGCACATCGCCGCCGCCGAACAAATCCATCATGCGCTGACCCCGGCGGTGCAGCGCCTGCGCGACGCGCTGGCGGAACGCGCCGACGCGTTCAGCGACATCATCAAGATCGGCCGCACGCATCTGCAGGACGCCACGCCTTTGACGCTGGGCCAGGAGTTCTCAGGCTATGTGGCCCAGCTTGATCTGGGTTTGCGGCGCATCGCGGCGGGGCTTGGGGAGCTCTACCCGCTGGCGCAGGGCGGAACCGCCGTCGGCACCGGCCTGAACGCCAAGCCGGGGTTCGCCGAAGGCTTTGCCGCGGAAGTCGCGCGCTTTACTGGCCTGCCCTTCACAACCGCGCCCAATAAGTTTGAGGCCCTCGCCACGCACGACGCCTTCGTCAGCGCCCACGGCGCCTTGAACACGCTGGCGGTATCTCTCTTTAAGATCGCCAGCGATATCCGCCTCATGGGGTCGGGCCCGCGCTCAGGACTGGGCGAGTTGTCGTTGCCTGAGAACGAGCCTGGGTCATCCATCATGCCCGGCAAGGTCAATCCCACCCAGTGCGAGGCCCTAACGATGGTGTGCGCCCAGGTCATGGGCAATCACGCCGCCATCACCATGGCCGGCAGCCAGGGCCACTTTGAACTCAACGTGTTCAAGCCGATGCTGGGCTACAATATGCTCCAGTCGATCCGGCTCTTGGCTGACGCGTGCGACAGCTTCCGCGACAAGTGCGTGGTGGGCCTGGTCGCCAATGAGGACCGCATCAACGAGCTGATGCAGCGCTCGCTCATGCTGGTGACGGCCTTGGCGCCCAGCATTGGCTATGACAAGGCGACCAAGGTGGCCAAGACGGCGCATGCGGATGGCACAACATTGCGCGAAGCGGCTCTGGCGCTGGGCTATGTCACGGAAGCAGAGTTCGACGCCGCCGTGCGCCCAGAAACGATGATCGCACCCTCCTAGGCGCCTCAGTTCCGCATCGGAGCTCAAGGGTGTGGGTCCGCGAGTGTGGGCCCCACATAATAGGCCAAGGATCAGAACGCGGCGCCGGGCGCCCATGGCGGCCAGAACGCTTGCATACCGGGCGACAGGTCGGCCATGCGCGAAGACCTGGCGGGCGGCGAGACGCCCGTCGCCGCGCGCCTGAGACGCCGCCGCCTCGGGCGTGCTCCAGAGCGCGCTGGCTCATGGCGATCGGCGCCAGGCTTGCATGACGCTGCGCGCCGGACGCTGCTCCGTCCGCGCATCGCGTACCCTTGGTTCTGGCAGCACGAGAGTCCCCGCCGTGAAAGACGTCGACGCGCCCGCGCCGCATCTCGTGAAGCGTTCGCTCGCGATTGCCGGACACAAGACCAGCCTCGCTTTGGAGCCGGAGTTTTGGGTCGCGCTGGAGGCTGAAGCCCGCCAGTCTGGCTTGCCGCTCGCGCGCCTTGTGGCGCGTATCGATTCAGAGCGCGCCAAGTCGACCCCGGGCCGCTCCTTAGCCAGCGCCGTGCGCGTGTGGTTGCTCATGCGCGCTCAGGCACTGGCCGGCGCGCGCATCAGCTAAGCCCGCCCGCGCGCCTCTCGTCTTAGATCTGCCCGCCAGACGCGCCCAGTACGCCGGCGCTCTTGCGTGCGCAGTGCGCCTTGACTGTCCCGCCAAACGGGATTGGCCGCCTGACGCTCCCTCTGATCGCGAACCCCGCCTGCCGCTATGATGGGCGCGTGAAAGGAGCACGCACATGAAACCGCTAACTTTTGTTATTCGCCTGGCCCGATGGATCACCTTCATCGCGTTGGGAACGGCCATCACCGGCACGGCCGCAGCAGCGGCGCTGGATTTGTCGGCCATCATGCGCGATCAGCTTGGCGCGATTGTCCTTCCCGCCGGCGTCGTCGGATCCTTGGCATTGACAGTCTGGGTCTTGATCGCTCAGCTTCGCGCCATTGCGCCGCGCACCAGGCGCGTCGACGCTGCTCGTCGCCGACAGGCGCTCCGAGCGGCGGTGTTTACAGGACGAATGGGCTCATGAAGGACCTCAGACGGGTCTGCGTCATCGTCGCGTGGCTCGGCGTTGGAGGGTTCATGGGCTCTGCGGTGTTTGCGTCCAACGGGCTCTTGACGCCGCGCGGCTTCTCCACTGTGGCGCCCTACGCCACGACCATCGGGCTGGTCGGGATTGGTGCGTTTTGCGCCTGGATCCTGTTGGTGATGGCGCAGCGCGCGGGCGGTGACCGGCCATTGCACCGCGACGACACCACGGCGACGGGAACCGGCTTGTGGACAACTGACGACGACATTTGATTGCACGCGCGCACCTTGCGAGTCTGGCGCTGAAACATGGGCCACGCGGTCGGACGCGCGCCGTCTAGGGCGCCGGATACACGCCAGCGCCCCAAGGCCTCATAAGCTGCAGCCTGACGCCGGGCGCCTGATAAGGAGAACACGTGACCGACGCTGCGCGCCCCCCGCGGATTTCCGACCTGGCGCGCGCCACAGGACCCAATGCCGGCAACAGCGCAGGCAACGGCGCGGCTCCCGCGCCCTATCTGGACGGGCTGAATCCGGAACAGCGTAGCGCGGTCGAGGCGCTTGACGGGCCGGTTTTGGTGCTGGCCGGCGCAGGGACAGGCAAGACTCGCGTGCTCACGACGCGCCTGGCGCACATCATCGCCACGCAGCGCGCCTGGCCATCGCAGATTTTGGCGGTCACGTTCACCAACAAGGCGGCGCGTGAAATGCGCGAGCGCGTCGGCGCGCTGGTGGGTTCAGCGGTCGAGGGCATGCCGTGGCTGGGCACCTTCCACGCCATTGGCGCGCAGATCTTGCGCCGACACGCTGAACTGGCGGGCCTGCGCTCCTCGTTCACCATCCTCGACACCGACGACCAAGTTCGCCTGATGAAACAGATCATTCAGGCAGAGGGCCTGGACGAGAAGCGCTGGACAGCGCGCCATTTTGCAACGGTGGTCGACGGCTGGAAGAATCGCGGCCTCACGCCCGATCTGTTGTCGAGCGACGACGCCTTTACGTTTGCCGACGGCAAGGCGGTGGAGCTGTACACCACCTACCAAGAGCGACTGGCGGCGCTGAACGCCGTTGATTTCGGCGATCTCTTGCTCGCAAACATCAAGATTTTCAAAGACAATCGAGACGTCCTAGAGAGTTACCATCGCAAGTTTCGCTACATTCTAGTGGACGAGTACCAGGACACCAACACCGCCCAGTATCTGTGGTTGCGTCTGTTGGCGCAGGGCGGATCAAACATCTGTGTCGTCGGTGATGACGACCAGGCGATCTATGGGTGGCGCGGCGCCGACGTCGACAACATCTTGCGGTTTGAGAAAGACTTTCCTGGCGCAACCGTCGTGCGGCTGGAGCGCAACTATCGCTCAACAGCGCCGATCCTGGCGGCTGCGTCCGGCCTGATCTCCGCCAACGGATCGCGACTGGGCAAGACGCTGTGGACGGACGCGCAAGGCGGCGACCCGGTTGAGGTGTGCGGCGTGTGGGACGGAGACGCCGAGGCGCGCCTCATCAGTGACCGCCTGGAAGCGTGGAAGGCGTCGGGGCGCGCCTATGGCGACGCGGCGATACTGGTGCGCGCCTCCTGGCAGATGCGGGCGTTTGAAGACCGTTTCATCATGACGGGCATCCCTTATCGGGTGGTCGGCGGTCCGCGCTTTTTTGAGCGCGCTGAGATCCGCGACGCCCACGCCTACTTGCGACTGATCCGATCATCGCGCGACGATCTGGCGTTTGAGCGCATCGTCAACACGCCCAAGCGCGGCGTGGGCGACACGTCGCTTCAGCGCCTCCAGGTGGCCGCGCGCGCCGCCGGCCGGTCATTGGCGGATACGGCTGCGGCAATGGTGCAAACGGATGAGATTCGTGGGCCCGGCCGCACCGGCCTGCGCGCCTTTCTTCACGACATTGAGCGCTGGCGCGACGCGTCGAGCGAGATGTCGCACACCGATCTTGCCGAGCGGGTGCTCGACGAAAGCGGCTATACCCAGATGTGGCGCAACGACAAGAGCCCCCAGGCGGCCGGACGGCTCGACAATCTCAAGGAGCTGATCCACGCCATGGGCCAGTTCGACACGCTGGAGGCCTATCTGGAACACGTGTCTCTGGTCATGGATGTGGACACCAGCCAAGACGACGACCAGGCCTGGCTGATGACGTTGCATGCGGCCAAGGGGCTCGAGTTTCCCCTCGTCTTCCTGCCGGGCTGGGAGGAAACGGTGTTCCCCTCACAGCGCGCCTTAGATGAGGGGGGACTTGCGTCTTTGGAAGAAGAACGCCGGCTTGGCTATGTCGGCCTGACTCGGGCGCGCGAACACGCCGTGATCACGTTTGCCGCCAATCGCCAGATCTTTGGGCGCTGGCAGTCGGTGCTGCCGTCGCGCTTTGTCGACGAATTGCCGCCAGACCAGGTGCGTGCACAGGCTGACACGGGCTATTTCGGGGTTGGCGCAACCGGCGACGCACATGCGGTGGGGCACTTGGCCGACGCAGGCCAGTCCAGCTACGAGAGCCCCGGCTGGCGACGCTTTCAAGCCGCAAAAGACCAGCCACGCCGCGCCCCGCCAACGATCGAGGCCAGCGGCGTTCTGGTCGCCAAGGACGACGCCAGCGGCGGCGTGGCGGTCGGCGAGCGCGTGTTTCACATCAAGTTCGGCTATGGCCGGGTGGAACTGGTGGAGGGTAATAAGGTGACCGTCGCGTTCGAGAAGGCCGGCCGCAAGCGCGTCATCGACAGCTTCCTGGAGCGCCCCTAGGTGGGCGCCGGTTCTGCGGTCGCTCCGCGCGCCGCATCGTGACGGCCCGGCTGTGGCAGCTTGAGTTTTCCGGTCGCCGCGCCGCGATCGAAGCAGCTGGTGCGCGCGCCTTCTCGTGTGATCCGCCCTTGGGTCTGGGCGGCTCTGTGGTTTTGGAGGAGCCCGCCCACGCCCGGTTGTCGCTGCTTTTTGACGCTCCGCCGGATGCCGACGTGGTGCGCGCGGCGCTCCAGCTGGCGCCGGACATTGAAGCCAGCTGCATCCAGCTTGACGACGTCAACTGGGTGGCCCAGGCGCTTGAGGGCCTGCCAGCGGTTGAAGCGGGCCGGTTCTTTGTCCGCGGCTCCCATGTGCCCGCACGCCGCGATGGCCGGATTGATCTTCTGATCGAAGCCGGCGAAGCGTTTGGATCTGGCCATCACGGGACGACGGCGGGCTGTTTGCGGGCGTTTGATCGCGCGCTCACACGCGGCGCGCGGCCACTCCGGGTTCTGGATCTTGGATGCGGAGCCGGCGTTTTGGCCCTCGCCGCCGCGCGCGCCTTGCCGGGCGCGCAGATCATCGCCACCGACATCGACCCGATTGCCGTGCGTGTGACGCGCGAGAACGCACGCCTCAACCGGGTCCACCGGCGCGTCGCCGCCTACGCGGGTCCCGGCTTGGCCGTTGCCGGTTTGCGGGGGCGAGAATTCGACCTCATCTTCGCAAACATACTTGCCGCCCCCTTGATCGCGCTGAGCGGTCAGATCGCGCGCGCAGCGGCCCCGGACGGCCTGGTGATCTTGTCTGGCCTCCTCGCGCCCCAGGCGCGCGCCGTGGACGCGGCCTTCCGCACCAAGGGACTGGTGCGCGAGACCCACACCACCCGCGATGGCTGGTCAACGCTGGTTCTGCGGCGCGCCTGATGCGTGCGGAACCTGCGCTGGCTAAATCCAGTGCAGGGCGCGGCGAGCGCGGTCGCCGAGCAACGGCGCCGGCGTGGCGGAACGAGGAGGCGCGGCGCGGCTCGCGGTTGCCGGTCCCGCCCGACCGGCCAAGCCCTGCGCTTCGAGAAACCGACCAGGATCATGCTCCGGCCGGCGCGTGTGAGCGGCGCTGTGAAGGTCGAGGAGCGCATAGGCATTGGACAGAGACATCAGACACTCAAGCCCTTAAACACGTGGCGCACGCTGAAGATGCGGACGCGCGACGGGTGGTGACATTGTTGCGCGGGCGTGAGAACCAGCACACATGCAGAGCTGACCTGCGCGCCGAGCAGACCCCATCGGCGCTGACGAGCCCGCGCTCACCAACGAGGTTTGGGATGTTTCAATCATTTGACGTACAGGGCGGCCCGCATATTGGCCGCGCCAATCTGCCCCGCCTTCGCGCTGCGATGAAGGCGGCTGGCCTGGACGGCCTGATCATCCCGCACGAGGACGAGTATCAAAACGAGTACTTACCAGACGCCAATGAACGCCTCGCCTGGGCCACAGGGTTCACAGGGTCGGCTGGCGCTGCGGTGGTGCGCGCGCACGATGCGGTGGTGTTTGTTGACGGGCGCTACACGCTGCAAGCCGCGTCGCAGCTCGACGCCGCCTTGTTCCAGGTGGCCGATCTTGTCGCGCCCGGGGTTGCCGCCTGGCTGCGCCAGCACGCCGCCAAGGGCGAGCGCTACGGCTATGATCCGCGCCTGCACAGCCCGCGCGGCGTCACCCCGCTGGCTGAGGCTCTGGCGGACGCCGGCGCCAGCTTGGCGGCCTTGACCGAAAACCCGGTTGACCAGGCCTGGACCGATCGCCCCGCCCTGCCTTCAGCGCCCATCTCCCCTCATCCGCTGGCCCATTCCGGTGAAACCCACGCCGACAAGCGCACCCGGCTTGCCGCTGACTTGGAGGCGCAAGGCCTTGATGCGGCGGTCATCACCGAGCCGGCGTCCATCGCCTGGCTGTTGAACGTGCGCGGCGGCGACGTGCGTTGCACGCCCCTGCCCCTGGCGCGCGCCATCTTGAACGAAGACGCTACGGTTGAGCTGTTCGTCGCCCCTGAGAAATTGACCGACGAAGCCACTGCGCATCTGGGCAACGCAGTGCGGGTCCACCAAGAGGATGCGTTTGGCGACCACATGGCGACGCTCTCGGGCAAGCGGGTCCTGCTTGATCCGGCTAGTGCATCAGCCTGGACGTTTTCGCTCGCCGACGAGGCCGGCGTGAAGATTGAACGCGGCGCCGATCCCTGCGCCCTTCCGCGCGCGTGCAAGAACCCGGTTGAGGTGGACGGGGCGCGGGTGGCGCATCGCCGCGACGGGGTTGCGGTCAGCCGTTTTCTTCATTGGTTGAGCGTCGAAGGCGCAAGCGGTGAAACCCACGAAATCGACGCCGTCGTGGCGCTGGAAAACTTCCGCCGCGACACCGGCGCCCTGCGCGACATTTCGTTTGAGTCAATTTCAGGGGCCGGGCCGAACGGCGCCATCGTGCATTACCGGGTCAACACCGCCACCAATCGTCGGCTCAAGCGCGGCCAGCTGTTCTTGGTCGATTCCGGAGGCCAGTATCTTGAGGGCACCACCGACATCACGCGCACCGTCGCCATCGGGCGCCCCAGCCGTGAGATGCGCGAACGCTACACCTTGGTTCTGCAGGGCCACATTGCCCTCTCAGCGGTGCGTTTTCCGGTCGGCGTTGTCGGCGCCCATCTGGACGCCTTGGCGCGCCAGCCCCTCTGGCGTGCGGGCCTCGACTATGACCATGGCACCGGGCACGGCGTCGGCAGCTTTCTGGGCGTCCACGAAGGCCCGCAACGGATCGCTAAGGCGCTCCACGCCCAGCCGCTGTTGCCGGGCATGATCGTCTCCAATGAGCCGGGATACTACAAGGAAGGCGCCTATGGGATCCGGATCGAGAACCTGCAGGTTGTCACCCCGCCCAGCCCGGTTGAGGGCGGCGAGCGCGAGATGCTCGGGTTTGAAACGCTGACCTTGGCCCCGCTTGAGCGCGCCTTGATCGTCAAGACGATGTTGACGCGTCAAGAGCGCACCTGGATCGACGACTATCACGCGCGGGTTCTTGAGGAGATCGGCGGCCAGCTGAGCGGCGACGCCGCCCAGTGGCTCGAACAGGCCTGTGCGCCCCTGTAGCGAGCGGCGCGGAGCAGCGTCAGGCCGCCTTGTCGTCACCCGTTGGACCTTCGTCTTCTCGGGTGATGAAAACGTAGCAGATGAAAATGACGGCGACGACAAACACCAGGAGCGACACGATATTGGCTCCAATCCCGAGTGTGCTGTTGGCGTACGTCACCAGTGCCTCATAGCGCAGGATGCCAAAACCGGCGACAAGCACGCCGAGCGACTGCAAGGCCAACTCGGCCTGGTTGGGATAGCTGCGCAAATGATAGAACAAGAGCGTCATGGCCCACGACGCAAACGCCAGAGCGATGAGCGGCGCTGAGACCCGATAGGCTGAGTTGCCGCCATCGCCGATCAAGACGTCATAGGACTGGGTGTAGGCCGAATTCAGGACCGGCCACAGCAACATCAGTGTCGCCCCCAGCGGCACGGCCAATGAAAAGTCGTCCATCGCCTCGCCATAGGCCGCCCGCAGGCGCTTGCGCCGACGCGCCAGCATCAGACCGATCGCAAGGAGCGTGAACAAGAAGAAGATCTTGATCGGCAGAACAATCCGATGCACCTCGCCCGTGCGCGAGGGAGCACTGGCGTGCAGCGCGCTGACGGCGGCGCGAAAATTAGCCTTGGCCTGGCAGCACTCGGCCACCGGCGCATAGTCGCCCATCACAAAGCAGTACTTGTCCTCGCGATTGGCCGGATCGAAGTTGATCTGCTCGGCCGCGCAGCTGTCGCGGAATGCTGACAGGCCGCCATCCATGCGCGACTGGAACTGAAGTTCGCGCACCGCCGTCAGGATCGGCGCGCGCGCCGGCGCATCGAGCGAAGCGGGCGCCCCGTCGTCAGCGACCAGGGCGCTGGGCTCCACTTCAAACATCGACCGGGTGTCACTCGCACCAAACGAATTGGCCATGAACACCGTCGCCAAGCCGGCCAGCACGAACCCGCCGACCAGAATGAGACGCCCGCCCGGCACCACGCCGCGCGCATAGGCGTCGACCACCAAAACACCTGGGCGCCAAAAGGCGACGAGGGCCGCCACGCCAGCAATGGGAAAGAAGATGAAGTTCTGGGTGTCGAACGCGGCCAGAAGGAGAGCGGCTCCAGAGGGGCCAAACTCATGAAACAGCATTCCGGACTCAGCGAAGAACGCGAGCGCGAAGACCCCAAAAACCAGGGTTACGAATACCTTTGCCGCAAATGTCGTGGTCACGCGCGTCTCCCCAGCCGCTGTACTGCGCCGCCCCAGACATCTCCAGGTCACGCGCCCCCCATGGCGCGCGACCTTGCCCCGGCGCGCACTGTTGCCCAACAGGTAGCACAAGCAATGGGGCTGCGGAACGCCGGGACGCCTCAGGCAAGAGTAATCTGGCCGATCATGAAGTCGCGGCACGCGCCAGCGATGCGCACGCGCGCCCCGCGCGCCTCGACGCCCACCAACCCTCCGCGCGCGGAAATCTGTTCAGCCTTCAGTGCTGAACGCCCCAAGCGCTCCGCCCAGTACGGCGTGGCCCAGGTGTAGGCCGAGCCCGTGACCGGGTCTTCGTTGATGCCGCTGTCGGGGGCAAAGAAGCGGACCACAAAATCAGTGTCGCTGCTGGCCGTCCCAGGAGCCGTTGCGAGAACGTTGGCGTGGCGCGCCATGGCGGAGAAGTCCGGGGCCAGGGCGGCGACCTCCTCGGCCGTGTCATAGACCAGCATCCAGCAGGCCGATCGGTGCAGGCTTGGCAGGCGCAGGGTCTCGCGCGGCCGCCCTCCAGTTGCCGCCACAACCGGCGCCGGCGCAGGGGCCACTTCGCCAGGGTTGGCGGGGAAGTCCATCACCGCGCCCGCCATCACCGCGCCCGCCGTCTCGCCGCGCTCGACGACCAAGTCGCCGGAGCGCGTTGCAAAGGACAGCGTCGCGCCCGGCTCGCCCAGATGTGTCCAGATGACATGCGCGCTGGCGAGCGTGGCGTGACCGCACAAGTCCACCTCCACCGTCGGCGTCATCCAGCGCAGCGCATACCGGCCAGGGGCTTGGCGCACGATGAAGGCGGTTTCAGACAAGTTGTTCGAGGCGGCGATGTTTTGCAGAACCTCATCATCCAAAAAGGCGTCCAGCGGACACACGGCGGCCGGATTGCCCGAGAAGGCGCGCGGGGTGACGAAGGCGTCGACCTGATAAACTGGAAACTGCAACATCGGTTGGCCTCTTTTTGCGTGTCCCCGCCCGCCTCATGGCGCAGGCAATCTAGGTTTGGGTGCGCGCACGTGCTTATGATGAGGCGTGGAGACGAGCAAGCCATCCAGCGACAGCGCCGCGCCGCCACTTGATCTGGCGGCGTGGGCGCGCGCAGCCGAGTATTCAAGCGACGACGGCCGTGCAATCGCCTACTGGCGAGGCGGCGACTGGGACGGCGACGCGCCGACCCTCCTCCTCATCCATGGCTTTCCGACGGCCAGCTTTGACTGGGTGAATCAGTGGCCTGCGCTGAGCGCGCGATTTCGCGTTCTCGCCATCGACCTTTTGGGCTTTGGCTATTCCGACAAGCCGCGCGACGAAGTTTATTCCATCTTAGAGCAGGCCGCGATCGTGGACCGGCTGTGTCGCCGGCTGGGCGTGACCATTGAGCATGTCTTGGCGCACGACTATGGCGACACGGTTGCTCAAGAGCTTCTGGCGCGGCGTCTGGAGGACGACGCCGAGGCGCACTTCAAGACCGTATGCTTTCTCAATGGCGGCCTCTTTCCCGAAACCCACTACCCGACCTTCACCCAAAAGCTGCTTGCCGGCCCGCTCGGGCCTGTCCTAAGCCGCGCCCTGACCCGCGCCGCCTTCGCCAGAGGCCTGTCGCAGGTGTTTGGCGCCAACACTCAACCCAGCGCGGAAGAGATCGATGACTTCTGGTCGCTGGCGCTGGCCAATGGCGGCATGCGCGCCATCGGCCACAAGCTCTTGGGCTACATTCAGGAAC
>CAYGQB010000032.1:17795-20377 GCA_964351895.1 uncultured Caulobacterales bacterium
CGCTACGAGTGCGCTGGGTCGGGGCTCTCATCGACACTCCAACGCGGCTGCGCCTGATCAATGGGTCAGACGATCCGGTGTCGGGCGCCCACATGGCCGCGCGCTATCGCGAGCTTGTTCCCAACCCTGACATTGTGGCGCTCGCGGGCATTGGCCACTATCCCCAGTGGGAGGCCCCACAAGAGACGTTGGCGGCCTATCTGGCGTTCAATCCCGGCGCGGCGCCTCAGTCGCGGCCAGGCGCAGCCGAGGCGAGCACCCTATGACGCAGAACCGCTGGGACACCTTGATCGTGAACGGGCTTGTCTTCGATGGAGCGGGCGGACCGCCGCACCGGCAAGACGTGGCGATCCAAGACGGACGCATTGCCGCGCGCGGCCCGGCGCTGGATCGCAGCCAAGCCCTCGACGTGGTCGACGTCGCCGGCGCCTGGGTGTGTCCGGGCTTCTTAGACATTCACACCCATTTCGACTTGGAGGTTGAGCTTGCGCCTGGCCTGCCCGAGGCCGTGCGCCACGGCACCACCACGGTGCTGGTCTCCAACTGCTCGCTGGGCTTGGCCTACGGCGCGCAGCGGCGCGGGGACGAAGACCCGATCGTTGATTGCTTCGCCCGGGTGGAGAACATCCCCAAGCCGGTCTTGCGCAAGGTGGCCGACCAAGTCACCTGGTCAACCTCGGCCGGCTACCTTGAACATCTGGACGGCCTGGCGCTCGGCCCCAACATCGCCCCGATGATCCCGCACTCGATGCTGCGCGCCGAGGTCATGGGCTTGCGCGCGTCGGTGACCCGCGATCCCACGCCGGACGAACTGGACGCCATGCGCGATCTCGTCGAGACCGGCATGGAAGAGGGCTATGTCGGCTTTTCCACCGACGCCTTGCCGTTCCACTACCTGGCCAATGACCCAGGTCGACGCACCAAGATTCCATCGCAATGGGCCAGCCATCACGAGATCAAAACCCTCACCAATGTGGTGCGCGCCTGGGACCGGGTGTGGCAGGCCACGCCGCCCAAGGACAATCCGCTCGCCGTCGCGCGCAGCTTCTTTCTCTCAGCCGGTCGGATCACGCGCCGGCCGCTGCGTCTCACCGCCGTCGCGGCCATGGACGTTGCGGCCAACGCCAGCTTGGTCAAGCTCGCCCTGATCCTCACCCGGCTAATCAATGCGCCCCTCTTCAATGGACGGTTCCGGCTGCAAGCGCTGGCGGCTCCGTTCAAGGTCTATTGGGATGGCCCGATCAATCCGCTGGCCGAGGAGATCGACACGCTGCGCCAGCTCAATGAGCCTGATTTAGAGGACCGCCCCGCGCGCCAGGCGCTCCTCAGGGACCCTGCGTTCCGCGCTGCCTTCGCCAAGATGTGGATGACGGGCAAGACCGGTTTTGGCCCGGCTCGCCTGGCGCGCCTGATGCGCCGAGAGGGCATGGCGTTTCGCCGCGACATAGCCGAAATGGTGATCCACTCCGGCGGGCCGCCCTCGTGGACAGACCAGACGTTCGCTCAGGTGCACGCGCGCTACCTCGCCTGGCGCGCGGCTGAGGGAGACGTCGCCGGCGGCGCCAGTCCGCCCTCGATGAACGCTGACGAGGCGGCCGTGTTTGCAGCCTTGCCACAAGACGCTCTCGGCGAGGCGGAGTTCGTGCTGGCCCTGTTTGCCCACTTTGACACCGATCTGCGCTGGTGGGTTGTCTCGGCCAATCGCGACCCAGAGACAGTGCGCCGGCTCCTCTATGACGAGCAGCTGTTGCCCGGCTTCAACGACTCCGGCGCCCACCTGACCAATATGGCCTTCTATGACGGGGCGCTGCGGGGCTTAAAGATCGCCCAAGCGGACGGGCTGGATCGCGTCGCGTCGCATGTGCGACGGCTGACCAAGGATCCGGCCGATTTCTTCGGGCTCGACGTGGGGGGCCTGGCGATCGGTGATCAGGCCGATATCGCGATCATCGATCCCGACGCGCTGGCGCGCTACGACTCGGACGCCCACACGGTCTTTGTCTACCGTGACGCGTTTGAGCACGAGCAGCTGGTCAACCGCTCTGATGGGGTTGTCACCCACACCTTCATCGCCGGCGCCCTGGTCTGGGACGGGAGCGCGCACACGTCCGCGCTGGGCCAGCGCAAGCTCGGCCGCGCCCTGCGTCACCGCGACCACGCCGGCGTCGACAGTCTGGCGCGGGCCGACCGCGCCGCCGGCCAAGTCGCGGCTGAGTAGGCGCGCAATCGTCTCGCCCGAGTTGTCAGGGCGATTGACAAGCCGGCCCGGACGCCGATCTTCAAGCCCTTCGGTCACCCATCCTTCCGGGCGCCCGAGCGGAGAACGCATGTCCCGAATTCCTAAGCCGACGGTGCGTCCCGCCGACCCGCGCTTCTCATCTGGTCCGTGCAAGAAACGGCCGGGCTGGCGCGCAGACCTGTTGCGCATCGACTCATTGGGGCGCTCGCATCGCGGCAGCATTGGACGGGCGCGGCTGCGCGAGGCCGTCGCCAAGACCCGCGCCGTTCTGGGTGTGCCTGACGCCTATCGCATCGCCATCACTCCGGCGGTAACGCCGTCTGGATGCGCCACGATCCCGCCC
>CAYGQB010000033.1:0-4489 GCA_964351895.1 uncultured Caulobacterales bacterium
GCCACAAGGGCCGCAAAGCCGCCAAACGATCAAGCTGATGAGCGATCTGACCCACCTTCACCGCGCCGCCCGCGCCGCCCGCGACGCGCACCGTCCTGGCATGCCCGTCGCCCGGCCTAAGCTCGCCGCCACCCTGGTGTTGACGCGCGACGGCCCTGACGGGCCCGAGATCCTCACCGGCCGGCGCAATCCGGCGCACAAGTTCATGCCCGGCAAGTACGTGTTCCCGGGCGGCCGCGTTGACCCGGGCGACGCGCGCGCGCCGTGCGACGGCCCCCTCAACCCCGACGATGCGGCGATCTTGGCGCGCACCCTGCCGCCTGCGCGCGCGCACGCCGCCCCGCTCGCCGCCATTCGTGAAACCTATGAGGAAACTGGGCTTTTGGTCGGACGCGCCGGCGCGTGTTCGGATGCGAGCGCAGGCGCATCGGGCGGGGAGACCTGGACCGCCTTTGCCCGCCAGGGCGTGACACCGGCCGTCTCCCGTCTGCGCCTGTTGGGCCGCGCCATCACCCCGACCAGCCGGCCGATGCGTTTTGACGCCTACTTCTTTCTGGCCAAGCTGGAAGACCTGGACTGCGACACCCACCAGACCTCCTCGCGCGAGTTGGACGATATTGGCTGGCGCACCATCGCCCACACCCGCACCTTGGACGTGCCCACCATCACCCGCTTCGTCCTCGACCAGGCCGAAGGCTTCTTGACACGCCGCGCCCCGCCGCTGTTCATCCGCACCGTCGCCGGTCGGGGCCGCGCCAGCATCATGACGCCCTAGGCCTCAGCCGACGTCTACGTCCCCCGTGCGAGGGGTCACACTGGCGCTCCCTCAAGTGGAGCCGAGAGACACGAATGCAGCTGATTGAGGCCCGGCGCGCCGGCATCGTGGCGGCGACCTTGTGCGCGTGCGCCGCGGGCGCCGCCATAGGCCTGGCCCACCCGCTCATCGCGGTCAGCTTGGAGCGCATGACGGGCTCAGGCGCCGTGATTGGCGTCAATGCGCTGGCGGGCGGGCTGAGCACGCTGGTCATGGCGCTTATGGCGCCGCGTCTGGTGGCCTGGCTTGGGGGACGCACCGTCCTCATCGCCGCCGCCTTCAGCGGGGCTGCCGCCTACGCCGCCTTTGGTCTCTGGCGCGACGTCAACGCCTGGCTGGTGTTGCGCTTCATTTTTGGCGGCGCGACGGGGCTCATGTTCTTGGTCAGCGAGACCTGGATTTCTCAGCTGGTGTCGCCAGAAAGCCGGGCGCGCGTTCTGACCATCTATGGCGGCGCCTTGGCGGGCTCTTACTCGATGGGGGCGGCCCTGTTTGCGGTGGTGGGAACGAGCGGTGCAGGCCCCTTTGTTCTGGGCGCTGTCCTGTGCGCCCTGTGCGCCCTGGCCGCCCTCATCCGCGCGCCGCGCGTGCGCCGGCCCGGCTCCCACGCCATGTCGATGAGCGCCATCGTTGCGGCCGCCGTCAGCGCCCCCGTCGCCATTGCCGCGGGCGTGTCATTCGGCATGATCGAAACGGCGTCCGCCTCATTCTTGGCCGTCTGGGGCTTGCGCATTGGCTTTACCGAAGCCGGCGCCGGGCTGTTGCTGGTGGCGATGGGCCTGGGCAATGTGGTGTTGCAGCCGTTCATCGGCGCAGCCGCCGACCGCTTTGGCATCTTGCGGCTTCTGGTCTTGTGCGCCATCGGCGGCGTGATTTTCCCGCTCATCTTATTGGCTGCGCCGGTTTCACTCGGCTTGGCGCTGGTCATCTGTTTTTTCTACTCAGGCACGGTGGTGGCCATGTACGCCCTTGGCCTCAGCCTGATCAGCGCCCGGTTCAGCGCCTCGCGTATCGTGTCGGCCAACGCCGCCTTCATCTTTGCCTATGGAATCGGATCGATTGTGTCCCCGCCTGCGACCGGCCTGGCGCTTGACGGGCTGGGCGCGCCAGGCGTCCTGTGGGCGTTCGCCGCGTTCGCCGGCCTGTTCTTGGCGGTGCAGCTTGTGCTGCGCCGACGCGCGGCGGCCGCGTAATTCGGGTTGACACGCGCCCGTACGTGCGTAGTTTTCCGCGCTCTTATGCGCACTGGAGGCCCCGATGGCCAAACCGACGACCATCAAGATCCGTCTGAACTCAACGGCGGGAACGGGCTTCTTCTATGTGACGAAGAAGAACACGCGGAACATGACCGAGAAGATGGTGGTGCGGAAGTACGACCCGGTTGTGCGCAAGCACGTTGAGTTCAAAGAAGGCAAAATCAAGTAGGGCTGCCCGCCCCAGCTTGAGCGCCTGCTCCACACCTGAAAACTGATCTTTGACGCAAGGGACCACTGCGTCTACCGCGTCGCCGGTCAGGCCGCGCTGCGCAGGCGCGCGACGACCACCCGGTCGCGTCCCCGCTCCTTGGCCGCATAGAGCGCCTGATCGGCCCGCTTGAGCATCTTGTCAGCTGAATCGCCCGGATGCAGCGCAGAGACGCCCACGCTGGTCGTCACGTCCAACATCTGGCCCCCAGCGCCGGCCTGAAACGCGGCCGCCGCCACGGCGGCGCGAAAGCGTTCAGCGGCCGCCTTGGCCTGCTCAATGTCGGCGCCCGGCATCATGACAACAAATTCCTCGCCCCCGAACCGGCACGCCAAATCCACAGCGCGCACATTGGCTGACAAGCGACGGGCAAACTCGCGCAGGACAAAGTCGCCGACGTCGTGGCCATAGGTGTCGTTGACGCGCTTGAAATGGTCGATGTCGGTGATCATCACGCTGAGCGGCGTGTGGTCGGCGCCGGAGCGTTCGACAAGCTCTGACAGCTGGGTGGTCATGAAGCGGCGATTGTGCAGCCCGGTGAGCTGGTCGGTGACCGCCAGCTCCATGCTCTGGTCCAGCGTCGCGCGCAGATAATCAGCGTAGCGCTTGCGCTTGACCTGGGTGCGCACGCGCGCGCTCAGCTCCAATGGGTCGACCGGCGCGCGCAAGATGTCGTTCACGCCCAGATCGAGCGCCTGCACCATGCGCTCGCGCGCGTCCGGGTCCACAATGGCCAAGATCGGCGCGTGCCGGGTCTCATTGTCCGAGCGCAGACGCGCAGCCAGGCGCATGCCGTCGAAGTTGTCCGCCGTCAGATCAATGATGATCAGGTCCCAGCGCCCCGACGCCGTCTGAGCGGCGCGCCGCGGATCGGTCTCCAACACCGGCGCATGGTCTTCAGCCAGGCGCTCCGTCAGGCGTTCTGACGTGCGCCCAGGATCGCCCACCACAAGCACATTGGCGTTGCGCCACATGCTGTCGTCAGATTCTGCCTGCTCGATCGCCCCGATGGCGCGCCCGCTGGCCTCACGCTGGCGCAACTCGTCCATGACCATCTTCAG
Source organism: uncultured Caulobacterales bacterium (assembly GCA_964351895.1). Classification (GTDB taxonomy): domain Bacteria; phylum Pseudomonadota; class Alphaproteobacteria; order Caulobacterales; family Maricaulaceae; genus CAYGQB01. Next base: position 3,340 of record CAYGQB010000033.1, read on the forward strand.
GCGCAACAGGCTGCGCACGCGCGCCAACAGGCCCACATCGTCAATCGGCTTGGTGATGAAGTCGTCCGCGCCCGCATCGAGTCCGGCAACGCGGTCAGATTGCTGATCCAGCGCGGTGACCATCACAACCGGCACATGCGCCGTCTTCGGATTGGCTTTGAGACGCCGGCAGGCTTCGAAGCCGTCCATCAGCGGCATCATGACGTCGAGCAAGATCAGATCAGGCGCCGTGGAGGCGGCCACCGCCAGCGCCTCAGCGCCGTCGCCCGCCATCACCACGTCATAATATTCCGCTTCCAGGCGCACCTGGAGCAGACGTCGATTGGGTTCTAGGTCGTCAACAACGAGAATGCGGCCGGCCATGGGCGCATTCCTTTTCGGCTAGCCGATAAACTGACGCACCGTTTCCATGAAGGTGCGCACGGTGATCGGCTTGGAAATGTAGGCTTCACATCCCCCGGCGCGGATCCGCTCCTCATCGCCCTTCATCGCAAAGGCGGTGACGGCGACGATGGGAATGCCCTTCAGCGCTTCGTCATCTTTGATCCAGCGCGTGACTTCCAATCCTGAAACCTCAGGAAGCTGGATGTCCATCAAGATCAGGTCGGGCATGTGCTCGCGCACAAGCTCCAGGGCGCGCAGGCCCTCTCGCGTTTGCAGCGTCTCATAGCCATGGGCGTCGAGCAGATCATGAAAGAGCTTCATGTTCAGTTCGTTGTCTTCGACGATGAGCACTTTCTTGGGCATGAGCTGTAGCATTCGACCCGGATGTCCCGCCAGGCGAGCAGGGATCGCTCGCGCATCGGGATTAGACCGCCTAACGTTAACGATCTCGTTAACACCTGCACTAGAAATCCGCACGGTTAACAAATGGTTGCACACTCGCCGCCTTATCCCCAGCCCCCTCAGGCGCCTGACGCGGGTGTTGCGCACGCCGCGCCGGGTTCAGAGGCCGTGTTGGAGGGGTGGTGCCGCGGCTGCGCGGCCCCCCTGCCGCGCCTTCATGAGGAGCCCAAAGCGCCCGGCCGCTGCCCTGCCTGCGCCAGCCCCAAGCTGGTCTACCATGCTGAAATCAATTGTCTTTCCATCGCGCACCTTGATTGCGACGCCTTCTATGCCTCGGTCGAGAAACGTGACGATCCCTCCTTGC
>CAYGQB010000033.1:4499-20253 GCA_964351895.1 uncultured Caulobacterales bacterium
TCAGCGCGGAGTGGTGGCGACGGCCTGCTATCTGGCCCGCGCGTTTGGGGTGCGATCAGCCATGCCCATGTTCAAGGCGCGCGCCGCGTGCCCGGATGCGGTGGTCATCAAGCCCAACATGGCCAAGTACGCGGCCGAATCACGTCGCATCCGCGCGATCTTGGACAGCGCCACACCGCTGGTGGAGATGATCTCGATCGACGAGGGCTTTCTCGATCTGGCCGGAACCGAACGGCTCCACGGCGCATCGCCGGCTTTGACGCTGGTGCGGCTGCAGCGTCAAATCGCGTCCGAGGTCGGAATATCGGTGTCGGTTGGCCTGTCGTTCAATCGCTTCCTTGCCAAGATCGCGTCTGAGCGCGACAAGCCCAATGGCTTTGCCGTCATCGGGCGCGCTGAGGCGGTGTCGTTCCTTGCTGGACAGCCGGTGACCATCTTGCCGGGCGTCGGGCCGGCGATGGCGGCGCGCCTGGCGCGAGACGGCCTGCAGAAGATCGGCGATTTGGCGCGCCGCCCCGACGCGGAGCTGGCGAGGCGCTACGGCGACATGGGCCTGCGCCTGGCGCGCCTGGCGCGCGCTGAGGACGCCCGGCCCGTCCGCACCGACGCGCCGCGCAAGAGCGTGTCCAGCGAGACCACTCTGGCCCAGGACCTGTCCGACCCGGCCGCCCTGGAGGCGGTGCTGTGGCGAGTGTGCTTGCGCACGGCGGATCGGGCCAAGTCAGCGGGCGTGTGCGGGCGCGCCGTCACCTTGAAGGTCAAGACGGCGCGCTTTCGCAGCTTGACCCGGCGCACCACCCTGGCTCAGCCGTCGCAGCTGGCGGACGTCTTGTTTGAGATCAGTCGGCCGCTTCTGCTCGGCGTGCTGGACGATGCGCCCTTTCGGCTCATTGGCGTCGGCTTGGCCGATCTGTCACCGGCCGGAGACGCCGGCGATACACAGGCGCGCCTTGGTGATCTGCTGAGCGCCGCCGATCCCCAAGCGCCGCGACGCGAAGCGCGAGAACGCGCGATGGACGGCTTACGCGCGCGCTTTGGCGACGACGCCATCGTCAAGGGGCGCAGCTTCAAGCCGGCTGCAAAAGATGACCCTGAGAGCGCCTAGCCCGCGCCAATCCTGAACGGGCCGGTGCGCCTGTGCGCAGATCAGACTTGCGCCGCCAGCCAGTCGAAAATCGGCGCGCGCGCGGGTTCGTTGGCGCGGCGAAACGGTCCGTCATGGCCGATCGCCTTGACTCCAAGATCAGCGGGTCGGGCCTGGACGATCTCGCTCGGGGCGTTGGGATAGACCTTCAGCATGTCGCGCGCGGTCGCCAGATTGGCGATGGGATCGTCGGCGTAGATGAAAGATCGGATCGGCGCGCGCACGGCGTCAAAGTGGTGCGGGCGCAGCCGCGTTTCCAACTCGTCCAAAAAGTAGCGCGGCTGCAAGCACCAGCGGCGCCAGGTTTCGAACACGCCGCGCGGCAGAGCGGCGCCGCCCCACAGACCGCCGGCGGGCACGTAGCCGTGGCGTGCGATCTGTCGCGGCCCGTACACGTACCAAAAGAAGGCCTCGCGCAGTGGCGCAGGAAAGGCGTGCTTGCGCCAGAAGCCCGAGCCCACACAGACGAACGCATGGGCGCTCAGCAATTCTTGATTGTCCGCAAACCCAAGAAAATGTCCGCCAACTGAATGGCCGACGTGCAGAAGGCGCGGTTGAGCAAGGCCGGCCTGGCGCGCCCGCTCGGCCAAGGCGTCAATTGCGCCGGGCGTGTCCAGCCGCCCCCAGTCGGTGTAGTCCATGTCCAGAAGGGCCAGGTCGCACTCCTCGTCAGGCGCCGACCCGCCGATGCCGCGACAGTCATAGGTCAAGGCGCAGTAGCCGCGCGCGGCCGCCTCCAGCGCAAAGCTGCGGTAGAACCGGCGCGGATAGCCGGTGGCCGAACTGATCAGAAGACCCGCGCGCGGGGCTGGCCCACAAAACACGCTGGCGGCCAGAGCGCGCCCGTCGCGCGCCTTCACCACAATGTCGCGGGCCTCAACATCGGCGGCGTTGTCAGGGGTGGCGGACCGGTCCGGACCAGCAAGATCAGCCGCGCCGCTGGGCTCCACGGGTCCAACATCAGATTGCCCCGTGTTAGGTCGCTTGGGATCAGAGTGCATCGGTGCGTCCTCGCGCCATCATCGCCGCATTCACGTGCTCATGTCGCAGGTGCAGCTTGCCACTTGACGTTAACGTCAACGCAAGACCCTTGACGAGGATTGCAAAAACGCCGGTGCTGGATGAGGCGACCCGGCTGGTGTAAGGCGGGCCCACCAAGCCGCGACAGGACCCCGCGCCACCACAGGACCCCGCGCCCATGACCGACACCGCCACGCCCCACGAGCGCCTCGCCGCCCTGGCCATCACCTTGCCCAACGCCGTCGCGCCGGTGGCCAACTATGTGCCGTTCGTGGTGACCGGGAACCAGGTGTACGTGTCCGGGCAGATTTCGCTCGGGCCCGATGGGCTGGTTACCGGCGCGCTTCAGGCGGGCGACGATCCGGCCGCCGGCGCCGCCGCCGCGCGCCTGTGCGCGCTCAATCTCATGGCGCAATTTCAAGCGGCGTGTGATGGCGATCTGTCCCGCGTGGCGCGCATCGTCAAGCTGGGCGGCTTTGTCAGCGCCGGCCCCGGCTTTGTCGACGCGCCCAAGGTGATCAACGGGGCGTCTGATCTAATGGTGGAGGTGTTCGGCGAACGCGGGCGCCACGCCCGCTCGGCCGTGTGCTGCTCGGCCTTGCCGCTTGGCGCCCTGGTTGAGATCGACGCCGTGTTTGAACGCAGCTGATCCAGGCTCGCGCGACTTTGAAAGAGATCTTCGATTGCGCCGGCGCCACTGTGCGCTCGCGCCGCGCCGCCTATGATCAATCCCATGAGCGCTTCTCCACACCCTGACGCGGGCGGCTACACCGCTGAGATTGTCGCCGGTCTCGCCGACCTTGACCCGGCGCACTGGGACGCGCTGGCCAATCCGCCGGGGCGGGAGTCCAATCCCTTCATCTCGTGGGCCTTTCTGGAAGCGCTGGAGGCGTCTGGATGCGTCGGGCCGGGCACGGGATGGACGCCGCGCCACGTGATCTTGCGTGACGCCGACGGGCGCATGGTCGGGGCCGCGCCGACCTACGCCAAGAGCCATTCGCAGGGTGAGTTTGTCTTCGACCATGGCTGGGCCAACGCCTATGAGCGCGCCGGCGGGGACTATTATCCCAAGCTGCAAACCTGCGTGCCGTTCACCCCGGTGACCGGCCCGCGCCTGCTGGTCGCCGACCCCGCCCACGCGCCGGCGCTTCTCACCGCGCTGGTTCAGCTGTCGGAACGGGCCGGGGTCTCCTCGCTTCACGTCACGTTTGCGCCCGAGGACGAATGGCGCGCAGCCGCTGAGATGGGCCTGTTGCAGCGCGTCGACACCCAGTTCCACTGGCGCAACGCCGGCTATGCAACATTTGAAGAGTTCTTGACGGTGCTCGCTTCGCGCAAGCGCAAGGGCCTGCGCAAAGAGCGCGCGACCGCGCAGGCGGGACTGACGTTCGCGCGTCTGTCTGGCGATGATTTGACCAGCGCCGATTGGGACGCGTTCTTTGCGTTCTACATGGACACCGGCGCGCGCAAGTGGGGCGCGCCCTATCTCAACCGAGCCTTCTTTGACCTTGTGCACCAGCGCATGCGCGACGAGGTCGTCATGGTCATGGCCAAGGACGGGGCGACGCCGATCGCCGGCGCGCTCAACTTTGTCGGCTCGCACGCCCTCTATGGGCGCTACTGGGGACGGCGCGAAGACCGTCCCTGTCTCCACTTTGAGGTCTGCTACTACCAGGCGATCGATGAGGCCATCGCGCGCGGCCTGTCTCGCGTCGAAGCCGGCGCCCAGGGCGGCCACAAGGTGGCGCGCGGCTATGGCCCTGAACCGGTCTACTCTTATCACTGGATCGCGCACGCAGGCCTGCGCGACGCGGTGGCTGATTTTCTTGAACACGAGCGCGCCGCCGTGCGCGACGACATCGACTTCATCGCCGCGCGCACCCCGTTTCGCAAAGGCGACACCGAGACAGCGCCCGACACGCGGCCCGATGAAAGCTCTGACTAGGCCCTAAGGGCCTCAGTGCGCCGTCACCGCATCCAGCCAGGCGTCGATCAGCTGCGCGCCCGCGTCCGCCACATTATGGCCAACCCGGCGCGCCTGATCGCGCAGGACCGGCGCAGACACGCCCGGGGTCGCTGCGATCTCCACCGCATGCCCGACCAGCCAGGCCTCCAAGGCGCGCGGCGTCACCTCCACATGAAACTGGAGCGCCAGCGCGTTGCGCCCCACGGCAAACGCCTGCACCGGACACGCCGGCGTTGACGCCAGAACCCGCGCGCCCGGCGGCGGCGCCATCACGTCGCCATGCCAGTGCAGCACCATGTTGCCAGCCGCCTTAAGGTGCGACAGCACTGAGTTTTCGCCCTCTTTGGTGAGTGTCAGGGGGGCGTAGCCGATCTCCTTGACCGCGCCTGGCGACACCTCAGCCCCCAGCGCGCGCGCCATCATCTGCGCCCCCAGGCACACGCCCAGCGTGGGCAGATCGCGCGCCATGCGCCGCGCCACAAGATCGATCTGCGGACGCACAAATGGATAGGCGTCTTCCTCGCCCACACCGATCGGCCCGCCCAAGACGATCAAAAGATCAGGCGCAAGCCCCGCCACCTCGTCGGCGCTCAATTCCGTGGCATTGAGCGTTGTCAGGCGCCCGCCGCGGGCGGTGACGGCGGCGCCAATAAGGCCGGCGTCTTCAAACGCCACATGACGAAGTGCGATGGCGTCCAGCATGGCTGGGCTGTCTCCTCAGGCGTTGCCGCGCGCCGGCTTGTTGCCGGCCAATCTGCGCGCCCCGTTCCGCAGACGCTCAACCTATGATCAGATGGGCAAAACACCTAAGGGGAGAGCGCCCGTGAGTCTCAACGCGGCCTACGACGACGCCAACATCTTCGCCAAAATCCTCGCCGGCGACATGCCGTGCCACCGCGTGCATGAAGACGCCCTGTCGCTGTCGTTCATGGACGTGTTCCCGCAAAGCCGCGGCCATGTCCTGGTGCTGCCCAAGGCGCGCGCGCGCACCCTGTTTGATTTGGACGCGACCATGGCCTGCGCCCTGATGGGGCGCGTGAAGATGATCGCCCACGCCGTGCGTGATGCGTTGGCGCCAGACGGTGTCGTCGTCACCCAGTTTAATGGGGCGCCGGCCGGTCAGACCGTGTTTCACCTGCACGTGCACGTGATCCCGCGCTATGAGGGGCGCGCGCTTGCCGGGCACGCCAGCGGCGCGCGGGCCGATGACCCTGAACTGGCCCAACTGGCCGCACAGATCGCCGCCGAGCTGCCCGCCTACGCCGCTTAGCGGTCCGCGTCTGAGATCAGGCCAATCTGCGTGGAGAAGGTGACGCCGGTCGGCGTTTCCTCAAACCGGATGGTCAGGGCGCGCGGCTCAGAGCACACCAGAAGCGCCCATTCTTCCGTCCACGCCCCATCGCGCAGGGGCGCTGCGATGCGCGTGTCCACCACCCACGGCGTGCTGGCCATGGGTTCGCAATCGCTCTGCCGGCCAGCAATTTCGCGCCCCACCAGATGAACGCCGGCCGCCTGGGCGACAAGCTGCTCAACGGCGGCCGCCTGCACGCCGGGAGACGCCAAGCTCTCCCCCGGCAGAGCGGCAAAGAACGCCGCCTCCCCGGACCCATCCGTATATGGATAAAGCACTTGGGCGCGCGTCTCATTGCACCCCGACACCGTGACCCGCTCAGCAACCAAGGCAATGTCCGTGCTTTGAAGGCGCGCCAACGCCTGGTCACGTCCGATCACACGATAGGTGCGCACGGCGTCAATGCTAAGGGCGGCTTCTTGGCCGGTCGGACACGCGCGGGCGACGCGCGCATCTGCGATCAGCGCCTCTTCGATCAGGCGCGCGCGATAGGCTGGCGCCTCCATGCCGCGCATCCGGGCCGCGTCAGGGCGGCGCAGGCGCTCAAAACTCAGCGCCTGGCTTTTCGGCTCAACCGAGCGTGACGGCGAAGGGCCGGTGCTCGCGCAGGCGGCGGCTTGAAGGGCCGCGCCCGCTGCGGCCAGCCGCGCCAGCCTGTAAAACGTGTTGGCCAATCGCCCGATCCCCGCTGGCAAGCCCCCGATCCCCGCCGACTGCCTACGACGCGGACCGGGCATGATCAATCGCGGCGACCAGTTGGCGCGCGCTGTTGGGTGGTGTTTGAAGCGGCCCTGAAGCGGCCCAGAAGCCGCCCTGAACCAGACCTAGCGCTTGTCGCAGCGCCCATTGACGCACAAGGGGCACTCGCGCGCGCAGGCCTCTGGCGTGTCACACCAGTTCTTGGACACGGCCAGGGCGCGAAACAAGCTGCGGGTCTGCTCGGGCGCATCCATGAGATGGCGACGCAGGCTGTCCATGATCGTCGACGTGTTCATGTCGCGCGGGCTCCGGTGCGGTTAGCCCATCATGCCCATCGGGAGTGAAGGACCCGTGAAGATCCCGCACCAGCCCGATCAGCGCTCGACCAACTCCGGCGCGCGCGACGCGTCGCCGTCGCCGCCCCCGTCGCCATCTCCGTCGTCGCCGGCGTCTGGATCGTCGCTTGGCTTAGAGCCGCCGCCCTTAGACTTAGGCTTCAGCGCCTCCCCAGTGACGATGTCGAACGCCAAGGCGCGCGCATTGTCCAAATCGATGTCGACTTTCACCAGGCCGCCCTTGCGCAGCTTGCCAAACAAGATCTCATCGGCCAGCGGCTTCTTGACGTACTCTTGAATGGCGCGGGCCAGCGGACGCGCGCCATTCAGCTCGTCATAGCCCTCTTCGGCGAGCCACGTACGCGCCGCCGGGGTCAGCTCAAACGTCACGTTGCGGTCGGCCAGCTGGGTTTCCAGCTGCAACATGAACTTGTCGACGACGAGCGCGATCACCTCTGGCGGCAAGGGCGAGAAGCCGATGACCGCGTCGAGACGGTTGCGGAACTCCGGCGTGAACAGCCGTTGGATCGCCGCGTCGTCTTCGCCTTCGCGCCGCCCGCGGCCAAAGCCGATGGAGTTCTTCTGATTGTCCGATGCGCCGGCGTTGGTCGTCATGATCAAGACCACGTTGCGGAAGTCGACCTTCTTGCCGTTGGCGTCGGTCAGGGCGCCATTGTCCATCACCTGCAACAGGATGTTGAAGATGTCGGGGTGCGCCTTCTCGATCTCATCGAGCAGCAGCACGCAGTGCGGGTGCTGATCCACTTGATCCGTCAACAGACCGCCCTGGTCATAACCGACATAGCCCGGAGGCGCGCCGATGAGACGCGATACGGTGTGGCGCTCCATGTACTCCGACATGTCAAAGCGCAACAGCTCCACGCCCATGATCGTGGACAAGGAGCGCGCAACTTCCGTCTTGCCCACGCCCGTCGGGCCTGAGAACAGATAGCAGCCGATCGGCTTATTGGGTTCGCGCAGGCCGGCGCGCGCCAGCTTGATGGCCGCGGCCAGCTGATCGATGGCTGCGTCTTGGCCAAACACCAGCCGCTTGAGATCGGCGTCGAGGCTGCGCAGCGCTTCGGCGTCAGACTTGGTGACGTTTTTCGGCGGGATGCGCGCCATCTTGGCGATCACCGCCTCCACGTCACGCACGCCAATCAGCTTGCGGCGCTTTGCGGCCGGCAGGAGCATCTGGCTTGCGCCCACCTCGTCGATCACGTCGATGGCCTTGTCGGGCAGCTTGCGGTCGCCAATGTAGCGCGCCGACAATTCCACCGCCGTGCGAATGGCCTCGTTGGTGTAGCGCACGGCGTGGAACTCTTCGAAATAGGGCTTGAGGCCGGTCAGGATTTTGACGGCGTCGTCCACGGAAGGTTCGGGCACATCGATTTTCTGGAACCGGCGCGCCAGGGCCCGATCCTTCTCAAAGTGCTGGCGATACTCTTTGTAGGTTGTCGAACCCATGCAGCGCAGCGATCCAGACTGGAGCGCCGGCTTGAGGAGGTTGGAGGCGTCCATCGCCCCGCCGGAGGTGGCGCCGGCGCCAATGACGGTGTGAATCTCGTCGATGAAGAGGATCGACTTGGGCATCCCCTCCAGCTCTTTAACCACCGACTTGATGCGCTCTTCAAAGTCGCCGCGATAGCGGGTGCCGGCCAGAAGCGCGCCCATGTCGAGCGAGAAGATGACGGAGTCCTCCAGCACCTCAGGCACGTCGCTGTCCACAATCTTGCGCGCCAAGCCTTCGGCGATGGCGGTCTTGCCGACGCCGGGGTCGCCAACGAGAAGCGGGTTATTTTTGCGCCGGCGGCACAGAACCTGGATGCAGCGCTCGACTTCGGCGTCGCGGCCGATCAGCGGGTCGATCGATCCCTTGCGGGCCTTCTCGTTGAGGTTCACGCAATAGTTGCGCAACGCCTCTGCGCCGCCCTTGGAGCTGGAACGCCCCTCCTCTTCGCCGTCAGACGCGCCGCGCACGGCCCGTGATTCCGACGAGCCGGGACGCTTGGAAATGCCGTGCGAGATGAAGTTCACCGCGTCATAGCGCGTCATGTCTTGTTCTTGCAGGAAGTAGGCGGCGTGGCTTTCGCGCTCAGAGAACAGAGCCACCAGCACATTGGCGCCCGACACCTCGTCGCGGTTGGACGACTGGACGTGGATGACGGCGCGCTGAATGACGCGCTGGAACCCGGACGTGGGCTTGGCGTCGGTGTGATTGTCGACCTGGATGGAGGCCAGCTCCTCGTCGACATACTGGGTCACCGTCCCGCGCAGCTCGTCCAGCTCCACGTTGCACGCGCTCATCACCGACGCGGCGTCATCATCGTCGATGAGCGACAAGAGCAGATGCTCCAGCGTGGCGTATTCGTGCTTGCGCTCGTTCGCATAGGCGATCGCGCGGTGAAGCGTTTCTTCGAGATTTCGCGAGAAAGACGGCACTCGGCTATTCCTTTTCCATCGTGCACTGCAGCGGGTGTTGATCCCGCCTGGCCGCATCGAGGACTTGCGCCACTTTCGTTTCGGCCACTTCGTAGGTGAAGACACCGCAGACGCCGACGCCATTTTGATGGACGTGCAGCATAATCCGAATGGCGTCTTCGTGGCTCTTATTAAAGATGCGCTCCAAGACTTCGACGACGAACTCCATTGGCGTGTAGTCGTCGTTTAAAAGAACCACCCGATACATCGACGGGCGCTTCGTTTTCGGTTTCGTTTGCGTAACGACGCCAGATTCAAACTCGTCGTCGTCGTCACGGTCAGACTCACTCATCGCTTCGGTCACTCGCCCTGTTGTCCGCCCGTCACTGTTCGTGCGGGGCGGCGACTGATTGGTCGTACCGGGTTTTGTGTCAAACACCGGCGGCCCAAGCAACCTGGCGGCGCGCCGTGCGACCCCAAAACGCCGGGGCCGGCAACGCGCCGTCTCGACATTAAATAGGAGACACGGGGGGCGATGGAAGTGGGTGGCGACAGACGGGCTGTGTTGGGGCTGCGTGCAAGCGCCGAACGCAAGCCCGCAAGGGGTGACGTTGCGACGCCTATTCAGTGTGTGATTTCAGCGTCTTGTGAGGTCGCGCCGGCGCCAGGCGCGCGGCGTCTCACGATGTTGTGCGCGCCTGTCTTGGATCGGCGACCTGGGCCCCGAACGGGCGCTGCCCCGCTGTTGAAACGCGGCCCGCGAGGGCGGCGCGCGGACGAATCAGCGTCGCCACATGGGTGTTTTAGCGCGTGGGTGTTTTGGCGCTTGGCCGCCCTTTCCTCAAAGACGACGGGTCCCCCAAAGACGTCTGGCCCACACGGCCTCGGGCGCACGCAAAAAGGGCCCAGCCGCGGCGGCGGCCAGGCCCTTCCTGGTCTGGTCTCGTCTGGTCTGCCTTGTGAAGCAGTGACGCGCTTAGCGCGCCGCTTGCATCAGCTCGACCGCGGCGGTGACGCGCGCGTTCAAGGGCTTGACCGCGTCCTTCATCGTCGAGGCGACGAGGTCGGACATCTTGTTGACTTCACCGATGTAGCTGTCGAAAGACGACTTGGCGAAATCGGTCTGCAGCTCGATCAGCTCCTGCATGCTCTTGGCGCTGGCGAGCTTCTTGGCGGCGGAGACGCCGTCCTCAAGCGAGGTCTTGGTGTATTCCATGGCGTGCGTATTGATCGCTTCCACGCCCTTGCCAGCTTTGGTCATGCTTTCGACAAAAGCTTCGACATTCTCTTTCGAGAACGCGTTCAGATCACCAAAGGCCGCAACGGCCTTTTCAACATTCTCTTTGATGGTTTCGTTGCCGACGACGGCGAAAGATTCGAGCGTGTCGACGGTTGCTTTTTTACCGGCCATTTTGGTCTCCAGTGGGCTATCCATGCCCGACTCAATACGCTTTATGTTGCAGTGCGTCAAGACATTTTTGTGCAGTGCACAATGGAAATATTGTCGCAATATCAGGGCACTGCGAATGGTTCGCTGTTTGAGCGCCCGCGCGGTATGATTGCGAGCGCGAATTGTGCTGATTCGAGGTCTCCCGTGAACCACCCCTACTTCCACAACTGCGCCCCGACCCGCCGCGTCTCCGCCGCTGCAGCCCTCAAGCTCGCCTTCATTCTGGGCGCTCTGGTTCTGGGCGCTTTGGCTTTAGGCGCGGGCCCGGCCCAGGCGCGCGAGAAGTTCGCCAGCCTGGTCATCGATGCTGAAACCCACACCGTCCTGCACGCCGTTGACGCCGACGAGGTGCGCTATCCCGCGTCTCTGACCAAGATGATGTCGCTCTACATGCTCTTTGAAGCGATGGAGGCGGGCGAGATCGGGCTGGGCGACGAGATGCGCGTGTCCCGCCGCGCCGCGCGCCAACCCCCGTCCAAAATTGGCCTGCGCGCGGGAACCCGCATTCGCACGCTGGACGTGATCAAGGCGATGGTGGTCAAGAGCGCCAATGACGCGGCGGTGGTCTTGGCCGAACGCATCAGCGGGTCAGAGGACCAGTTCGCCCGCGACATGACCCGGCGCGCGCGCGAGCTCGGGATGGAGGACACACGGTTCGCCAACGCCTCAGGACTGCCCGACGTCAAGCACGCCACAACAGCGCGCGACATGGCGCGGCTCGGCGAAGCGCTGATGGAAGATTTCCCGCACTACTACGCCTTCTTTGCGTTGCGCGACTTTCAGTGGAACGGGCGCACCTACAACAATCACAACGGCGTTTTGCGGCTGTTTGAAGGGGCCGACGGGCTGAAGACCGGCTACACGCGCGCGTCGGGCTATAATGTCGTGGCCTCGGCTGAGCGCGATGGCACCCGCCTCATCGCGGTGGTCATGGGCGGCCCCAACTCGCGCGCTCGCGACGTGCACGCCGCCGAACTTTTAGACGCGGCGTTTGACTCCATTGAGGACACGCGCCCGGCCGCGCCTGCGCGGTCCAGCGCGCCTGATCCCGGCGCTCCGCTGGCGGTGGCGTTTGTCCCGCCGCCCGGTTCACCGAGCTTGAGATCGGCCGCCTTCACCGCGCCGGCTCCCGCCCCAGAGCCTGCCCCGAACCCGGTCGCAGTGATGTTGCGCGCGGCGGCCGAGCCTGATCCCGCCAGCGCCCTCACCCTGGCCCAGGGCGATGCGGACGAGGTCACCGACACCGCCACTGAGACCGGACAGCGCGGGGTTCAGATTATCATCGAGGACGCGCCGCCCGCGCCCGTCGCCTCGGCGAACACGCGCCCAGTAACGCACCCGGTGACGCCCCCCGCACCTGCGCCTGTGCCTGCGTCGGCACCCGCACAGGCATTAGCGGGCGGCTGGATGATCCAAGTCGGCGCCTATTCTTCGTCGGAGAGCGCCTGGGATCGCGTGCGCGAGATTCAGGCCTCGCGCGCGCCCGGCGTGGACGCCTTCACGCCGGTGGTGGAGGCTTCAGGCGGCGTCTGGCGGGCTCGGCTCACCGGCGCCTCGCGCTCAGCGGCCGATCAGGTGTGCGTGTCGCTCAAGGCCTCCGGGCAAGCCTGTTTCGTTGCGGCCGCCGGGTCCTAAGCCCGCCTAAAGTCCCCCTGAGCCCGCCTAATGTCCCAAGTCGGCGCGTTCAGCCGTCAGCGACCCAGAAGCACATCCTTGGCGCGGTTGATCTGCGCCGCCAAGGCGTCTGATCCGCCCCGGTCGGGATGCGCGACCAGCATCAGACGCTTGTGCGCCGCCTTGATCTGAGCGCGCGTGGCGCCCGGTCCAACGCCGAGAATGTCGCGCGCCTCATCGGGGGTCATCGGCCCAAATGCGCCGCCGCGTGCTTGGCCCCCGCCCGCCTCGCCAGCGTCGAACCCTTCGTCGTCTCCGCCGCCTTCGTTGCGGCGCGACAGGTAGGCGCGCAACAGGGCGGCCGCATCCGGATCGCCGCGCACGGCGTGGGCCAACACCTCTTCCACCTGCGCGCGCGACAACTCCGACAGGCGCGCGCCGGCGTACGGCCCTTCAAGGACTTCGCCGTCCATGAGCCCGGTGGAGCGTTCCAGCGTCATGCGCACCGTCTGGGTTTCAACCGCAGAGCGATCCGATCCACCCGCCACGCCAGAGCGCCGGCGCAACATGGAAAAGCCGAACAGGGCCAGCGGCGCGCCGATGGCGACGGCGCCGCGCAAGCTTAAGAGAAGCCCCAGCCCGATCGCCGCCACGCCGCCAAATCGGGTCACCGACTGGGCGATCTTGGCCGCGTCGGCGCGCACAAAAAGACCGGCGAGTGCATAGGTGAGAACCAGAAGACCGACGCCGGCGAGCAGCCACACCATGGCTAGCTCCCCTCCGGTCCGGTGAGGCGCCCGGCGACCTGACGCGCCGCGCCGCCCTTGCGCTCAGCGTAGGCGCGCAAGCCCTGGTCACCGCCCGCCGCATAGGCCGCCGCCGCGCCCAAGAGCTGGCGCAAGGCGTCCGCAGCCCCGGCGTCAAACGGCAGACAGACCCCGCGCATCGCACGCGCCAGCTCCTCAAACGCCCGGCGCGCGCCCATGTCCCGGCCTTCATGGAAGAAAAAGCCGCGCACGCCCAGCATGCCCAATTCGCCGGCAATCGCGGCCACCTCGTCCAGGTGCTCCTCGAACGCGTCGCCGATAACGACACAGCCCGCCACCTTGGCTTGGCGCGCCTCCTTGAGAAGATCGCTCAGAGCGCGGCGATACTGGGTGGCGCCAGCGTGACAGCGCACCGTCGACATGGCGCGCCCTAAGACTTGAGGATCAGGCGTCCAGCTTGAGGCGCGGCAGTCGCCCACGCCGCGAAAATAGGTCAGGCGCACAAGCACCCCGCCATGCTCGGCGGCGGCGGCGAACATTTCGCCCTGGATCGACATGGCCATGTCCCAGGTGGCCTCGCGGCTCATGGTGGCGTCGATGATGACGCCCAGCCGCCCCGCCGCACCCGCGGGGGCCACGGCAGGGGTTTGGTCGGCCTGGTTGAGAAAGTCGCGCACCGAGCCTGAGACCTTTCCGGTCCGGGCCAGCTTGCCCTCAGACGGCGCCTGACCCGCGCGCACAGACCGATCGGCCCGATCGCGCGCCGCACTGGGCGGGGCGTCAGGACGACGCGGGCGATCAGCGGACATGGCGCCCGCTCACACGGCGTCGGGCTGACGGGCCCTCAAAAAGCGGGCGTTCACGGGTCATGGCGTTCCAGTTCCATCCCTTGGAGCTAAAACCCAATGGGCGCACCTTCAAGGCCAGACAACTGTAGAACGATCGCCAACATCCGCAATTCAGCGCAATAAGACTCGTAATCAGGCGTTTCGTCCGAGCCCTCGACCGGCGGGGCGTCAAACACCGTCAGGCCGGCGTCCAGACCCCGGCGCACGCAGGCGCGCTCGCTCATCACCGGCCCAGAACTCGCCCCCACCAGGCGTTCAGCTTGTTCGGCGCGCAGGCGGTGGGCGGGCGCATCGCGATCCAGACCGCGCGTGGGCGTGAGGCGCCACGCAAAGGCGGGCGTCGACCGTGCGCCGCGCCGCCGGCGTGCCTCCCAAACCGAGCGCACATAGCTTGAGGGGCGCGCGGTCGCCAGGCCGTCCTCGCCTGGCTCAAACAAGCTGTCAAAGCCGGCGTCGCCTTGGGTGACCAGGGTCACCACCACGTCGGCGCTCTCATGGATCCGCCGCACAAGAGAGCCGCCGCCGCTTGGCGCGTCGATCAAAAGGACGTCGCAAGCCGCTGACATGGCCGCCAGTGTCGCGTCCCAGCGCGCCAGCTCGTCGCGTTCCGCGTTCACCCGGTCTTGTGTCCAGCGCGGGGCGCTAACCAGACCCGCCGGCATGACAAGGTCGGGCTCTTGCGCCAGCCGCGCGCGCCGACGCGCCAGCCACACCGACAGATCGTGCGCGCCCACGTCCATGTCCAACACGCCAACGCGCAAGCTTCCGCGCGACAGAGCCACGGCCAAGTTGGCGACCAGGCTGGTGCGCCCGGCCCCGTCGCGCGGGCCGCCGAACACCACGACGCGCGCGCCCGGCCCTGGCTTGATCTGTTGAATGTTTGACACGGCGACCGCCCCTCCCAAGAGGACTAGCGATGCCGTGAGTCGCGTTCGGCGCGCTACGGTGTGGCGCGCAGGTCGCCGCTTGCGCGCCGCCGCCGGGGCGGCCTAAACGGCCGACGGACCTTGCCCGGGGGAGCGTTTCCGCCTTCGGCGGAAATCCTCTAGCGGCGCAGCGCCTCACCGTTAAAGGCGTCCAGAGCGCAGTAGCGTCCTTGCGCGCGCAGCGTGTCGCACACCGCATTGGCTTCGGCGCGCGAGCCCACAGGCCCCGCCTTCAACCGCAGAAACTCGCCCTTGTCCGGCCCCAAGTCGACGCGCTCAAGACGTGGCTCTAACCCGTTGAGCACCGCTGGCGCGGCGGCAAACAGCTGCTCCCAGCCGGCTTGCGCGGTGGCGGCTGAGCGATAGGAGGCAAGGTGAACAGACAAGAGCACGCTCGACGAGGTCGGCAGGGCCGCCTCCGGCGCGCCAGCGTTGAGAGAGGCGGTCGCGCTCAAAGGATGGGCGCGATCGACAAAGCTGGCGGCGTGAAGCGCAGCCGGTGCGGCGCGGCCCACCGCAGCGTGCAGACCGCGCGGCGCAGCCGCCGCGGCGAGGCCCATGCCTCCGCCCGGCGCAGCGTCAGCGGCGTCAGCGGCGAGCGATTGAGAAGCGTCATCCCAGCTCGCGCTCGATCGGGCGCGCCCGTTTAGGGCTTCATGCACGGACACGATTTCAGCGCGCAGCGGCTGGGGAGCCTGAGAACGATCAAGCACCGACGACGCCCCGCACCCAGCCAGAGCTGATACCAGCGCGCCGACAACGAGGGTCCGGCGCAGCCGTGCGAGGCGACCTCTCAGAACGGGGCGCCCCATCAGAACGGGGCGCGAAGTGACAGCGGTTTTCATACGATCTTTTGTCGCCCTGAGGTGGTTAAGCGTCGGTAAACTGCGCCAACCTCAGATCGCGCGCCGCACCTGGATCATGCGCGCGATGCGCACCCGCAAGCGCCGCCCGCCCGTCTGGCCCTTTCTGGCATTGAAACCGCGTGCGCGGCGCGATAGGTCAGGCGGCCCATGACCCGCCCAGACCCCGACCTCTCTCCTGATCAATCGCCGGTGCGCCTGAACAGCGCGGCCAGCGTGCGCGCCTTTGTCGCCGGCGTGCGGGCGCATGGAGGACGGGTAGCGCTCGTGCCGACGATGGGCGCACTGCATGATGGCCACCTGTCGCTCATCACCCGGCCGCAAGATGTCCCCGACGTCGAGATCGCCAG
>CAYGQB010000034.1:0-20181 GCA_964351895.1 uncultured Caulobacterales bacterium
CCCCAGAACTGAGGCCCGAGAATTGAGACCGAATCAGACGCGCCGCCAGCTTAGCCCATGCAGCGTCGATCAGCCGGCGCCGCGCGCCGACACCTTGAAAAAGCAAGGCTCAAAACGGCGGCTTGAATCCGGGCGGCAGCATGGAGGCCAGCCCGCCCAGCCCCGAGGTCACGCCGCCCATCCGCTTTGCGCCTTCCTCGTCGGCCTTACGCTTGGCGTCGTTGAACGCGGCCACGACCAGGTCTTCGATGACGTCCACTTCGCCGTCGGTCATCAGGGCGGGATCAATGCGCACCGAGCGCGCCTCGCCCTTGCCGCTGAGCACTACCTTGACCGCGCCGGCGCCGGCGACCCCCTCCACCTCCAGGGCTTCGATTTCCGCCTGCGCCTTTTGCAGCGCCTCTTGCATCTCTTGCGCCTGCTTCATCAGGCCTGAGAGGTCTTTCATGTCTGCTCTCCCTTGTTGCTGGCGAGGTGTTTAGGCGCCGCCTGGCGGGTCTGAGGCGACGCGCGGGCGGACCTTGAGGATGTCTGCGCCCGGCCAGGCCTCCAAGACCGCAAGCACGGCCGGTTCTTGGCGCACCGCTTCTAACAGGGCGGCGTGTTCGCGGGCGCGCGCTTCGGCCAGGGTTTCGCCGCCCTTGGCCTTGTCGTCGCCCGACACCAGCCAGCGCTCCCCGGTCCATTCTTGAAGCCGGCGGGCGAGCCGAGCGGCCAGGTCGCGCGGCGCCCCGTCCACGGGCTGAAACTCCACCCGGCCCGGCGCGATGCGAACCGGTCGGGCAAACTTCTCAATGTCATACCACAACATCAGGTCGCGCTTGGCTGCGGCCAGGGCGCTGATCTCACCCAGGGTGGCGGGCATGTGCGGATCATCGGGTTGATAGACGGCGCGATCCGGGCCCGGATCATTGGGGCCGTCATACTCTCGGTGACCAGCGTCGCCATATGGTTCCGCGCCTGGGTCGCCCTCATAGGCCTCCAGCGGCGGCCCAGCTTCCGCGGCGCCCAGGTCATCTCTATGCCGATTATCCGTGCTTGGCGCGTGGCGCCCGTCGCGGCTTTGCCGCGCCGCTTCGGTCGCCCTCTCGTCGGACACCAATTCGGCGGGGGCCAACTCATCTTGGGATGGCGCCAGTCGCAGCGCGGCCGCCGCGCCTGTCCCGGCGCCCCCGGACACGCTGGTCAGCCGGGCGCTGGGGCTTGCGCGCTGAGATCTGGCCTCGCCCGCGGCGCCGGACACCTCAAGACGCGCAGGCTCGGGCGCGCCGCTGGCGCGGGCCGCCGCGCTGTCTCCGTCAGTCGGTGACGCCGCGCGGCCAGACGCCCCCGATGCGCCCGCCGGTGCTCCGTCGCCTGATGAAGGATCGGACGTGTCGGGCTGGGCCGACCCCGAACCAGAGGAAGACGGGCCAGAGGAAGACGGGTGAGAGGAAGACGGGCCAGAGGAAGACTGTTCTGTCGGCCCGCCGCCCGCCATGATCCGCGCGGCGTCCTCGGGCGCCGGCAGCCGGGCGCCGAGCGCCACCCGCAAGAGCGCCATTTCTGCGGCGGCGGCGGCGTCAGGGGCGCTGCGCGTTTCCTCATAGCCCTTCAACAGCATCTGCCAGGCGCGCGCGAACAGGCCCATGGGCGTGGCCGCAGCCAGGGCGTGGATGCGCGCCACCTGGTCAGAGGCCTCGGCAAGACGCACCGCCTCGCCCAGCGCCTTGGCGCGGGTGGCGTCATGACAGTGATCAAGAAGGTCGCGCATCACGCTGATGGGGTCGGCGCCGGCAGCGTTGAGCGCATCGAGGCGCGCAAGAGCGCCCGCCTCATCGGCGTTCAGAAGGTCGCAGAACAGGGCAAAGCTCTCGGTGCGGTCGGCGAGGCCAAGCATGCCGCGCACGGCGTTGGCGTCCACTTCCCCGCCCTGCACAATCGCCTGATCAAGCAGCGACAGGGCGTCGCGCACCGAGCCCTCGCTGGCGCGCGCGATCAGCCGCAGCGCGTCAACGTCAATGCTGACCCCCTCCTTGTCGGCGATGGCGCTGAGATGTGCGACCAGACGGTCGGCCTCCACCCGGCGCAGGTCAAAGCGCTGACAGCGCGACAGGACCGTCACCGGCACTTTGCGAATTTCCGTGGTGGCGAAGATGAATTTGACGTGCGCGGGGGGCTCTTCGAGGGTCTTCAACAGGGCGTTGAAGGCGCTGGTCGAGAGCATGTGCACTTCGTCGATGATGTAGACCTTGTAGCGCGCCGACACCGGCGCATAGCGCACGCTCTCCAAGATCTCGCGGATATCGCCGACGCCGGTGCGGCTGGCCGCGTCCATCTCCATGACGTCGGGATGGTTGGAGGCGGCGATCGCGGCGCAGTGCACGCCCGGCGGGTTGAGCGCCAGGCGCGGCCCATCCTTTGGGTCCACATCATTTGGGCCCGCATCCTTTGGGCCCGCATCGTCCTGCGCATAGTTGAGCGCGCGGGCCAACAGCCGCGCCGTTGTCGTCTTGCCCACGCCGCGCACGCCCGTCAGCATGAACGCATGCGCGATCCGCCCGGCGGCGAAGGCGTTGGTGAGCGTGCGCACCATCGCCTCCTGCCCGATCAGATCGTCAAAGCTCTGGGGGCGATAGGCGCGCGCGAGAACCTGATAGGCTTGCGGCGTGGTCATGGCGCGGTTCTAGCGAACTCTGCGCCCGGGGGGGAGTCTTGAGGCTCTTTACGCCTCTGGACAGCGCCTAAGGACAGAACCCTCTGGACAGGGCCCTCTGGACAAGGCGTGGGGCGCCTCTCGTCATAAGCCTTGGCGTGAGCGGTTGGAGACCGGACGCCGACCCGAGGCGATCTCGTTACGGCTGCTTCCTTCCGGACCTGACCGGGTTGGCGAGGACATCGTCCAGCGCCGGCCTCCAGCGCCTGCATAGCACGCGACAGCGCCCCGCTTGCAAGAGGCTTCAGCGCTGCGCGTGGTGGCGCGCCGCCTGCGCGAGGAAGGCGGCGTGCACGTCAAGGTCGGCGGCAAGCTCGGGGTCGGCGTGGGCGGCGACAACCACTTCGCGCCAATAGGCGACCACGGCGCCTTGGGTTTCCAGCCACTCCGCCACGGCGCGGCGTATGGCGTCTGGATGCGCCCCGCCGCTCGTTGCTTGCGCTTCGATCCGTGAATGCGCGCCTCCCGAAGAATAGGCGGAAGCATTGGGAGATGAATTGGCCGCTGAACCTGAAAATGAGGTGCGGGCGGAACGGTTGGCGGGGTCTTTCATCTTCGATCTTTCCTCATTTTTGCGCTCGCGTGAGCCTGTTCCCCTGGGCGCCTGGGCGCCAAAGTTTCACCGGACGGCGCAGTGGGCGCCTGAGGCGTCTCGGGGGCGTCTCGGGGGCGTCTCGGCGACGACCGTGACCCCGTTGAACTGAGCCGACGCCCCACCCGAATCGTCCAGGCAGGTCACGATCTCAAAATTGCGAATGATTTGCAATTGCATTCATTGTCGCAGTCGCTCCGACCAACCTGGCGCGCCGGGCCGCCCCTCCCCGTGCCCCGCTTGGGCCACCAATATTCGCCGTGTCCGGGCCGCGCCAAACGGCCAACCCACTGGCGGCGCGCGGCTGAGCGTGCTTGGTGGGCAAGTCGCATACCCCGCCCTCACTTGTATGCGGCGCCAACAATTCGCCGATCCGACAGTTTTCCGCCAAGAGATGCCGCCCATGCCCACCGACGCCCTTGATCTTCAGCCCATGGCCTTCTGCGATGATCCGCTGGACCGGGCCGACACGGTGCGCAAAGACGCCGACGCCGTGGCCAAGGCGCGCCGCGACACCCACGTGCTTTTGGCGCCGATGTGGCGCGGGCAGGTGTTCGCCCTGGAGGCCGCCGCGCCGTCGGCCGCGCTCTTGAACGGCGCGTCCGTCTCTGCAGGATCGCTCGGACCGGAGGTGTTCCTGGGGTTTGACGACGGGGCCCCGGTGTTTGCGGTTAACCTCGATCCTGAACGCGAGCCGGGCGGTGCGTTTCCGCTCACCGGCATGGGCGCCTGGACTGAGCTGCGCGCGATGGCCAACGTCATCGACCGGCGCGACGCCAGTGTCTTCGCCCTCGCCCGCTCGGTCCTGGACTGGCATGCGCGCCACGGCTTTTGCGCGCGCTGCGGCCACCCCACAGACATGACCGAGGGCGGCTGGAAACGCGCCTGCGCGTCCTGCGGCGCTGAGCACTTTCCGCGCGTCGATCCGGTGGTGATCATGCTGATCACCTATGAGGACCGCACGCTCTTGGGCCGCCAGGCGGCGTGGCCTGACGGCATGTTCTCGTGCCTGGCGGGCTTTGTAGAGCCCGGCGAAACGCTGGAGGCGGCGGTGCGCCGTGAAGCCATGGAGGAGGCCAAGACGCCCATCGGCGCTGTCTCTTATCGCGCCTCGCAGCCTTGGCCGTTTCCGTCCTCTTTGATGATTGGCGTCACCGCTGAGGCGCTTGAGCCAACGGCCGAGGCGGACGGGATCGAACTTGAGGCGGCGCGCTGGTTTACCCGGCAAGAGGCGGCGGATCTGGTCGCCGACACCCACAAGACCGCCAATGTGCCGCCCGGCACGGCGATCGCCACGCATCTGATTGCAGACTGGGTGGCCGACCGGACGACGAGAAGCGACGCATGACCGCGCTTTGCGCTCGCGCCTTGGGCGCCCCTATGCTCGGCGCCCCTGTGCTCGGCGCCCCCATGCTCGCCGCCCGCGCGGCGGCAGCCGCCCTATTCCTCCTGGCTGGGTGTGGAAGCGGGGCCGGGTGTGGAAGCGGGGATGAGAGCGCGCGTGTGGAGGCGTCGCGGAACGCCGCTGGTCTTTCAGACGACTTTGGACGCGCGGACGACCTTGGCGGCTATGAGCCGTGGTGGGACAACGCCACCTTCGTGGAACCGCAGTCGGTGGCCTCTTACATTTCCGATGTCCTGTATGAAAACGACATCGCCCGATTAGACGAATTGCTGGAGCACTCACGCGCCTGGTCGGGCGACGCCGACATCGCCACGATGATCTGGGGCCCCGAGAGCGCGCGAGACAGGGTGTTCGAAGACTATGATCCGGACGCACACGAAACGCTGATGCGCGGTCTTGAGGCGGCCGCCCAGTTCGGCTGTCCCGCCGCCATTGAAGGCATGGTCAACAACCCGCTTCCAGCCATCTTTCCCCGACATCGAACCGCCAATGCGCTGCGATGGGCGGCGGTCGGCCAGTTGTGGGGCCATGGCGCGCGCATGGAGTTTGACCGCCGCCACGCCGAGGTCTTGGCCGACGTTGAGTTGGATGACTTCACAACGTTCAGCCTGGTAGAACACGCCGAAGCGCGCCTTTATCTCAAGCTGCGCAACCTCTCGCCCCAGGACGCCGTCCCCAATTGCCCCGACTGGGGGGAGGCGGGCGCCAATTCCACCCCGAGTTCGGGCGCCGATCCTACTTTGGGCGTCGCGGGGCCGGGCTAAAGCGTTTTCGCCTTTGGCGGAAACGCTCCCCCGGGCAAGGCCCGTCGGCCGTTTAGGCCGCCCCCGCGGAGGCTGCCCCCACGCAGTCTGGCGGCGTCCGCCGGCACGCCGTGAGCGAAAAAAGAAGCCGACGACCGATTCCGTCAAAGACGGAAGCGGTCTAGGACCGCAAGCTGCGTCCCCGGCGATAGGCGTGGGCGGGATAGGTGCCGACGATGCGCAGGCGCGAGCTGAAGAACTGCAACTCTTCAAGGGCGGCCGCGAGTTGTGGCTCGTCAGGTCGCCCCTCGACGTCGGCGTAGAACTGGGTCGCGGTAAAGCCGCCGTCGATTTGATAGCTCTCCAGCTTGGTCATGTTCACGCCATTCGTCGCAAATCCGCCGAGCGCCTTGTAGAGCGCGGCGGACACGTTGCGGACCCGAAAGATGAAAGAGGTCATGCACACCGGCGTGTCGCGCGGCGGCGTGGCGGGTTCGCGGGCCATGACGATGAAGCGGGTGGTGTTGTCCGGATCGTCTTGAATGTCGCGCGCGAGGATCTCAAGGCCGTAAATCTCTGCGGCCAGCTGCGATGCAATGGCGGCCGCGCCGGCGCCCATTGCGGCGTCTGGTGCGGCAGCCGCCACCATGCGCGCCGCGCCCGCCGTGTCCAGTTCGCGCATGGCCGTCCAGCCGCGCTGCGTGATCAGGCGGCGGCACTGGGCCAGGGCCTGGGGGTGAGAGTGGACATGGGTCACCGCGTCGAGCGTGGTTCCAGGTGGGGCCATCAGGCAGTGACGCACCGGCTCGAAGTGTTCGGCCACGATGTGCAGAGACGAGCCGGGCAGCAGGTGATGAATGTCGGCCACGCGCCCGGCCACGGAATTCTCAACCGGGATCATGGCGAGCGTGGCGCGCCCCTCTTCCACGGCGCGAAAGGCGTCATCAAACGTGGGGCACGCGCGCGGCGTGAGGTCTGGATAGGCCGCCTTGCACGACAGCGCTGAATAGGCCCCCGGCTCGCCCTGGAACGCGATGTCGCCTGTTGCGGCTGGCATGAGCTGGCCTTTCCCACTGAAGTGCGCGCGAGCGCTTACCCCGTTGCGACCCTAGGCCGCAAGCCCAAGGCGCGCCCCATGTCGTATCGCTTGAAGGAGCACGCGCGCTCGGGCGACGGCTGGTCGGCCGGCTGCGTCACCTGCACGCGTTGCGCCAGGTATGCAGGCGTGCCATTCAGCCAGAAGGCGCGTCAGCGCAGAACGAATCACTTTTGGGCGCGCGACAAGACGCGCCTGACAACGAAGCAGGGAACCTCGCCATGGATGGTCTGTTCTGGAACAAGATCGCCGGAGCCATTCTCGGAACGGCGCTTGCCCTCTTCGGGCTCAAAGAGATCGCCCACATCATTTATCATCCGCATGGGCTGGACGAGCCGGCGTTCCTGATCGATCTGCCCGACGGCCCAGGCCCCGGCCCGGACGTGGTGGAGGGCCCGGTTGATTTTGGCGCCCTGTTGGCGGTCGCCGACATCTCAGCGGGCGAGAAAGTCGCGCGCAAGTGCGTGTCGTGCCACACCTTTGATCAGGGCGGCAACACGATGACCGGCCCCAATCTCTATGACATTTTCGGCCGCGTCGCCGGCGGCGTTGAGGGCTTCTCCTACTCCAACGCCATGGTGGAGTACGGCAAGGAGTGGGGCTTCCAGAACATGTACGAGTACCTGGAAAGCCCACGCAATTACGTTCCCGGCACCGCCATGTCGTTTGCCGGCCTGCGCAAGCAGAGCGATCGGATCAACATCGTCGCCTACATGCGCTCGCTTTCCGACGACCCGGTTCCCCTGCCCGATCCGCTTCCCGCGATGGTCGCCCCGGTCGATGACGGCCTTGAGCTGGAAGCGCCTGAGGGCCTGGAGACGCCGTCCAGCGTCGACGCGGGCGCGGACGCCGTTGAAGAGGCGGTCGATGCGGCCGTCGAGGCGATTGAAGAGGTTGTCGAGCCGGCGCTCACCGACGCCGGCTGAGACGCCCCCTCTGAGAGGGTGAACAGGTCTTAGAGGGTGAACAGGGAGCGCGGGTTCCTGGGCCAGCGGCTGTCTAGAACCGCCGCACGCTTGTGATCGGGCCGTAGGCGGCGGCGATGCGGGCGCGCGCGCCGGCGAGCGGCTCGGCGGCGACCTCCATGTGATGGGCGTTGGCGTGCAACAGGCGTTCAGCGTCGAGCATCACGCCGACATGGCCCTTCCAGAACACCAGGTCGCCGCGCGCAAGCTGGGCGTCGGCGCCGCCGGCCACCGGCGCGCCCAAGACGCGCTCCTGCAGCCCCGTGTCGCGCGGAGCCAGGACGCCAGCCGCTTCCAGAGCCACCACGATCAGACCTGAGCAATCAAGGCCAAGGCTCTCCACGCCGCCCCACTGATAGGGCGTCCCAAGAAGGCGTTCAGCGACGCTGACCCAATCTACGGCTCCGGCCACAGATCCATCGGTGATCTTGGCCTGGGAGGGGTCCAAAACAGGCTCAAGCGCGGCCTGCGCCACCCAGCCGGCGCGCTCAATCGCAACAAAACTATTCTCGGTTCGGCCCGTGGCGGTCACATGGCCGCCCAAGCTGATCAGAAAATGCGCCTGCGCCTTCACGCTGGGGGCGCTGTAGGCGTAGGCGCGCAAGGCGCGGACGCGGTGCGTGGGAGCGCACACGGGCCTGGATACGGCGTCCATCGAGACCCAGCCGACATAGCCGTCGCGCTGCGACTGGGCCCAGGCCCAGCCGTCGTCTTCCAGAAAGACGTCCAATTCCTCGCCCAGGCGGGCCTGGGTGATCATCTCTGCGTCATCTTGCGGGCTGGCGCGCAGGGCGGCCACGCCGGCGCTGATTTGATAGCGCTCTGGGTCCTGCTTTGGGTTGGGCCGCGCGGCGTTGGCGCTGAGGGGCCCGCCCGCGCGCATCGGGTCCAGCGCCGGCGCCTTGGCGAGGGCGGGCCAGACAGCGGCCACATAGAAAGAACCAGCCCGCGCATCGGCGTCGGGCGACGCGCACACATCGTTGGGCGTCATGATCTGTCCTCCTCGTCACCCTGCTTGCGCGCGTCGGCTGCATAGGCGTTCAAGGCCTGGGCCATGCGCTCGCCGGCTTCGGTAAGATACACCGATCCGCGCACGGTGCGCTGCACGTGAATGGAGCGCCGGTCGGCCGGGTCCGGGGCGCGGCGCACCAGGCCCAGGCGCTCCAGCGTGGACAGGGCGCGCGTCACCGCCGGCTTGCCCAGAACCAGCGCCGCGCTCAGGCCGCGCACCGTGTGCGGGGCGGTCTCTAGATAGACGTGCAGCAGGATGGCCCACTGACGCGCGCTCAGATCGGGCCCGTCTTCACCCACCTCCCCCGCCACCATCTGGCGCCAGGCCGACAGGGCCGCGTGGCGTGCGCGGCGGGCCGTCATGGCGTCTTGGGAGCGGTCTGACGATTGGTTTTGGGGCGCGGGCTTACACTCATGACGCCGAGCGGGGAAATCGCGCCGCCAACATGGCGAACGCGGCGCGCGCCCCCTGCATTTCTCCGCCAGCGGGGCGCCCCGGCCGGGCGGTGGGATTCCAGGCGAAAATGTCAAAATGCATCCAGGCCTTGGTGTCCACGAAGCGCTGCAAGAACAGCGCAGCCGTGATCGACCCGCCCAGAGGAGAGCCCGCCAGGTTGCGCACGTTGGCGATGGGGCTGTCGAGCCCGGAGCCATAGCCGGCCCACAGCGGCATCCGCCACACCGGATCTCGGCTTGCCTGAGACGCCGCTATAAGATCAGCCGCCAAGCTCTCGTCGTCGGTATAGAACGGGGCCAACTCAGGCCCCAACGCAACGCGCGCCGCCCCGGTCAGCGTGGCAAAATCGAGGACAAGATCTGGGTCAATTTCATTGGCGCGGGTCAGGGCGTCAGCCAGAACAAGCCGGCCTTCGGCGTCGGTGTTTTCGATCTCCACCGTCTTGCCCGATCGGCTGTCCAAGATGTCGCCGGGCCGAAAGGCGTCCCCGTCCACCGCGTTCTCAACCGCGGGAATGATGAGCGTTAAACGCACCGGCAGCTTGGCGTCCATCACCCGACCAGCCAGCGCCAAGGCGTTGGCCGCCCCGCCCATGTCCTTCTTCATGTTGCGCATGTAATCGCCCGGCTTCAGGTTGAGCCCGCCGGTGTCAAAACACACACCCTTGCCCACCAGCACCACATGGGCGGCGTCGCCGCCGGTCCAGCTCAGCTCCAGTATGCGCGGCGCGCGGACCTTGGTTGCGGCCCGGCCAACGGCGTGGACCATGGGATAGTTCTCTTTGAGCAACGCCTCGCCGGTGACGACGTCAAGCTTGGCGGCGTGGGCGTCCGCCACTTCGCGCACGGCGGCCTCCAGCTGCGCCGGGCCCATGTCTTGGGTCGGCGTATTCACCAGATCGCGCGTCAGCCACACGGCGCGCACGTCGCTCTCCACGTCAGCCATGTCCACGCCCGCTGGCGCCGCCAGGCGGGCCGGCTCACGGTCGGCGGACTTGTAGCGGGTGAACCGGTACGCCCCGACGCCCCAGGCAAAGGCGATGTCGCGCAGGGATGCAGCCTCGGGCGCGGTTTCGATGCGGTAGGCGCCGGCCGGCAAGCCCAGCGCCGCCCCGCCGACGCCAAACGGATCGCCTGCCGGGTCGACGCCGATCAGGACCGCGCGCAGCGCGCCGGCCTCGCCGGGGACATAGAACACCTCGCCCGGCTTGGCCCGATACTCGGCCGCGTCCGCGAAGGCTTGGGCGCCGTCGCCCAGGGCAACCAGGGTTGTCTCGCGGGAGCTGGGATTAACGAGGTGGAGCGCGCAGGCGGGCGCGTCAGCGGCGGCAAAACACGAAAGCACGGTGGAACACTCCTTTGAGCGCCTGGATGAAGGGCCTGGGCCTAAAGTTCTGAGGCCTAAAGTCATGGGGCCTGGGGCCCTAAGGCGCCAGACCTCTACGGCGCCAGCCCCCTAAGGGCGCCAGGCAAGAGGGGCCGGGCGAGAGAGGCGGCGGCGCGGACAGTCATTGATTCGCACGATCAGATTAGCCCGCCGCCGCGTCGCCCCGCCAGGGCGGTGCGACGCATCTGCCGGCTGCGCAGCGTCTTAAAGGCTTGTTCACCAAGCCAGATCACCTTCGCAAGTCAGCCAACTTTCGCCTGGGAGCGTCTGCTCATGACCGTCTCATCTTCGCGCCGCCCGACCAGAACTCGGCTCAAGCGTCGGCTGGGCGCTAGCGCGGCGCTGGTCGCCCTGGTGAGTGTGTCGGCGTGCGCCGTGGCCCCGACCAAGACGCCCGAAGAATACGAGCTGGCCGAGATGATGGCCGCCAAGCGCCTCACCCCCGGCACCCAGGCCGCGCGTCAAGCCGCCTCGCAGGCCGATCCGCTGAGCCGCGCCGCCTTCTGGTCTGAAGAGTACGAGCGCAACCCGGCCGACCTGCAGGCCGCGCGCGAGCACGCCAGCGCCCAGCGCGCCGTGGGGCGCGCCGGCGTGGCCGCTGGCGTCGCCCAAGGCGCCCTCTCCCTGCATCCGTCCGATCGCGGCCTATTGCTGATTTTGGGCGCCGCCCTGATCGAAGACGGGCGCGCCGGCGCCGCGGTTGAACCGCTTCAGCGCGCCTCTGATCTTGATCCGCTCGACCCGTTGGCGCTCTTGCGACTTGGGGCGGCGCTGGACCACACCGGCGAGCACGCCGCCGCCCGCATGCGCTATCAGCGCGCGCTCAACCTGCAAGGCCAGACCCCCGCCGCCCTCACCAACATGGGCATGTCCTATGTCTTGGAGGGCGATCCGGAGGCTGGCGAGCGCTATCTGCGTCAGGCGGTCAATCTGCCCGGTTCAGACCATCGCGCGCGCCAGAACCTCGCCCTCGCCCTGGCGCTTCAGGGCCGCTTTGCCGACGCTGAAGCTATGGCGCAGAATGATCAGTCGGTTGAGTTGGCGCGCGCCAATGTGGCGTTCGTGCGCTCGATGATCACCCGCCCGGCGCGCTGGGACGCGCTGCGCTCAGTGACCTCCGAATAGGCGCGCGTCTCGGCGCTTCGATCTGGATTCTGGCTTGAGTAAGTCTGTCGCAGCGGCGGCGGGCGGAAAACCGGTTCCCACTTTTCCTGACCGGTTTTTTGGCGCTGTCAGCCGGTCCGGGCGGAAAACCGGTTCCCACTTTTCCTGACCGGCGTTTGGCCCTGTCAGCCGGTCCGGGCGGAAAACCGGTTCCCACTTTTCCTGACCGGCTTTAGCCGCCCAGCGGGCCCATTTCCTTAAAGCGCAGGATCGCCGGTCCGAGAATGACCACAAACAGCACCGGCAGGAAGAACACGATCATCGGCACGGTCAGCTTGGCCGGCAAGGATGCGGCCTTCTTTTCAGCCGTCGCCAGGCGCATGTCGCGGTTCTCTTTGGCCATCACCCGCAGCGCATTGCCCAAGGGCGTGCCGTAGCGTTCCGCCTGGATCAGCGCGGTCGACACCGCCTTCACGCCGGGGTGGTTGGTGCGCTTGCCCAAGTTGTCAAACGCGGCGCGCCGATCATTGAGATAGGACAGCTCCGCCGTCGTCATCGACAGCTCTTCGGCCAGTTCGATGGAGCTGGTGCCAATCTCGCCGGCCACCTTCTGGAACGCGGCCTCGATCGACATGCCCGCTTCGACGCAGATCAGCATCAGGTCCAGCGCGTCGGGAAACGCCAGCATGATCGAAGCGCGGCGCTTCTGGGCAATGTTGGACAGATAGATGCTCGGCAGCTGCAAGCCGATAAAGCCCGCGCCAAGCGCGCCGGCCAGCCGCATCGTGGACGACTGGTCGTGATCGTTGACGGTGAACAGGTAAATCAGCGCGCCCACAAACATCACGATCGGCGTGATCATGCGGGCAAAGTAGAACACCGTCACCGGCCGCTGACCGCGAAAGCCCGCCTGCATCAACTTCGCAGACAGCTTGGGATCCAAGAGCAGCTTTTGCAGCTGCAGCTGATCGACAACCCGGCGCAAGGGCCCGCGTGAATCGGTGCGAATCCCGCGCCGGCTTTCAGCTTCAAGCCGCGTGCGATTGGACTGGCGCAGTCGGTCGCGATAGGTCGACACGTCTTGGATGCGCTTATCCAGCCTGCCGTCTTTCAAGAGTGGGCTGACCAGCGTGACAATGGTGGCAAAGCTCGCCGCGGCGGCGACGAACGCGATCATATTGTCACGGTTCATGACGGTGTTGGCGAGTTCTGCGACAGCCATCGGGCTACACCTTGAAGTTGATCATGCGGCGCATGATCAAAATCCCGCAGAGCATCCACACGCCGCCGCCCACCAACATCATCTTGCCGGTCGGGTCGGTGAACATTTCTTCCATGTAGGACGGCGTTGTGGCGTTCACGAGGGCGGCCACGCCGGGCGGCAAGGAGCCGATGATCATGGCCGACGCCTTGGCTTCACCTGAGAGCGCCTCGATCTTTTGGTAGAGCATTTTGCGCGAGCGGATGACGCCCGACAGATTGGTCAGCGCCTCGGCCAGGTTGCCGCCCGTCTTGGACTGGATGGAGATCACAATGTTGAAGAAGTTGAGATCGGCCAGCGGCATGCGCGAGTACATCTTCTCCAGCGCCTCTTCGACGCCGACGCCCATGGCCAGCGCTTCGACGAGGTGCTGAAACTCCGTCCCCACTGGATCAGGAGATTCCTTGGCGATGATCTTCAAGCACTCGTTGAGCGGCAGACCGGACTTCACGCCGCGCACGATGACATCAAGCGCATTGGCGAATTCGTTGGTGAACTTCTTCATCCGCCGGCCGCGCAGAAAGCCTAAGACCCAGCGCGGCAAGCCCAGGCCCGCCCCCCCCCCGGCGCCCCCGGCGATCAGAGGCGCCTGCCCGGCCATGACCAAGAGATAGCACGCGCCCACAACGCCGGTTCCCAGCGTGATCATCCAGAAGGCGCGTTCGTTGATCGACAGGCCCGCCTGTTGCAGCTGGGCCTTGATGGTGAGGTTGTTCTTGCGGGCGCGGCGCTGCTTGGCTTCCAGATCCTTGAGGGTCTCTTGCACCTGGCGGCGACGCTGGGCGTTGGCGTCGATGGCCGAGGCTTGGCGCTTGCCGCGCAGGCGCACGCGCCCGACCGTGTCGTCGACGCGCTGCTTTTTGACCGGGCTTTGGCCGCCGCCCATGAGCACATAGCCCACGCCGCCGACCGCAAAGAAGGTCGACGCCAAGACCAGGATGAAGGTGATGTCGATCCCGCCCATGGCGCTCTAGCCCTCCGCCTCGTCCAAGGCGGCGGCAAGCTCTCGCTCCAGGCCAAAGTAGCGCGCCCGGTCCCAAAACTGTGGGCGCGCGATGCCGGTGGAGCGATGCTGTCCCTTGATCTTTCCGTCGTCGTCTTCGCCCTCGATCTCATAGACAAAGAGGTCTTGGGTGACGATCACGTCGCCTTCCATGCCGATCACCTCGGTGATCCGCGTGATCTTGCGCGTGCCGTCGCGCAAACGAGACGCCTGAATGATGACGTCGATCGATCCGACGATCATCTCCTTGATGGTCTTGGAGGGCAGCGAGAAGCCGCCCATCGTGATCATGGATTCCAATCGGCTGAGCGCCTCGCGCGGGCTGTTGGCGTGGAGCGTGCCCATGGAGCCGTCGTGGCCGGTGTTCATGGCCTGCAAGAGGTCAAACGCTTCGGGTCCGCGCACCTCGCCCACGATGATGCGTTCCGGCCGCATCCGCAGGCAGTTCTTGACCAGGTCGCGCATCAAGACCTGGCCCGAGCCCTCAAGGTTCGGCGGGCGGGTTTCCAGGCGCACCACGTGGGGCTGTTGCAGCTGAAGTTCGGCGGCGTCTTCTGCGGTGATGACGCGCTCTGTCGGATCGATGAAGGCGGTGAGCGTGTTGAGGAGCGTGGTTTTGCCCGAGCCGGTGCCGCCCGAAATCAAGATGTTGCAGCGGCAGGCGCCAATGACGCCCAGAACGCGCGCCCCTTCCGGCGTGACGGATCCAAACTTCACCAAGTCCTGCATGGTGAGCTTGTCTTTTTTAAACTTACGAATGGTGAGCGTCGGCCCATCCAGCGCAAGCGGCGGCGCGATCACGTTGACGCGGCTGCCGTCGGCGAGACGCGCGTCGCAGATCGGGCTGGCTTCATCAACGCGTCGGCCCACCTGGCTCACGATGCGCTGACAGATGTTCATCAGCTGGGCGTTGTCACGGAAGCGAATGTTGGTCTTTTCGACCTTGCCGCCCACCTCGATGAAGACGCTGCCAGCCCCGTTGACCATGATGTCGGCGATGTCGTCACGCGCCAGAAGAGGCTCCAACGGACCATAGCCAAGCACGTCGTTGCAGATGTCCTGAAGCAGAAGCTCCTGCTCGGAAATCGACATCACGACGTTCTTGATCGAGATGATCTCAGTGACGATGTCGCGGATCTCTTCAGCTGCGCTTTCGATGTCCAGCTGCGCCAGCTGGCCCAGATCGATGGTGTCGATCAGGGCGTTGAAGATCGTGGTCTTGATTTCATAGAAGCCGTCAGAGCGCTCGCCGGTCGGATCGACCGGGGCGCGTACGGGCTTGGCGGACGCCGGCTTGGCGCTGGCGACCGGCTTTTGGCCCGGCCGGGACGCAGGCTTTGGTGCTGGCTTGTGGGGCGCAGGCTTGTGGGCCGCCGGCTTGGGCGCAGGCGCTGAGGCGACCGGGGTGGACGCCTGGGCCGGCGTGGGCGGCGGCTCGATGGGAGCCGCCCCCATGCCCGGCTTGGTTGCGCCGGGGGCTGGCGGCTCCATGCCAGGCTTGACCGTCGGCGGCGGCGCCGGCGCGTCAGAGGCTTCGTTGGCGGTGCGTTTGCCGAACATGTCCCCGCCCTACTTGCGCTTGAGAAGTTTGAGCTTGTCGAGAAACGAGCCCGACGGAACTTCAGTTTCGCGCCCAACCAGGCCGGCGGCGAAGGTGCGCATGGCTTCGGCGGGTTTCGAACTGGCGTTCACGTCGGCGACCATCTGGCCATTGTTGGCCGCCTGCCCGAACAAGGCGGCGTCGAACGGCAGCACGAGCTGCGGCTGCACGCCCACCGCTTCGGCGAAGTCCTTAAGCGGTATCTCCGGGCGCTTGGGCATGCCGACCATGTTCAAAACGATCCGCGGGGCCACGTCGTTGGGGCGCGCGGCCGAGACAATGTCGAACATGTTCTTGGCGTTGCGCAGACACGCCAGGTCAGGCGTGGCGGTAATCACCACGTCATCGACGCTCAACAGCATCCGCTTGATCCAGCTTGACCACTGATGCGGCAAGTCCAGCGCCACCAGCGGCGTGGTCTTGGCGATGATTTCGATCACCGTCTCGTAGGCCTCAACCGGCAATTCCCATTCGCGGTCCAGCGTGCACGGCGCAGAAAACAGGGTCAGGCGGTCGGTGCAGCGGGTCAGGAGGCGCTCGATCATCACGTCGTCGACGCGGTCAGGCTGGCTTAAGGCGTCGGCGATGCCTTGCATCGAATCTTGGTTGAAATCGAGGCCGGCGGTGCCGAACGACAGATCAAGATCGGCCAGGGCCGTGTCCACGCCAGCGGTCTCTGAGATCGACCAGGCAATGTTGTGGGCCACAGTGGAGGAGCCAACCCCGCCCTTGGCGCCAATGAACGCCACCGTCTTGCCAACAAACGGCGCCTCGGCGTCGACATACTGCGCTGAGACGGCGCGAATCAGACCCACCGGGGTCAGCGGCGGCACCAGATACTCGCTGACGCCGCGGCGCATCAGCTCGCGATAAAGGGCAATGTCATTGGTGGCCCCGATGATCATGACCTTGGTGTCGGGGTCGCAAACATTGGCCAGCTCGTCGAGCTGCTCAAACAGGCCGCGCCCGCGCATGCCGCTTTCGACAATGATCAGGTTGGGGGTCGACTGGTCGTGGAACATCTCGATGGCCGCCGGCAGACCGCCGGACCGCACGTCGACATGGGCCCGCGACAGGCGCCGGTCTTCAGACGCCGCCTGCACCAGAGCGCCGGTTTCCGGCAACTCACAGAAGGCGGCAATGGTGATGCGCGGCACCGGCTGATCGGCCAGGCCTTGCGGCGCAGCGTAGATGTCCTCGACAGGTTCGTCCGGGCCGATCGCGGTGGCGCCGGCGCGATACTCTGTCTCGTCGTATAAGAACGACTCGGTATTCATCGGGCCGCTCCCCCTCTTCTATTCGACAGCGTTCGACACGGTGGCAGTCTCGTCATCGGAGCGCTGCGTCGCGGTCGTTTCGCCTTCACGGTACTTTTCCAGGATGGATGCACGTCGCGCCGTATCACTCGGGCCCAGCGTCCGTGGGCCTAGGAGATCGGCGGGGTCGGCAATCATGGCCGCCAAGTTGGCTTGGCTGGCGCAGCCGAAGTTCAAGGTGTTGGCGCCGCCCAGCGTGAAGCTGAAGTCGTCCCAGGCCTGATGGCACTCGGGCGCGATGGCTTCGTAGGCGGTGAAATAGGCCACGATGGGCGCATCTGATCCGCGCGTCCGCGCGTCGTAGGACGCCCCGTCGAGTGCGGCGAGTTCAATGCCCTGCTCAGCCAGGATCGCGCGCGCTTCTGCAGCGTTGCGCAAAACAAGGTCGCCGCGCGGTCCGCCGGCGGGCAAGGCGATGGTAATCGGCCCGTGGCCCCGCGCGCGATAGGCCGCGGCAAAGGCGCGCAGATCAGCCCGCTGGTCGCGGTTGAGCGCGAACTGGCCCTCCACCACCGGCAACTCCAACAGGGCGCGGGTTTCTTCAACCGTGATCTTGTAGCGCTCAGTTGGCAGGCGATCGGGCGGTCCGGCGGTGGCGCAGGCCGCCGCCATCATCAGGGCCGCGAGCGCCGCGCTGGCGCGCGAGCGCGACGAGCGGAACGTCCAGCGCTGGCTTGTTTTTGTTGTGACGCAGGTCATCGCCCTCACCCTTGCTTGTCGTCGAGTACGAGGCCCACCGGGCCGCGCCAGCCGCCGCCGTCCACGCTCGCACCGGGCGCGCGATAGACCTTGTTCAGGCGGCCAAAGAAAATGGTTTCCAGCTCGTTGGGCGTGGCGTAGCCGTCCGACGGCGTCGCCAGCGCATTGGCGGAGGTGCTCTCCACCAGGTACGGCGTCACGATCACCACCAGTTCGGTCTCGTCGCTCTCATAATCGCGCGAGCGGAACAGGGCCCCGATGCCCGGCAGGTCTTTCATCCCCGGCGTGCCGTCGATGTTCTGCTTGGTTTTGTCCTGGATCAGACCAGCCATCACCAGCGATCCGCCCGACGGCATCTCCACCGTGGTCTGGGCGCGGCGCACCTTCAGACCTGGCAAGGTCAGACCGTCCACGGCCGTATCGACAATCCCGTCGCCGTCGCTGTCGACTGCGCCGCCATTGATGTCCAGCGCGCCCTGGTTGGTCAGCTCCGACACTTCGGTCGAGACGAACATGGAGATGCGCCCTTCTGAGAGCACCACCGGGGTGAACGACAAGCCGACACCGAAGGGCTTGTATTCAATAATGATTTGGCCCTCGCTGTCGCGTCCGACCGGTACCGGAAACTCGCCGCCGGCCAGGAACTCAGCCGATTCGCCCGTGATCGCGGTCAGGTTGGGTTCGGCCAGGGTGCGCACCAGCCCCACACGCTCCAAGGCCTGGAGGGTGAGATCGGCGCTGCGCACGTCGCCGCCGCCGAGGTTGTTAAAGCCGAGGGCCGCCGTGGCCCCGCCCAGCGAGCGCCCGATGAGCGAAAACTCGTGATCGGTGGCGATGCCGACGGCCAGCTCGTCGCTCACTCTCAGCGCGCTGGAAAGGTCCACGCCGAGCTGCTTGGTGATGGTGCGCTGCATTTCCACGATGCGCACCTTCAAGAGCACCTGCTCCTTGCCGCTGATGGCGACCATGGAGAGGATTTTCTCGTCGTCGTCGACGAAGCGGCGGGCGATTTTGGCGGCCTGATCGGCCTCGCTCGCCGAGCCGACGACACCGGACAGGACCAGATTGTCGTTCAGCGCTTCGACCACAATGTTGGCGTTCGGCAACAAGCGGTCGATGAGGTCTTGCACCGCAGTGACGTCGCGCTCGACACGGATCTCCAGATTAAGGATCTGGCGCCCGTCGGCGTCAAAGAAGAAGGCGTTCGTCTGCCCGCCCTCAACGCCCAAGATATAGGCGCGTCGCGGGGTGCGGATGACCGCGTCGGCGATGGCCGGATTGGAGACCAGAACGTCATGGGCGTCGACCGGCAGCTCCACGATGGCCGCCTTGTTCAGCCCCAGAAGAAGCTGTTCAGAAACCGGCCCCTCGCCGCCGCGCGAGATCGCCACGCGCATCAGGTTGGGATGGGTGGCGGCCACGCCAAAGCCCGAGGCGCCAGCCGCGCCAGACAGGCCAACGAGGCCCAGAACGGCCGCTACGCAGGCCGCTGTGAGGCGGGCCGCGACGCCGCGCGCCAAGCAAGACAAGGTCATCGCGAACCCCCCAGATTCACGGTGGTGGTGGCGCCGTAGCGAATGATGCGGCGGCTTGAGGTCTGGTCGCCGAAGGCGTCGGCCCGCAAGGAGCCGCCGGCCAGTTCGCTGTCCAGGCTTTCCACCACGCTGCGCAGCGCCAGAGTGATTTCGCCAAGCGCTTCGGCCAGGGCCAGCATCTCAGCATTGTCAGAGGTCAGCTCCAGCGTCGCGGTTGAACCAACCACGGCCTGGTCTTCGTCGTCGCTGCTGGGCGTCTGATCGATGGCGAGCACCCGCACGTTCTCTAGAACCGTGCGCGCGACAAACTCGTCGCGCGTGGTGCGCCCGTCCAGCACTTCGATTTCTTGGGTCAAGATCACGTCGACCTTGTCACCGGGCAGGATGAACCCGCCAGCGCCCGATTCAGCGGTGATCGCCACCGAGACGGCGCGCATGCCCGGGGTGAGGACGGCGGCCATGAAGCCCGCCTCGCCCGGATTGACCAGCTTGCGCCCAGTGATCGGCTCGCCGCGCAGGATCGCGTCGCGCGACACCGCGCCGACATAGGTCTCCAGCGCGTCTGGGAAATTGTCTTGGGTCATGAAGGCGTCTGAGATCGCCTGGTCCGGCCACGGCTGCCAGCCGATGTCCTCAGGCGTGACCCGCTGGCCGGGGCGCAGGTCGGCGCGCGCCACCAGAACCGACTGGCTCGGCATTTCTACGATCTCGGTGATTTCGGTGGTCGCCGGTTCCACGGTCGCCGACGCGGTCGACTGACCGCGCACGTACATCGCCACGAAAAGCGCCGCTATAGCGGCCAGCGCCAAGACGACGAGCTGACGGATGTTCATCGCCTCTGCTCCCTAAGCCTGCGAGTGTCGGGAGCAATCAAAGACCGGCTATGGTCAAGGTAAGGTTAACGTCAACCCAGAGCGAGCTTGAGAATTTCACTTTCTGGAAAAACAACGAACAGACCGCCGGCAATGGCGACGCCATAGGGGATCGCTTCGTCGGGATCCAACAGCCGCGCAACCCAGGGCGCGCGCACTATGGCCGCCGGCAACACCACCAGCGTCTGACGCGCGGTCAGAAGAAACAGCGCTAAGCCGCCGCCGCAAATGGCGGTCCAGACGATGAAGTTGGAAATGTCGAGCGGGCCCATCCAGAAGGCGGCGGCTGCAAACACCTTTGCGTCGCCTCCGCCGATCCAGCCAAACGCGAATATCACGACGCCAATGACGAGCGCGGCCATGCCGACGCCGACATGCTGGGCGATCATCATCGGGCTCAACAGAAACGGCGCGACCAGGATAAAGCCGCCCAGCATGGCC
>CAYGQB010000035.1:0-19456 GCA_964351895.1 uncultured Caulobacterales bacterium
CACCGAGGACACGCCGCCGTCTGCGACGACCAGATTGGCCACGCCCGCCTGCAACGAGAGAAGATCACGCGCCGCCGCGCGCGCCCGTCTGCGCAAGGCGTGATCCATCCATCTCCCAATCAGGAGAAAGAACAAGAGCATCACCGCGGCGTCGAAATAGGCGTGCTCGCCGCCCCGCGCGGTTTCCACAAACGACCAGCCCAGAGCCAAGGTCACGGCCAGCGAGATCGGCACGTCCATGTTGGCGCGCCCCACCCGCAAGGCGGCCAGGGCTGAGCGAAAGAACGGTCGCCCGGCGTAGAGGGCGGCGGGGGCGGCAATGGCGCCGGAAATCCAGTGAAACAGGTCGCGCGTGGAGGCGTTCATTTCCCCATCCGCGCCCGCCCACACCGACACCGACAACAGCATGATGTTCGCGGCGGCAAAGCCGGCGACGGCGAGAGCGCGCAGCAGGGCCCGGCCGGTCTCATCATCTGCGTTCAGCGCATCTTCGGGCGCAAACGGGCTGGAGGCGTAGCCAAGCGCGGTGAGGGTTTCAGGAATACGCGCGGGCGGCGTGACGGCGGCGTCAAAGACCACGCGCAACTTGCCGGTGGAAAGGTTCAAGCGCACCGATCGCACGCCCTCAAGCGCGCTCAAGCCTTGTTCGATCTTGGCGATGCAGCCGCCGCACTTGGCCCCGCGCACCAACAACTCAAGCGCGTCGCCATTGGCGTCGGTGCGCACGAAGGCGGACGGGTCGCTGGCGGCGCCCGACAACGGCCCAGAAAGAGCGGCGGCGCCCGTCAGGCTTAGCGCAGCCATAGCCGCCGCCGGGCTTCAAACCGCGCCCCGTCGTCAAACGCGGTCTCAAACGTCAGGTCCCAGACACCGGGCGGAATGTTCGCCACCTCAACGCCGTAGACCCCGGCGCCAAGATCCTGGAACACCACGTCTCTGTCGTCAGCGTCGGTGGTCGGGCGCTTAAGCACGCCCGTGACGGCCCGCCCAGCAACAGGCGCGTCGTTCAGTCCCAGAAGCGTGACTTCAATGCGGGCGGCGCTCAGTTCGCTGTCATAGCCGCTGGCCACGCCTGCGCGCCAATCGCGCGCGGCCTGCTCAGCGCGCGCGTCCATGTCCGCATTGACGTTCTTGGCCAGGCCCTTGGAGAACGGCTCTGACACCACCAGACCGGGAAACGAGCGGGCGGCCAGCACGATAAAGGTCGTGTTGACGCCGATCACGACTGAAAAGAACGCCACCATCATCATGGCGACATGCACGCCGCGCAGGCGGAACGTCGAAGCTTGAGCGCTCATCGGGCGATCCCTGTTTGAAACGGAACGGTGTTGGCGGCGACTTCGCCGTCTGCAAGGGCGGTGACGGTGACGTCCAAGCTGAGGGACGACGAGGTCAGCGCCTCGGGCGGCAGGGCGACATAGATCTTGAAGCTTTCCACGCGGTCAGCTGGCGCAGTGAGCGTGAACGGATTGGTGATGTCGCCCTCGCCCACCAGCTTCAACGACAATCCCT
The DNA here is from genome assembly GCA_964351895.1 of uncultured Caulobacterales bacterium. Classification (GTDB taxonomy): domain Bacteria; phylum Pseudomonadota; class Alphaproteobacteria; order Caulobacterales; family Maricaulaceae; genus CAYGQB01. Next base: position 1,513 of record CAYGQB010000035.1, read on the forward strand.
CAACGCCCGTCACATCCAGACGCACGTCGCGATCATTGTTGGACTTGTTGACGATCTTCAACTCATAGCCGTTGCGCACCGAGCCGTCTGACAAGGTCACATAGTTGGGATTGCGATCGCGCAGGACCGTCAATTCCAAGGTGGCGCGACTGGACAGGCCATAGAGCATCACCGCGCACACCAGCGCCAAGGCGCCTGCGTACACCACCGTGCGCGCGCGCACCGGATGAAACGTCCCCTTCTTGCCGGCCAGTCGCCGTTCGATGTTGGCTTCATTGTCATAGGCGATCAGGCCGGTGGGACGGCCCACCTTGCGCATCACCGAGTCACAGGCATCGATGCACAAGGCGCAGTTGATGCACTCCAGCTGGTCGCCGTCGCGAATGTCGATGCCCATCGGGCAGGCCACCACGCACTGGCGGCAATCAACGCAGTCGCCTCGCCCTTCCCAAGTCGCGCCCTTGCGGTGGGGGCCTCGCGGCTCGCCGCGATCATGGCGATAGGTGACTTGGAAGGTTTCAGCATCGGTCATCGCCGCCTGAATGCGCGGCCACGGGCACATGTAGGTGCACACCTGTTCGCGCATCATGCCGGCCAGCGAATAGGTGGTGAAGGTCAGGATACCGGCGAATAGGTACGACGACACCGGCGCCTGGCCGATGAAGAAGTCGCGCGCCAGGCTGGGCGCGTCATGGAAATAGAGGATCCACGCCCCGCCGGTGGCAAAGGCGATCAGAAGCCAAATCAGGTGCTTGGACACCTTCTTGGAGATCTTGGAGGGGCCCCAAGGCTGCTTGTCCAGCTTCATGCGCTTGTTGCGATCGCCTTCGATGAAGCGCTCAACCGCGATGAACAGATCGGTCCACACCGTCTGCGGGCAGGCGTAGCCGCACCACACCCGGCCAAAGAGCGCCGTCACCAAGAACAGGCTCAGCGCGGCCACGATCAACAGGCCGGTGATGTAGTAGACCTCCTGCGGCCAAATCTCGATGAAGAAGAAATAGAAGCGCCGGCCCTCGAAATCGACCAGGACGGCCTGATCGGGCTCGCCGAGCGCGCGCGGCCAGCGCAGCCACGGCAGGCCGTAGTAAATGCCGAGGGCAACGATCAGGAAGAAGAACTTGAACGAGCGGAAGGGCCCCGCGACGAGCTTGGGATAGATCGGCTCGCGCGCCTTATAAAGGGTGCGCACCGCCTTGGCGTTGACCGCCGTGACGTCAACCTTGTCCACGCCCGGAGCCGCTTCACTCGCCGCTTGGCTCGCCACTCGGCCCGCCCCGGCGCCAGCGCCGCGCGCAGCTGCGGCGGCATCAGCCGTTGCGCCGTCCGGTCCGGGCGCGATGCGCGTCTCGCTTGGCTGGTCGCTCATGACTGGCGTGGGCTCCTTGATGTTCAATCGCCCGCAACTGGCTGGGGCCTAAAGCTGCTCTATCCTGGCGCGTCTGCTCCTTGGCCATCCTTAAGTTGACGGCCTTGATGGCGCGCCCGCCGCGCCGCGTCGGGTCCGCCCGCGCAGTTCCCCCGGGTGGAGGGACCGACGCGCGCGGCCGACGCGGTTGCGACACGCGTCCTAGCCGTCTTCGCCGCCGCCCAGCGCGTGCACATAGACGGCAAGCGCATCGATGGTCGGCTCGTCGAGACGCTCAGACCAGAACGGCATCACGCCATACGGTCCACGCGCAATGGTGGTCGTCAGCTCCTCGTGCGAGGAGCCATAGAGCCAATCGGCGTCCACCAGGCTGGGCGCGCCCTGCAGACGGTCGCCGGTGCCAGCGGCCGTGTGACAGGTGACGCACTCGCGGGCATAGGTTTCCGCCCCGCGCGCGGCCGCCGCGGCGTCCTCTTCGCGCCCGCCGAGCGCCATCACATAGTGGGCGACATCGCTGATCTGCGCGCCCGTCAACAGGCCGTCTCGGCCATAGGCGGGCATCTGAGAAAAGCGGGTGTCAGGGTGCTCGGTGCGAATGCCGTACATCAGCGTCTGCTTGATGTCGTCCAGCGTGCCGCCCCAAATCCACACGTCGTCATTGAGGTTGGGATAGCCTTTGAAGCCTTGCGCGCCAGAGCCGTGACAGGTGGCGCAATTGTCGCCAAACGCGCTCTCTCCGGCCGCCAAGGCAAAGCGCAAAAGCTCTGGATCAGCCTCGATGGCCGCCAGGTCCGCCCCCGTCAGACGGGCAAAGAACGGCGCGCGCGACACATCCAGAGCAGCCAAATCGCGGGTCACGTTGATGCGGTCAGATTCGCCGCGCAGCCCCTTGGTCGCGCCCGCCGCCCCTGGCAATCCGGGGATGGCCGGCATCAGCACCATGTAGACGATGGCCCAGGCGATACAGGCGTAGAACACCCACAGCCACCAGCGCGGCAGCGGATTGTTCAACTCCTTGATGCCGTCCCAGCTGTGCCCGGTTGTCTCTACGCCAGAGACTTCGTCGATCTCGGGTTTGTGGTGGTCGCTCATCGCGCATCCTCCGCGGCCGCATCGGTCAGCGGCCCGTCATCGTTCAAGGGTTGCTGGGAAGCCTTTGTGAACTCGCTCTGCGCGCCAGGGCGCAAGGCGTAGAACAGCACCAAGCCAAACAGCGTCATGAAGAAGAGAAGCCCGCCCGTCTGGGCGAATGAGGCCAAGATCTCGTACATGTCCGCCTCCTATCTCAGGTTCGCCGCAGACTCAGCTTCGTAGGTCGAGAAATCGACCATCGTGCCGAGCACCTGCATGTAGGCAATGAGCGCGTCGAGTTCGGAGATCACGCCCGGCTCGCCGTCGAAATCGCGGATTTGGGCCTTCGGATACGCGGCCAAGAGATCGTCATAGGCGTCCGAGAACGGATCGACCTGCGCTTCCAAATGGATGCGCGCATTGGCGATCATCTCGTCGGTGTAGGGCACGCCCACCCGGCGATTGGCGATCAGATCCGCCTCAATCGTCTCATAGAAGAGCGCGTTCTTCTCCAGGAAGGCGTAGGGCGGCATGATCGATTCGGGCACCACCGCGCGCGGATCACGCATGTGGTCGCGGTGCCATTCATCCGAGTACTTGCCGCCCACACGCGCCAGGTCCGGCCCGGTGCGCTTGGAGCCCCACTGGAACGGATGGTCGTACATGCTCTCTGCGGCCAAGCTGTAGTGGCCATAGCGCTCCACCTCGTCGCGCATCGGGCGGATCATCTGACTGTGGCAGACGTAGCAGCCCTCGCGGATGTAGATGTTGCGCCCAGCCAGTTCGAGCGGGCTGTAGGGGCGCACCCCTTTGACCTTCTCGATGGTGTTCTCCAGGTAGAACAGCGGCGCAATTTCGATCAGGCCGCCGATGGAGACGGTGATCAAGATGGCGACGATCAGCAGAAGCGATCGACGCTCAAGGATGCCGTGACGACTGAGCATCTTCGTTCTCCCTACTCGGCCGGAGCGACAGCGGTGGCGGCGGAGCGCTTCTCGCCGAGCACGTCGCCGCGGGCTGTCTTGTAAAGGTTGTAGGCCATGATCAGAGCACCAACCAGGTATAGAACCCCGCCCAACGCTCTAATGATGTAGTATGGGTGCATGGCCTCGACGGTTTCCACGAACGAATACTCTAGGAAACCAAAGTCATTGTAGGCGCGCCACATGAGACCTTGCATGATCCCCGACACCCACATGGCCGTGATGTAGAGAAGGATCCCCAGGCTCGCGAGCCAGAAGTGCCACTCCACCAGCGCGTCGGAGTAGAGCCGCTCGCGCTTCCAGAGCCACTGCGCCAGGCAGTAGAGCGCGCCGAAGGACACAAACCCAACCCAGCCCAGGGCGCCCGAATGCACGTGGCCAATGGTCCAGTCGGTGTAGTGCGACAGCGAGTTGACCGCCCGGATCGACATGACCGGACCTTCGAATGTCGACATGCCGTAGAAGGCGACCGAGGCGACCAGCATGCGCACCACAGGATCGGTGCGCAGCTTGTCCCAGGCCCCCGACAAGGTCATGAGGCCGTTGATCATGCCGCCCCAGCTGGGCATCCACAGCATGATCGAGAAGGTCATGCCCAAGGTCTGCGCCCACTGCGGCAAGGCGGTGTAGTGCAGGTGGTGCGGGCCGGCCCAGATGTAGATGAAGATCAGGGTCCAGAAGTGGACGATCGAGAGCCGGTAGGAGAACACCGGTCGCTCCACCCGCTTGGGAATGAAGTAGTACATGATCGCCAGGAAGCCGGCGGTCAGGAAGAAGCCCACCGCATTGTGCCCGTACCACCACTGGGTCAGAGCGTCCTGCACCCCCGAGAAGAGCGAATAACTCTTGGTGCCGGCAAACGACACCGGCATGGCCAGGTTGTTGACGATGTGCAGCATCGCAATGGTGACGATGAACGCCAGGTAGAACCAGTTGGCGACATAAAGGTGCGGCTCCTTGCGCTTCAGGCAGGTGCCCAAGAAGACCAGCAAGTAGGCGACCCAAACGATCGTCAGCCAGATGTCCACGTACCACTCAGGTTCCGCGTACTCCTTGCTCTGGGTGATGCCCAGGACATAGCCGGTCGCGGCCATGACGATGAAAACCTGGTAGCCCCAGAACACAAACCAGGGCCAGTAGCCGCCCGCCAGGCGCGCCCGGCAGGTGCGCTGGACCACGTAGAACGAGGTCGTCAGAAGGGCGTTGCCCCCAAACGCGAAGATGACCGCTGAGGTGTGCAGCGGCCGCAGGCGCCCAAAGTTCAGAAAGCCGAACTCGGGGAAATAGAAGATCTTGGGAAACGCCAGCTGGAGCGCAATCACCACTCCGACCAAGAGGCCAACAATGCCCCAGAAGGTGGTGATGGCGACGCCCCACTTGATGATGCCGTCTTCGTAGCGCGACTGGTCTAGGTTCGGCGCCCCATCGCCAAAGCGCAGGGCAAATCCAGCAAGCCACGTCAAAAGCAGGGTCAAGAACACCCAGCCGTGAATGCTCATGCGCGGATCAGCGGCAAACGCCGTCATAAACAGGACCGCAACCGCGCAAAGGATGAGCAGCAGCACCTGCCCGCCCACGTCGAATATGTGATCTTGAGATCGTGCCGCTCGTTCGCTCACGCTCGTTCTCCCCAACTGGGCCATCTGTGGTCGACCACGCCGCTTGCACAGCGCTGTTGGTTCGGTTTTGCGCCTTGCTCTTTGTCTGAGGCAACACCGACACATACGCATATAAACGCACGAATTACGCGCCACACCGCCACCACCGCACAATAAATGACAAAGAATTCGCGCAGAGCGCGCGGTTTTGACGCCTGCGGCAATCCGTCAGCTCCATGCGAATACACAAACGCACGCGCGCGACACTTGGGCGCATCGCGATTTGGCCAGATGAAGCTCAGTAATCAGAGCGCGAGGCCGGCGACAGTCGGCGACACCCGCAATGGGGGCGTATGATGAAATCGCTAACGCTTCACGCCATGCGCGCCCGCACCTCTTGGGCTCGCCTCTCGGCGCCAATTGGGGCGCCAATCTGGGCCTTAGCCTGGGCGGGAGTGGCAGTCTTCAGCGCCGTCATGGCGTGGCGGGTGCAGCCTGAAGCCGCCCTTTCCGCGCAGATCTTAGCCTCATGGTGCGGCGACGGCGCCGCCCATGGGCCGCTGATGCTGTTTGGTCATTGTCTGTGGTGCTACGCCGCCCCGGCGGCTGGCGTGATGAGCGCCCTTAGCGCTCGCGCCCATTTGGCGCGTGACCGCGCGGGCCTTTCGGCGTCCCCCGCGCCGGCGCGGGCTGGAGCAACGGCCGATCTAGCCACGGCGACAGCCTAGCGTCTGCGCGGCGCGCCCGGCGCCCGCCTGACGGGTCATCTTCATCGCCCGGGCGCTTGCGCCCTTCTGAGATCGCAGCCGCGCCCAGGCCCACCGATCCGAACGTCAGCGTAAAAAAGAACGCCAAGAGCGTGAACGCCAACGGCGCGTCCGGCGACGTCGACAGAAGCGTGCGCAAATGCGCCATGTCGAGGGCAATGAAGGCGGCCAACACCAGCCATCCCGCCCCGATGGCGGCGATCAGGTGGGCGGCAAAGCTGCGCGCGGTTGGGTTCATCTGCTTTCGACCTCGTTGCTCGGCGCCGCGGCGCCTGACGCGGGCGCTCCACACCCTAGCGCCATGCGGTTCACGACAAGCGCGCACGAACCGACTAGGCTGGCGCGTCGCACCAGTTGTGGGCGACGCTGGCGGGGGCCCGCGACATGCGCATTCTACTGACCGGTGCGACAGGATTTATCGCAGGCCACACCATTGTCGAGCTTCTCAAGCACGGACACATTGTCCGAGGCACCGTACGCGACCTGGACCGCGCCGAGGGCGTGCGCTCTTTAGCGGCGGCGGCCGGCGCGCCAACAGACAAGCTGTCATTCGCGCGCGCCGAATTGTTGTCCGATGAAGGCTGGGACGAGGCCATCGCCGGCTGCGACGCGGTGTGCCACATGGCCTCGCCGTTCCCCATCGCCGAGCCGCGTCACGCCGACGAACTGATTCGCCCGGCCGTGGACGGCACCCGGCGGGTGCTGGATCTGGCGCGCGCAGAGGGCGCAAGCCGGGTGGTGGTCACCTCGTCGCTGGCCGCCGTGTGCTATGGCAAATCCGCTGGCGACACCCCGCCTTATGACGAGAGCGATTGGACCGATCCAGACGCGCCAGATGTCGGCGCCTATGTGCGCTCCAAGACCTTGGCGGAACGCGCAGCCTGGGAGATGGCCAACGCGCAGCCCGGAGCGCTGCGGCTCTCGACGGTCAATCCGGGACTGGTGCTCGGGCCGCTTCTGACACCTGAGCACGGCGCATCGGTTGGGCTGATTGCCAACCTGTTGTCCGGCGCCATGCCGCTGGCCCCACGTCTGTCGCCCAATATTGTCGACGTGCGCGACGTGGCGCGCCTGCACCGTCTGGCGCTTGAATCTGACGAGGCGGTGGGGCAGCGCTACTGCGCGACGGCGGGTGTGATGTCGGTGGCCGAAATGGGCCGCGCCTTGCGCGCCGCCCTGCCCAAAGAGGCCCGCCGCGCCCCGGTGCGCGAAGCACCTGACTTCCTGATCCGCTTGGCGGGTAAGTTTGATCCAACCGCGCGCGCCGCCGCCCACGAGTTGGGCGTTGATCGGCGGGCCGTCTCTGACAAGGCGCGGCGCGAACTGGACTGGACAACCATCAGTCCCACTGACGCCCTCATCGCCACCGCCCAGAGCCTGGTGGCCTTTTCCAAGGTCTGATCCAGACCGCAGCGACCCCGAGTTTCATCCAAAGGACCATCATCATGCCTCAGGCCAAGTTGGGATCTGTCTCCCTCGCCTACGAAATCGAAGGCCCGGAGGACGGGACACCGCTTCTGATGGTGCTGGGGCTTGCCCGACAGCTGGTGCTATGGCCGCGCCCCATGGTCGATCAGCTGACGGCCCGCGGCTTTCGGGTCATTCGCTTTGACAATCGCGACGTGGGCCTGTCGACCAAGTTCTCCGACGCCAAGTGCCCCAGCCGCATCACCATCGGCGCAGCGGCCGCCTTGCGCCTGCCGCTGCGCGCTGCGCCCTACACCTTGACCGACATGGCCGATGACGCGGCCGCACTCCTCACCCATTTGAAAATCCCGCGCGCCCATGTCGCCGGCGTCTCGATGGGCGGCATGATCGGCCAGCTGATGGCTTCAGAGCACCCTGACCGCGTGGCCTCGCTGACCTCGATCAGCTCCACCTCCAGCGGGCCCGGCCTGCCGCTGGGTAAGCTGTCGACCCAGCACGCCCTCTTTTTCAGCGAACCCAAGTCCACCTCGCGCGAACACCTGATCGAGCACGGCGTGCACCTGTGGCGCGCCCTGGGCTCGCGCGCCTATCCCCGCGAGGAAGCGGAAATTCGCGCCAGCGTCGAGTTGGAGGTCGATCGTGATTGGGATGCAGCGGCCGCCCTGCGCCACACTGCTGCGATCATCGCCTCACAAGACCGGGCCGACCGCCTGGCCAAGGTGTCTGCGCCAACGCTGGTGGTGCATGGCGACGCCGATCCCCTGTTGCCGCTGGCGTGTGGCCGCGATACGGCCAAGCGCATTCCGGGCGCGCGCCTAGAGGTCATTAAGGGCATGGGACACGACCATCCGCCCCAGCTGGACGTGCCCATCGCCGACTTGATCGCCGACCATGCCCAGGCGATTAACGCCAGCCAAGACTCCAGCGCCGATTCGGTTCGCGGCTAGAGCGTTTCCGCCTTCGGCGGAACCGCTTCCCCGGGCAAGGCCTGTCGGCCGTTTAGGCCGCCCCCGCGGAGGCTGCTGGGCCCGCCGGCACGCCGTGAGCGAAAAGAAGCCTAGACCGCTTCCGTCAAAGACGGAAGCGGTCTAGGCCGGCGCACCGTCCCATCGGCAACCATGACGGCGGGCGGCCCTGTCGATGGGCGGCCCTGTCGACGGGCGGCCATGTTGAGGGGCGGCCGCTGATGGATCAGCTGGCGTGCGCTACTTGCCGCCCATCGGGCCGGCCTTGAGCACCGCCTGAAACTCAGCCGCACTTTCTTCCATGCGCGCCTTGATCACTTCGCTGGCGCCGGCTTGGGCGCGCTGGCCGATCTCGGCAATCTCGCGCAGGTCTTCGGCCGCCTTCTTAAAGGCCGCCTCGACGCGCTCAGCGTGACGCTGGGCCGCCTCCATCGGGTTGGCCGCCCCCGTTCCAGCCATGTCCGCCGCGCTCTCTTGGAACTCCGCAAAGCTGGAGCGCAGCATCTCCATGTGACGCTGCATCATCTCTTGAGCGCCGCCGATCGTGGCGGCGTTCGCCTTGGCCAGAGCTTCGACGTTCTTGGCGTAGGCCTCCATGAGCCCCGTCGCCAGCGCGCCCGCATCTTGTTGCGGCATGTAGGCTTTCATCATGTCGCTAAACGCAGACTCAAACGGGGCGAAGGGATTGTCAGCCATGTTGGGGATCTCCGAATCCGTCGGACGTGACGATCCGTCAACCTATCATGTAGGGGCCGCCGCGGCGACTGCGACCAAGGGACAAAGGGCTTGCACGGACCTAAAGACACGACCGGGGCTGGTCTGAATTAAAAAAACTGATAGGTCGCTCTAAAGGTACGCGACGGTAATCCGCTGGTCTGGCACGCTATCGGGACACAACGCGCCATCCGTAAGAGCGCTCAAGGAGACGCACGATGCAGCTGACGCCCGAACACGCACAGCTTTCCGACACGCTGGCCCGCTTCATCGAGGCGCAGATCAATCCGTACGTCGACGCCTGGGAGGAAGAGGGCATCTTCCCCGCCCATGAGCTGTTCAAGAAGATGGGCGATTTGGGCCTCCTGGGCGTCAACAAGCCGCCCGAGAACGGCGGCATGGGGCTGGACTGGTCGTATGGAGCGGTGATGGCCGAAGGGCTGGGGCGCATCCGCTGCGGCGGCGTGCCGATGGCCATTGGGGTGCAAACCGACATGGCCACGCCCGCGCTCGCCCGCTTTGGCTCGCCTGAACTGCGCGAGACATTCCTGACGCCAACCGTTGCAGGCGATGCGGTGGTGTGTCTGGGCGTATCGGAGGTTGGCGCCGGATCGGACGTGGCCGCGATCCAAACCACGGCGCGCAAGGACGGCGACGACTATGTGATCAACGGCGGCAAGATGTGGACGACCAACGGGGTCCAGGCCGACTGGATGTGCCTCCTGGCCAACACGTCTGACGACCACCGCCACGCCAACAAGTCGCTGATTTGCCTGCCCTTGAAGAACGACGACGGCTCGCACCGCGCCGGGATCACCGTGGCGCGCCAGCTGAAAAAGCTGGGCATGCGCTCGTCAGATACGGCCGAGTTTTACTTTGAAGACGTGCGCGTGCCGCAGTCCTATCGCATCGGCGAAGAGGGCCAGGGCTTCGTATATCAGATGCTGCAATTTCAAGAAGAGCGGCTGTGGGGCGCCCTGTCAGCACTGCGCACGTTTGACACCACCATTGACGACACCATCGCCTACACCCGAGAGCGCAAAATCTTTGGCAAGTCGGTGCTGGACAACCAGGTGGTGCACTTCCGCATGGCCGAGCTGCGCACCGAAGTGGAGGCGCTGCGGGCCCTGTGCTGGAAGGCGGTCGACTTGCTGGTGCAGGGCGAGGACGTGACCAAGCTGGCGTCGATGGCCAAGCTCAAGGCCGGGCGCCTGGCGCGCGAGGTCAATGACGCCTGCCTGCAGTACTGGGGCGGCATGGGCTACATGGAAGAAACCCCGATCAGCCGGGCCTTTCGCGACGGACGCCTGGCGTCCATCGGCGGCGGGGCCGACGAGGTGATGCTCTCCATCATCTGCCGCTTGGAAGGCACGCTGCCGGGCAAAACCAACCGGGCCTGAGGCACCTTTCCCCCCGGCGTCCGCCGCCCTAGCCGCCCGCCTTGGGCGGCTTGGGCTTGCGCCGGAAGATGCTGAACGGGCCGCGCTTGTCTTCGGGCAAGGGCCGGATGGCGAAGGTCTTCTTGGGCCGCACCAACCCATCCCACTCATCAGGCGGAACGGCTTCCGCCGCTTCGGCCTCGGCTGCGCTCATCTGCGCAGGCGCGGGCTCAGGGCTGGGCTCAGGGATAGGCGCAGGAGTGGGCGCAGGCGCGGGTTCAGGTTCGGGCGCGGGACTGGCGATGGCCTCGTCGGCGGTCTGGGCCACCGGATCTGGAGCAGGATCAGGTGCCGCCTCGACTTGGGGAGCGGGTTCGGGTTCTAGCTGGGGGTCTGGCTCGGGTTCTGGTTCAGGCTCTGGTTCGGGCTCAGGTTCAGGTGTTGGCTCGGGCGCGGGCGCCTCAAGCACCTCGCCCTCCGGAGCCGCCTCCAGTTCGACCACCGAACGGCTGGGCTCGGGCAGGCTGGCGACATCCGCCGCCTCGACGACCACCTCGTCCGCCTCCTGCCCGCCTGGGCTTTCGTGCGCAGCGGGGTCCGCGACGGGCGCCGGCTCAGCTTCTGGCGCACTGGAGAGCGCGCTTTGGGACGGCGCCGGCGGCGCCGGACTTGCGGCGGCGACGGGGCTTACGGCCTCCATGTCGCCGGCCACATAGGCGTCGCGCAGCATGAACTTGCGGATCTTGCCAGACCCGGTCAGCGGGAACGCCTCGACAAAGACGAAGTCGGCCGGACACTTCTGCGGCGACATGGCTCCGCGGCAATGTTCCTTGAGGGTTTCGGCGGTCACCTGCGCGCCCGGCGCCCGGCGCACAAAGGCGATGACGATCTCTCCGAAACGCTCATCCGGCGCCCCGGCCACGGCCACCTCGGCGACCCCCTCATGGGCCAGGATCACCGCTTCGATCTCCGCCGGGAAGAGGTTCTCCCCGCCGCGGATGATCATCTCCTTGACCCGTCCTGTGACCGTCACATAGCCGCGCGAATCCATGGTCCCCAGATCGCCCGTGCGTAGCCAGCCGTCCGGGCTCACCGTTGCCGCCGTGGCTTCTGGATTGTCGTTGTAGCCAAGCATCACGCCATAGCCGCGCGCGCAAATCTCGCCCACTTCGCCCAGCGCCAACACCTGGTCGCCGTCCGGCGCGACGATCGCCACATCGGTGTGCGCAAGCGGCTGGCCAACCGTTTCACACAGATCACGCTCGTCGTCGCTGGTGCGGGTTTGGCACAGGACCGCGCAGGTTTCGGTTTGCCCGTAAACCGTTTGAAAGCCGCACTCCATGACCTCTTTGACTTTGCGCACCAAGCTGGCCGGCACCATCGACCCGCCTGAGCCCGCCAGCCGCACCGAGCTATAGTCAGTGGGGGCGGCGGCGTGCGCTTCCAGCTGAGCGATCAGCATCGTCGGCACGCCCATCGACAGGGTGATCTGCTCGCGCGCCGTGACGGCGTTGACCGCAAACGGGTCGAACAGCTTGGCGATGTAGTGGCGCGCGCCTGACTGAATGCAGCCCAACGTCGCCAACACACAGCCTGACACATGGAACATCGGCATGGCGTTCAAGACCCGATCGGTCTCGCCCGCGCCAAAGCGCTCATAGGTCAGGCGCGCATTATTGGTCACGCCGCGATGGTGAAGGATGGCGCCTTTCGGCCGTCCGGTGGTGCCGGAGGTGTATTGGATCATGGCCGGATCGCCAGCAGAGACCTCAGGCAGGTCCGGCATGGCGCCGCGCATCTCAAACAGGGACGCGCGGTTGTCCAGGTCAACGCGTTCACGCACGCGGTGCAAGCCCTGCAAGGCGACGTCGGCAATGGCGCGCATCGGATTGCCGCGGTGCTCGTCGATCATGAACAGGCCCACCGCGCCCGACTGGGTCAGCACATAGCGCAGCTCATCGGCCTGGTACGACGGATTGACCGTCACCAGCGTGAGGCCCGCCAGGCCGCAGGCAAATTCCAGCATCACCCATTCAGGGCTATTGGGGGCCCACACCGCGACCCGTTCGCCGGGCATGAACCGGGTCAGGAGCGTGCCGGCAAGGCGCTCGCAATCGGCGTGCAGCTGGGCGGTCGTCCAGGTGCGCCCAACATTGCCCTGCGCGGTCACCTCTATCAGGGCGCGACGCGTCGGACGCGCATTGGCCGCTTCACGCAGCACGTCGCCGATGGTGGTTTCGCGCACGGTCCCGTCGGTCACGGCTGGGAAATAGGAAGTGGTCAACTCAACTGGATACATCAACGAGGTCCTGCGCGCGGGTCTATCCCTCTGATATAGCGTGCGTTGCTGCGGACGCGAAGTGATGGGCTGCACCAGCCCGTCCGCTGGCCGGCGCCGCAGCAAATCTTGGTGCAAGTCTCTGGCCGCGCGGCGCAAGATCGGCCGGGCGTACGATCTATCGCGCGGACGCCTTAGAGGCCAAGCTGGCGGGCGGCCAGATCGCGCATGATCTCTTCTGAACCGCCGCCAATCGCGTTGACCCGCACCTCACGGTAGATCCGTTCGACGCGGCCGCCGCGCATATAGCCTGCCCCGCCCAGGATCTGCATGGCTTCACGGGCGCAAAACTCCATTGTCAGCGAGGCTTGAACCTTCAGCATCGATAGGTCGGCGACCGGGGTTTCGCCTTGCTCAACGCGCCAGGCGCACTGGTCGAGATAGGCTTGCGTGGCGTTGATCGTGCGGTACATCTCAGCCAGCTTGTGGCGAATGACCTGATGTTTGGACAAGGGCTTGCCGAAGGTGGAGCGCTCACGCGCCCAGGCGGCGGCGTCCTCTAGGCACACGCGCGAGAAGGCGACCATGGTGGCGGCCATGAACAGGCGCTCAGAGTTGAAATTGAGCATGACGCCCAAGAAGCCCTGGTTCTCGGCCCCGATCATGTTGGCGGCCGGCACGCGCATGTCGTCAAAGTGCAAGGCCGCCGTGTCAGACGCCCACCAGCCCTGCTTTTTCAGTGCCGTGCGCGACAGGCCGGGCGTGTCACCTTCCACCGCAAACAGGGAAATCCCGCCCGCCCCCTCGCCTCCGGTGCGCGCCGCCACGGTGATCACATCTGCGCGCATGCCCGACGTGATGAACATTTTTGAGCCGTTCAGAACATAGTGATCGCCGTCGCGTCGGGCTCGGGTTTGCAGATTGGCGACATCTGATCCGCCTGACGGTTCGGTGATGGCGAGAGCGCAAATCCACTCGCCTGAGAGCACCCGCGGCGCGACGCGCGTCTTCAGCTCCTCTGAGCCGAGCGCCAGAACCGGCGGCAAGCCGATGCCGTGCGACATCAGCCCCGCCGACACGCCGCCCGAACCGGCGCGCGCCACCTCCTCGGCCGCAATCAAGGCGTGGAACCGGTCGACGCCCTCGCTGACGCCGCCATAGGCTTCAGGATAGCCCAGCCCGATCAGCCCAACCTCAGCCGCCTTGGCGTAGAGCGCGCGTGGGAACGCGCCGGCCTCGTCCCAGGCGTCGACATGCGGCGCGATCTCGCGGTCGACGAAGCGGCGAATTTGCGTGCGCCACTGATGATGATCGTCATTGAGAAAAGGCGATGGCGCGCGCGAGCCGTCAAAGGTCACGCCGCTGGCGGCTTCTGGATCGTCGCGCATCTGCGCCTCCCTGGCGATTGGGGCGAAACGGCCCGCGTTTCGCCTGGCCGCGAGGGTGCCTTGACCATGGCCCGCAAGGCAAGCACAGGGGCCCGCAAGGCAAGCACAGGCGGGCACGGGGAGCTTCGCGACGCTCCCTCGCGCGCGTTCCGCCTGGGCGGCCGGCCTAAGAGGATCGGGTTTTGAGAAGGGCTGAGGCGCGGGTTGAGACGCCGCACACTGATGTATGCGACGTCTCGTCATGCCCCCGCGCGCCACTCCGGAGACCGACGCGCACGAGAGTGTTGCACACCTAGGAGGCGAGACGCCAGATCATCTGCTCGCGGATCAAGCGAGTTATTCACAGCCTTGCTGATGCGCGAAGGACCCCCGGCGCGCGCCATCTGGGCGCCGCATTTTTCCCCCATGACTTTGCAGCGTCGCGCAACAGTGACCCTGCCTTGGTGAGGAGCTTGAGCCCATGACCGCCGCCCACGCATCCGCGCGTTGCACAGCACTTAGATCCCCCGCCGCCGCCAAGCTTGGCGTGAAGTTGGGGCTCGGCTTGGGCTTCGGGCTCGGCGTGCTCCTCACGTATGCCCCCCATGCGGCCGCGCAAGACGTGGAGCGCGCCTTTGTCTGGGCGGACAAGCCGACAGCGGCGACCTATGAGGCGGCGGGCGCCTACGCGCAGGCGTCCGGCCCGGTGACCATCACGCGCTCAGGCCCTGGCAAGTACGAGGTTGCGCTGGGCGCCCTGGCGCAAGGCGCCGAGCAAGCCATGATCGTGACGCCCTATGGCGGCGAAGCGCGCACGTGCAGCTTGATGCGCTGGTCGGGCGGGTCAGCGCACGTGGCCTGCGCCGACCTCAATGACGCACCCGCCGACACCCAATTCTCGTTATTGGCGGCCAAGGCTGATCCGGACGCGAAGCCACGCAACGTCGCCTATGCCTGGGCCAACTCGCCCGCCGCAGACCGCTACGCGCCCGACGCGCGCTACGCCTATAACGGCGGTGATCCGATTGAGGTGAGGCGCGCCGGGCCGGGCGCCTATCGCGTCGCGTTCGGGGAGATCTTGCGCGGACCAGGCGCCAACGTTCAGGTCTCCACCTACGGCGATCCGCGCGTGCAATGTCAGGTGCGCTCGTGGGGCGCGGGCGCTGCATCGGTGGCGTGCACCGACACGGACGGCGAACCCGCCGACACGCGCTTTACCATCCTGGCCGCGCGGGTCTCTGGAACACCCGATACGGTTGGCTATGTGTGGGCCAATCACGCCGCGCGCCCGAGCGAATACATGCCGTCGCTGGCCTATCAGTACGCCCCCGGCGCAACAGCCACGGTGACGCGCCGCGCCCAAGGGGTCTACGCCGTCAGCATCGGCCCGATTGCGCGCGCGAGCGGCGGCAACGCCCAGGTCGTCGCCTATGGGGCGGGCCGCGACACCAGTTGCCAAATGGCGAGCTGGGGCGGGGGAACGCTCAACGTGCGCTGCTTTTCTCGGGCCACCGGAGCACCCAAGGACAGTCAGTTCTCGGCGCTCTTTGTGCGCTAGGTCAGGACGCCGGCGGCGCTTGCAGACCGTCAAATTCAGGCAGGCCGAGCGCCAGGCTGAGATTCTGGATGACCTGAGAGGCGGCGCCCTTCAACAGATTGTCGATGGCGCAGGTCATGACGCCATACGGCGCGCCCGCCCCATCTGGGCCCAAGGCTGTGCCTGAGACTGGGCCCGAGGCTACGGCAAAACCGCCCAAGATCGCGCCACACGTCTCACGCGCGTCGGCTGGGGTGGGCGGTTCGTCGCGCACGCTGATCAGCGGCTCGCCGGCGTAGGTCTCTTCCACCAGGGCGCGCAAGGCTGAACCGGTCATCGGAGCGCCGCCCATTCCATCAGCTGACACGGGCGCGTGCACCGTCGCGATCAGGCCGCGAAAGAAGCTTGTCACGTGCGGGCTAAACCGCACCGGCGCGCCGACGCCGCGCGCGATCTCTTGCTCATGGGCGTGGCCGGCCAGCGCATAGGGCAAGATGTTATCGGCCAGCCGCGCCGCGTCGTTGCGCGGGTTTGGGGTAGACCCCGCCCCCGACCAGCCCGACACGCCAAACACCGACGCCGGCCCGGCCAGATGCGCGCGCAAGGGATGAAGCGCCAGCTGCGCAGCGGTTGCAAAACAGCCCGGATTGGCAATGCGGCGGGCGCCGGCAAGCTGCGTGCGGTCCACCTCTGGCAGGCCATAGACCCAGCCCGGCGCATCGCGGTGATCGCCGGACACGTCCACGATCACAACATCATCCGGCAAGGCCGCCACATAAGACGCCGCCAAGCCGTTGGGCAGCGCCAAGACCACCGCGTCCAGACGCGCCGCATCCACGGCGAGGGCCACGGTCTGAGGGTCAGACGCCGCAACGCGCACGTCTTGATCAAGACCAACCGCGCCGGGGGCCAACTCTGACACGGGCGCCCCCACGTGCTGGCGCGAGGCGGCGAACCCCAAGGCCATGTCCGCGCGCCGCCCGATGAGCCCGAGGAGTTCGGCTCCGACAAAGCCGCGCGCCCCCACCAGCCCGATGCGCGCGCCGTCTGATCGCCCTCTCATGGCCGCCCCCTCATGACCGCCGCCCAAACGTATCAGGACGCGCCAAGGCGTCTGCGACCGCGCCGGCCGCCTCCGCTGGGCCGTCAAACCCACACCAGAACACCGTCCAGGCGCCCGACTTGGTCGCCCCGTCGCATTCGCGGAAGTAAAAGGCGTTGATCGGATTGTCAGCGCGCGAGCGCCACACGAGCCTGGGCCAATCCTGGCGCATGATCCGCCACACGGCCTGCGACAGGCCCTCGCCGCGCGCATCCGGTTCAACAGCGTACTTGTCCAGGTAGCCCACGTCGTCGGGCATCTGGGTGATGAAGGCCCCGGCGCGATAGTTCTCGCTGACATAGGCCGCCGTCAGCGCCAGCGCGTCCCACCAGGGCGCGCCCGGGTCGGCGCCGAAGGCGGCCGCCACCAGGGCGCGCGACCGGGCCGGATCCAGATCGGCCTTCTCGCGCACCTGCAACACCCGCTCGCCCCGGCGCACCAGCGTGCCGGCGCCAGTGTGCGTGAACAGCTCCAGCGCCAATGCCTCGGGCCGGGTGATCGACACCGACGCGGTCAAGGGAAGGACATCCAGCAGGCTGGCGATCTCGTCGACCTTCACGCGCATGCCGCCCGACAGCCACGGCGCGGCAAACAGGGCCTCGCGGTCCGTGGCCAGGTTAATGGTCGAGATCACCTCGCCGTCGCCGTCCAGAACGCCGCCGGCCTCGGTCAAAAAGACTATCTTGTAGGGTGTCAGCTGCTCCACGAGGGCGCGCACGGCCGCATCGGCGTTGATGTTGACCAGCTGCCCGGTGGGCGTTTCGCCCAGTGACGTGAGCACCGGGATGGCCCCGGCGCGGGTGGCCGATTGGATCAACTCCAGCCGCGCGCGCGTCGGCGTCCCGACCAATCCCAGTCCGTCTTCGTCCAACAGCTCAGCGTCAAAGACGCCGCGCGGCACGGCGGCCGCGCGCGCGCCCGCCCGGCGCACCGCGTCGACAAGCTCTAGGTTGACTTGTGTAAAGACGTCGCGCGCCACGCTCAGAACCTCCGGCGTGGTCACGCGCAAGCCGTTGACGCGCGGCGAGGCCACGCCCCGCGCCGCCAGTTCTGCGTCAAGCTGCGGGCCGGCGCCGTGCACCACCACCGGCGTCAAGCCAACCGAGTGCAGGAACGCCAAGGCGTCGGCCAGCGTTTCCAGGTCGTCGCGCACAATCGCGCCGCCGACCTTGATGACGCCAAACCGCGCCTGTTCGACGGCGGCAAAGCGCTGCAGGTACTGGCGCACCTCCTTGCCGTCGTTCATCAGCCCCAAGAGCTTGACGATCAGCCGCCGCGCGCCGACGTCGTCGCCGCCTGCGCTCTCGGGGCCGCCTGCGCTCTCGGGGCCGCCCGCGCTCTCGGGGCCGCCCGCGCTTACGGGGCCGCCCGCGCTTACGGGATGGT
>CAYGQB010000035.1:19466-20156 GCA_964351895.1 uncultured Caulobacterales bacterium
TCGTTAGCCACTGCCTGCCGATGCGGCGCTGTCGACGACCTCATCGGCAATCTTGACGTTGCGCCGCATCGGCAGGCAGTGGCTAACGACGGCCCCATCGGTGCGCGCCATCTTGGCCGCGTCGACCATGAAGCCGGCGCCGCGCGCGCGCACGTCCGCCTCCCCGCCCCAGGCGCCGTAAAACGGCAAGGCGCCCCAGCTTTTGGCGTAGACGACATGCGCGCCCTCATAGGCCGCCGCGACATCGGTGGTGAAGCGCACGGCGCGCCCTTGGGCGGAGGCGTCGGCGCTGGCCGCGTCCATGAACTGAGGGTCAAGCCGATAGGCCGCGTCGGGCGCCAGGACTGTGACGTCAAAGCCAAACTTGGCCGCGATCAAAATCGCGGAATTGGCGACCGCCGTGTTGAGCGGAGCCGGATGAGGGACCCACGTTAAAAGAAACTTCTTGGCGTCCGTCGTTCCGATCCGGTCCTGCAAGGCCATCATCAGCGCCAGTTCTTGGCAGGGATGAACGATGGTCTCCATGTTGATCACGGGCACGCTGGCGTAGCGGGCAAAAGCGGCGAGCGTCGGGTCAAGGCGGTCGTCGGCCCACTTGGCGCCCGGGGTTTTCAGGTTGGGAAACTTGCGCACCGCGATCAGATCGCAATAGCGCGACAAGACCTGAACCGCCTCCTTGGCGTGCTCTTC
>CAYGQB010000036.1:0-20073 GCA_964351895.1 uncultured Caulobacterales bacterium
GAGCCGACCACGGCGCTGGACGTGACCGTTCAGGCCCAAGTCCTGGACATCATGGACGACCTGAAAACCGAAACCGGCGCGGCCATCGTGCTGATCACGCACGACATGGGCGTGGTGGCGCGCATGGCCGACCGGGTGCAGGTGATGAAGTCAGGCGCCTATGTGGAGGAGGGGACGGCCCACGACGTCTTCAACGCCCCCAAAGAGGCCTATACCCGCACGCTCCTGGAGGCGGCTCCGCGCGTGGACCGTCCAGACCGACCCGGGCGTCCGCAGCTCGCCCCGGCGCCGCCGGCCGATGCTGAGCCCTTGTTGGAAGTTGACGACGTGCGGGTCTGGTTCCCGGTCAAGGCGGCGGGCCGCAAGCGCATGAATTTGAAGGCCGTCGACGGCGTGAGCTTTGACTTGCGGGCGGGCGAGACCCTCGGCGTCGTAGGCGAAAGCGGCTGCGGAAAATCGACCCTGGCGCGCGCGGCCTTAAAGCTGTTGCCGACGACGGCGGGCGTAGTGTCCTGGATTGGACGCGACGCCGGCGGTCTGACGCGGCGCGAACTGCGCGACGCGCGATCGGACATGCAGATCGTGTTTCAGGACCCTCTGGCGTCGCTTGATCCGCGCATGACCCTGGGCGCGTCAATCGCCGAGCCCCTGACCATCCACGAGCCTCAGCTTGACGCGGCAGGCCGCCAGGCCCGGGTGCGCGCCATGATGGAGCGCGTCGATCTCGATCCAGGCTACATCAACCGCTATCCCCACGAGCTGTCCGGCGGTCAGAACCAGCGCGTTGGCATCGCCCGCGCCATGATCCTTAATCCGAAGGTGGTGATCTGTGACGAGGCCGTCTCTGCGCTCGATGTTTCGGTGCAGGCGCAGATCCTGACGCTTCTGGCCGACCTGCAGCGCGACCTCGGGCTGGCGATCATGTTCATCAGCCATGACCTGTCGGTGGTGCGCGAGATCTCCCACCGGGTGATGGTGCTCTACTTGGGCCGCGTGGTGGAGCTGGCTGACCGCGACACCATCTACAATGACCCGCGCCATCCCTATACTCGGGCGCTGATCTCGGCGGTGCCGATCCCCGATCCGGCAATCGAGCGGGCGCGCGCGCGCGTCAAGCTAGAGGGCGATCTGCCGTCGCCGCTCGATCCGCGCGCGCAGTTGCGGTTTCTGTCGTCGCTGCTTGAGGCGGGCGGGGCCGACGCCGACGTGTACGCGCCGCGCCTGGTGGAGGTTGACCCCGGGCACCTGGTGGCCGAGCATGACGCGTTTGAGGACCGCCCCGCCTTGCGCGCCTCTTAAGGCGTCCCGACTCCCCGGCGTCCTGACTCCCCCGGTGTCCTGACTCCCAGGCGTCTTGTGCCCGTGCTATCGTTAGCGTGAAACAGCTCTAAAGGCTGCAAAAGCACAGGCGACGGGAGACTTCACGGTGCGCGAGTTGATCGTTGAAATGCGGCGCCGACGCGTGTTTCGCGGCGCTGGCGTGGCCGTGATCGTCAGCTGGCTGATCTACATCTTGGCCTCGCCGACCGGTGACCTGGCCTTGCTGATGTGTTGGCTCTTTGTCTTCGCCGTCATCATGGCGGGCGTGTTTTCTTGGCTCTTTCGCGTCCGACCCGGCGAGTTCATGCTGGAGGAAGCCGGCAGCGCGGCCCCGCCAGTGACGCAAATGAGCCGGCTGATCGACCGCGGCGTGGTGGCCGGGCTGATCATTGTCGGTCTGGCCGCAACCAGCGACATCACCAACGCCAGCTACGGCCCAGAACCGGTCGAGCGCGAACGCCCGTCGCGGCTCTTCATGCCGCCGCAATAGACGCGCCTCAGATCAGGCCGGCAAACCGCAACAGCCAGATCACCAAGATCACCAGCTGTACAATAAAGAAGCCAAAGCGGATCAACACGGCGATGCGGCTGGTTGAAATCAGGTGCACGATCGACTGGGCGATCCGGGCGCCGAGAAGCGCCAGCGCCAGCGGGTCTGTGACGCGGGTTTGGTCGGTCGCCAGCGCAAACAACAGAAGGGCGCCGACAACGGGAAGGTTCTCGTAGCAGTTGGCGTGGGCGCGCGCGAGACGCTGGCCGAACGGGCCGGTGTCCTCGCCCGTGGGTGAGAACGAATTGGCGGCGCGGCCCTGGGTCAGCGCCAACAAGGTGCGGTATCCGCCGAGGCTCATGAGAAGAACCAGCGTCACGGCGGTGTAGCCCAGAAGGGCGGTCGTGGTCGGGGACATGGGCGTTCCTCCTGGCGCGCGGTGCGTGGCTGGCTTAGCGCCGGCTCTAGAGACGATGCGGTGGTCGCGCGCACGTTGGCGACAGCGTAGCCTGATGCGCAGCCTGTGCGTCAAGCGCCGTCGATAACGAGTAGTGTCTCAGTCTGAATTCAATGGCGGCTGGTCGCCAATTACAGTCGGATCATCAGCATCCAGAAACGTCGTCGTTCGTTGAAATCCGACATTCGATCGAACATCTATCGCTCTGAAGTTACAGAACGAGTTGTTTCCAAATCTCAAACAGTCGGCGGCGGTCCTTCATGTCAGGGTGGACGCCGCTTTGGACGACCATTCCTCGCAGCAAATACACCGTGAGTTCTACCAGATCGCCCGCTTGCGACTTCTTTTTGTCACGTGCCACCTTAGATGTTTCACCAAGCGCACGCATTGCCTTGATGGCAGTGTTGTCTGTTTCTTGAACAGCTGGATGCAATGCGTCGTCAGTGCGAGCTGCGACCATCACTTCCATCCAGCAATTTAGCAAATTACCGTCAAAACACGCGTCCCAGAGAAATTCGAACAAGTCCTCTATAGTTTGTGCACGACTTTGGTTTTGATCTGAAACAGCATCCAATTCCGTTTGATATCGCGCGACAATTTCTCGAACGGCGGCGATCAGGAGACTGTCTTTCGTCGGGAAGTGATGTGTTTGCGCGCCGCGTGACACACCCGCACGCTTACATATCTTCTGTGTGCTGGTCCGCGCCCATCCTTCTTCAGCGATGAGGTCGAGCGTGGCTTCAAGCAAGCGCGCGCGCATGGCGTCCGTGCGTTGCTCCTGCGTTGGGCGCTTTCTCTCAGTTACCAAAGTCATCGCTACATCCTGATTGACTCAATTTCACATACAGACCATTCTGTTTGTTAATGATAAGGCGACACTCAAATCTGTGCAACGGAGGTTACACGTCATGGCGGAAGGAAACATCGGCGGGTCTGGCGAACACGTGACGGCCGGTCCGGAAGGACGCCCGAAACCCTCGCTACAGCAAATTTATGAAAAAGACCGTATCGCGCCGCCTGAACACATGCGTGAGGAAACTCAGGTCGACATGGGCAATGAGGACATCCCGGTCGAGCGGTATTTCTCCAAGGAGTATCACGACCTCGAGGTCGAGAAGGTCTGGCGCAAGACCTGGCAATGGGCTTGCCGCCTCGAAGACATTCCGAATGTTGGCGATCATGTCGTCTACAATATTGTCCACGACTCCCTGATTGTTGTTCGTACGGGAACCGGACCAAAGGACATCCGCGCTTATGTAAACTCCTGTCTCCATAGGGGCACCATGCTGCGCAAGGAAGGTGGCTGCGTAAAACAGTTCCGCTGCCCATTTCATGGCTTCACCTGGGCGCTCGATGGCACGCTGAAAGACGTGCCCGGCGCGTGGGATTTCAAGCATATCAATTGGGAAGAGTTCAGCCTTCCAGAAGCGCGGGTCGACACTTGGGGCGGTTTCGTCTTCATAAATTTCGACCATAATGGCGAAGACCTTCTCTCCTATCTCGAAATCCTACCGGATCACTTCAAGGAGTTCGATCTGGAGAATCGCTACAAGGCGATACATGTCGCCAAGGTCATGCCGTGCAACTGGAAGCTCTGCGCGGAGGCCTTTGTCGAGGCTTATCACGTGCCCTTCGCGCACCCCCAATCGCTGCCCTATTATGGCGATAGCAACACCCAGTATGACACCTGGCCGGGCGTGCGCCATATCAATCGGATGATCAGCGCGCAGGGCGTGCCGAGCCCGTCCCTCGGCGAAAACTTCGACCCGGAAAAGACGCGCACGCTGATGGAGCGCGATACTCCATTTTACAAATCTTCAGCGCTGGTCGAAGAGGGCCAGACACCACGTGACCGGTTCGCTGGCATCGCGCGCAAGAAAATATCGAAATCTTCCGGACGTGACGTTTCCGGCATTTCCGACGCCGTTGCTCTTGATCTGATCCAGTATTCCATTTTTCCGAATTTCGTTCAGTTTGGCGGCGTCGGTCTCGCCGCTGGCTATCGCTTCCGTCCTCACGGAGACGATCCGGAACGCTCCATCATGGAGATGTTCTTCCTCTTCCCGAAAGCTGAAGACGGCTCACACCCCACCCCGCCGGACATCGTCTGGCTAACCGAGGAAGAGCCATGGTCAACGGTAGAGGCCATGGGGTCGGCAGCCATGGTGGTCGATCAAGACACCGACAATCTCATGCGTATCCAGAAAGGCTTGCGCACCAGCCGCAAGCCCGGCGCAACACTGGCATCTTATCAGGAAAGCCGCATCCGCCACTTCCACAAGACGCTGGATGCTTACATGGAGGCGGAGTGAGCGATGAGCACATCTGTTTCTCCCCTCCCGCATAAGCACCTCATCACGCTTCGCCTCGATGTTGACTCGGCTGGCGCGGCGCAGATTGGTAAAACACCCGAAGGCCAGCGCACGATCGCGCCGGTCGTAGGTGGTGAGTTTGAAGGCGAACGGCTCAGCGGCAAGGTTTTGCCGGGCGGTGCGGACTGGGTTCGCTTCCGCGCGGACGGGACCATGATGATCGATGTACGCCTGACTCTGCAGACCAACGATGGCGCACTGATCTACCTCAGCTATGAGGGCCGCTTCATTGGCGCTGCGGACGCGATGGCGCAGCTGGCACAAGGCAAGACGCTGGAGACGGGAAGTTATTCGCTTGTGACCGTCGCGAAATTCGAAAGCGGCGATGAACGCTATGCATGGCTCAACGACATTATTGCGGTTGGAATCGGTAAACAGTCTGGGTTCAACCCCGTCTACACACTCTACGAAATTGGGTGAATCCACAAATGTCCATTTTGAGTGCAACACGCGCCACTCAACCGTACGCATCGTACGTCAATTTCGGGCCAATATCCGCCCTCCAATTTCAAACTGAGGCACGACCCGATACCGGGCTTCCTTGCGCGTTGGGCCGGCGCGGCCGAGGCGAAAACATCGGCGGGTGACGGCAGCGCGCGCTTGCGCCGTCCCGCCGCGCTCGTCACCATCGCGCTCATGATCCTAACGACCGCGCAGCGCGCCCCGTCCTTCGTCTTTGCTTTGGTTGCGGCTGGCGTCGCCCTGGTCACCAGCTCCGGCTGCGGCCCCGCCCCAGATGCGCCCCCGGCTGAAATCTCCGCGTCGCCCGGCGCCCAGGCGGACGCCCTTTGGCCGCATCAGGCCAGCGACCTGGCGCCTGACCCGGCCGTGCGTTTCGGTGTTCTGGCCAATGGGCTGCGCTATGCGGTGCTGGCTAATCCTCAGCCGACCGAGGCGGTGGCGCTGCGCCTCTACTTTGATCACGGCTCTTTGGACGAAGCCGACGATCAACTCGGGCTGGCGCACGTTCTAGAGCACATGGCGTTCAACGGATCGGCCAATGTGCCCGAGGGCGAGATGGTCAAGATCTTGGAACGCGCCGGGCTTCAGTTCGGACCCGACACCAACGCCTTCACCAGCTTTGATCAGACGGTCTATCAGCTCGACGTGCCCGACATCTCCGATGAGACGCTGGACACGGCGTTTTTTCTCTTACGCGAGATCGCCGACAAGCTGACCATCGCGCCGGACGCCCTGGACCGGGAACGCGGCGTGGTCTTGTCTGAAGCGCGCGCCGCCGACACCTATCGGTTCCGCTTCACCCGCAGCTTGTGGCGCTTTCTCTATCAGGGAACCCACTTTGCCGAGCGCTTTCCCATCGGCTCCACTGAGGTGATCGCCGCCGCGCCGGCCGAACGCGTGCGCGCCCTTTATGAGGCCCATCACCGTCCCGACGAGGCGCTGCTTGTGATGGTCGGGGCCTTGGATGCGGCCGACATGGCCGCGCGCATCGAGGCGACATTCGACGATTGGGCCGCTCCGGACGTCCCCGTTCCGGCGCGCACTGAGACCACCGGCCCGGTGCGCGGCGGCGAGGCGGGGCTCTTCATTGATCCGGACATGCCGCCGACCCTGACGCTGGCGGTGTTGCGGCCCGCCGAACCCTATGAGGACACGGCCGAGTCACGGCGTGAGCGCACTCTGACAGCGTTGGCCACCGGCGCGTTCAACCGGCGCTTGTCGCGGCTTGCGCGCGCGTCCGACGCCCCGTTTGTCGGCGGAGGGGCCAGCATCTCGCGGGTGTTTGACGCCTATGACCAGGCCACCGTGTCGATGACGGTCAAGGCGGACGTCTGGCGCGAGGCCCTGACCCTGGCGGAGGCGGAGTTGCGCCGCGCCGTGGAGTTTGGCTTCTCAGACGCCGAGATCGCGGAACAGATTGCCAATGCCGAGGCCGGCCTGGAGGCGCGCGCCAACAGCGCCGACACGCGCCAATCGCCCGATCTGGCTGACAATCTGGTGTCGGCGTTCAATGGGCGCAGCGTGTTCACCCATCCGCGCAGCGACCGCGATCGATTTGCTGCCCTGGCGCCGGAGCTGGACGCGGCCGCCGTGTCGGCCGCCTTCGCCGACTGGTGGCGCGGCGCTGAGCCCTTGATCTTCATGTCCGCTGACGTCGCCCCCGCGGGCGGCGCCGACGCACTCCTGGATGCATTTGCCGAGGCCCGCCAGGCGCCCGTGACCGCGCCTGAAGCCGCCGCCGCCCTGGCCTTTGCCTATGACGATCTGGGGCCGCCGGCCGAGGTGGTGGAGCGGCGCACCATTGCCGACTTGGGCGTGGAACAGGCGGTCTTGTCCAACGGGGTGCGCATCTCGGTAAAGCCCACCGCGTTTGAAGACGAGATCGCCCGCCTCAGCGTGCGGGTGGGGGGCGGCAGCCTGGAGCTGCCCGCTGACCAGCCGGGCCTCGATCGGCTGATGGACAGCGCCCTCATTCGCGGCGGTCTTGGGGCGCACACGCTTGATGACCTGGTGTCGATCTTGGCGGGGACCACGCTCGATCTGTCTTTCTCGGTGCGCGCGGACGCCTTTGCGTTCAGCGGCGCGACGACGCCGGAAGACCTGCCGTTGCAGCTTCAAGTTTACGCCGCCTACCTTGCCGACCCGGCCTGGCGCGTGGAGGCGCTCGATCAGCATCGGCGCGGGCTGGAGGTCTGGTTGCCGACCCTCGACGCCACCCCCGGCGCCGTCTCAGCGCGCGTCGTGCCGCGTCTCATTCGCAACGATGATCCGCGCTTTGGCATCCCTGACGACGACGCTCTTCTGTCCCGTGATCTAGACGAGGCCCGCGTCGCCTTTGAGCGCGCGCGCACGCGAGGCGCCATCGAGGTGGCGGTCGTGGGAGACGTGGACGTCGACGCCGTGATCGACGCTATCGCCCGCAGCTTTGGCGCGCTGGAGATGCGAGAATCCACCCCGCCGGCCTTTGAGGCGGCGCGCGTCTTGACCTTTGCCCCGCCGACGCCCGCCCCGGTGCGTCTCACCCATGCCGGCGAAGACAATCGCACCCTGATCCAGGTTTACTGGCCGACGTTCGACGACACCGACGCCGCGCGCGCCCGCGCCGGACGTCTTCTAGAGCGTGTCTTCGATCTGAAGCTGACGGAAACCGTGCGCGAGGCGTTTGGCGCCAGCTATTCGCCCGGCGCCGGCGCCTTTCATTCGCGCATCTATCCAGGTTTTGGCTATCTGAACGCGC
The DNA here is from genome assembly GCA_964351895.1 of uncultured Caulobacterales bacterium. Taxonomy (GTDB): domain Bacteria; phylum Pseudomonadota; class Alphaproteobacteria; order Caulobacterales; family Maricaulaceae; genus CAYGQB01. The sequence goes on from CAYGQB010000036.1 coordinate 7,839, forward strand.
GCATCGAGGCGACGCCGCAGGAGGCGGACCGCATGCTCGAAACCATCGATGCGATCGCCGCTGAGCTGGCGGGTGGGAGCATCAGCGACGATGAGCTGATCCGCGCCAAGACCCCGATCTTAGAGACCATCGCGCAGAACCAGGAGCGCAACCCCTACTGGCTGAGCGTGATCTCAACCGCCTGGAGCGACCCCGACAGCCTTGACCGCCATCGCAGCGCTGAAGCGGCCTATCGCGCCCTGAGCATCGACGATCTGACTGCGGTGGCGAGCGCTCACCTGCGCCCAGAGCACGCCGTTGCGGTGGTGATCGGGCCCCCAGAAGGCGGGGCTCCAGAGGGCGGGGCGCTGGAATCGGTCGACTAAACCACCCGCGCGCGCCCCAACAACAGCTCGCGCATGTCCCCCTTGGCTTGAAAGCTAACAATCAAGAGGTACGGGGCGAGGAACAAGATCCCCCCGACCAGGCCAAAGGCCCCGATCAGCAATCCGGTTGGCGTGAAGGTGTGGCGCCACGACAGCCACGCGGCCGACAAGATCAGGAAGCTGAGGAAGTCGAGGTTGAACTGCCCCTGCCAGGTCACGCGCGTGATTTCACCAAAGAACACGGGCGCCAGATTGGCTCCATAGTTGGCGACCACGACGAGGGTGTAGGCCGCCAATACGACAATCATGAGCGCCAAGAGCGCACGAAATGCGGTCATCATAAGTTCTCCAGCTTGGCGCGTGGTGGAAGACGCCGCGTGAGAGGCTGGAGCAAAGGGGCGGGCCGGCGCAATGACCTGTGAGGTAGGCGGCCAATGGTTGCGCGCGCCCCAACACCGCCACGGCGTCGGCGCCGATCTGCACCGGATTTTAAGAGCTGGCCGGTCATAAGAGGGGCTCTCAGCGTCGCGCCTCGGACCGATCTATGCCCCTCAACGTCGACATCGTGCACCCCAGAGAGCTGTCGGCGCGCGATATTGAGCTTTGGGCCGAGTATCAGGCGGCGACGCCTGGCCAGGCGGGCCCTTACTTTTCGTCCGGCTGGACGCGTCTGGTGGGGCAGATGCGCTCAGACGTGCGCGTGGGTGTCTTCTACGATTCCAATCACACGCTGGGATTCCTCGGCTTTCAGGGTATGGGCCGGCGGGCTCTGATGCCGGTGGGCGGCGTCTTGAGCGACTATCAGGGCGTTGTGGCGCGTCCCGGCGTGCAGATCGATCTGCATCTTCTGGTGCGCGCAGCGCGCGCCGGCCGCATTGACCTTAATCACGCCCTGGGCGCGCCCGCTTCCCCCGGGTGGCGCCAGCGCGGCGAACACGCCAGCTGGACCGTCGACCTGAGCGCCCCGTTTGAGGACTATGCCGCGCACCGCCGCGCCGCAGGCTCCAAGATCGTGCGTCGCATGACCCGGCGCCGCAACGCCCTGGAACGCCGCTTTGGCGAGGTGCGCGTGGAGCGCGCGTCCACCAGCGAAGCCGACTTTGACCAGCTCTTGAGCTGGAAGCGCGCCCAGTATCGCGAAACCGGCGCTGTGGACGTGCTCGCCAAGCCCTGGATCGACCAGGTCGTGCGCGGCGCGTTTCGATCTTCAGACCCCAACTTTGGCGGCGCGCTCTACACCCTCTACGCCGGTGATCGGTTGCTGGCGGCCAACTTCTGTCTGCGCTCAACCAGCGTCTTGCACGCCTGGTTCATTGCCCACGATCCAGAAGCGCGCGCCGCCTCGCCCGGCGCCTGCCTGATGGACGCCATCGTGCGCGAGGAAGCGGGCGGGCGTTATCGCGAGTTGGACCTTGGCTACGGCGATTATCGCTACAAGCAGGAACTGGCGACCGGGCGGCGCGACCTGACGGCCGGCTTCGTTGGCGGCTGGAGCCTCTCCTCGCAGGTGCGCCGGCTTGAGTATGTGGCGTGCGATCTCGCCGCGGTTCTGCCGGTCAAGGCCCTGGCGGACGCGCCAACACGCGCCTTGCGCCGGCTCGACGTGTGGCGCGGCTTGGCCGAACCGCGCCGCTAGCGCCCGACGTTAAGACGCCCCGCTCGGCCTCTACCGTTGCTTCCATGTGGTCCACGTCGCGCAAGCGCTTGCGCGCAATCGGGACGACGCCCATCGTGGCGACCTCTTCGGCGCGCCGCCGTCTCAGGGAGGCTCCATCCGTGACGACTGCGACCGGCTCTGGCGAGCATCCGTCCCAAGACCTGTCCCAGGACGCGTCCCAGGAGGCGCGCCGCGCCCCAACGCCGGCTGACGTTCTTGAAGCGCGCCCCCACGTGCAGGCGGGTGTGGCGCGCACGCCCACCCGGCGCGCGCCCAACTTGGAACTGCGCGCACCGGCGGCTGAGATTTGGATCAAGGTCGACAGCCAAACGCCCAGCGGCTCGTTCAAGGAACGCGGCGCCTTTAACGCCCTGCGCCTCTTGTCTCCAGAGGCGGCGGCCAAGGGCGTGGTGGCGGCGTCGGCGGGCAATCACGCTCGCGCGCTTGCCGTGCATGCCCGCGCCCTCGGGGTCTCTGCCGTGATCGTCATGCCCTCCGGCACGCCCCATGTGAAAGTTGAGGGCACGCGGGAGCGCGGCGCCCGGGTCGTGATCGAGGGCGACACGGTCGATGAAGCGGTTCAGGCGGCGCGCGACATCGCTGCGAGCGAAGGGCGCACCTTCATCCATCCCTTCGATGACGCCGGCGTCATTGCTGGTCAGGGCGTGGCGGTGCTGGAGTTTCTCGAAGACGCCGGCCCGCTCGACGATCTGATCGTGCCGATCGGCGGCGGCGGTCTGATGGCGGGGATCTTGTTGGCGCTGGACGCATACGCGCAAGCTCAGGCAAGCCAGCGCGCGCCGATCCCGCGCGTGTGGGGCGCTGAACCGTGGATGTATCCCTCCATGCGCGCCAGCCTGGGCGGGATCGAGCCGGTGACCGGCGGCGACACCATCGCAGAGGGCGTGGCGGTCAAGCGCCCGGGCGGCCTGACCCAAGCCATCATTGCCGCGCGTCTGACGGCCGATGACATTCTGTTGGCGCACGAGGCGCAGATCGAAGAGGCGGTCGTGGCGTTTGCCCTGGGGGAGAAGCTGGTGGTGGAGGGGGCCGGCGCGCTCGGCTTGGCTGCGCTCAAGGCGCATCCAGAGCACTTTGCCGGCCGCCGCGTGGGCTTGCTGGCGTGCGGCGGCAACATTGACGCAGGCCTGTTTGGCCAGGTGCTGGCCCGTCACCTGGTGCGTCAGCGCCGCCGGGCCCGCCTGCGGGTGGAGTGCCGCGACCAGCCGGGGCGCCTCGCTGAGTTGACCGGGCTGATCCACCGCCTGGGGGTCAATGTGATTGACGTGCAACACGATCGGCTGGCGCTCGACGTGCCGGCCAAGAACACCGTGATCGACGTGGTCATCGAAGCCGACTGCGGCGAAACGACGGATCTGGTTCTGGCCGCCCTGTCTGAACGCTTCGCCCACGCCAAGATCGTGTCGGGCTGAAGAGCGCTTGGCCCGCCGCCTTTAGCCCGCCGCCCTTACTGCGCCGCACAATGGTCGCTGCACACGCGCGGCCGGCGGGGCATGCGATGACGGCGTATCATGTCAAGATGCCAGGTTCGCGCACCCAAGATCCGATCGTCTATCTCGCCGGTGACGCCGTCGAGAACGGGCCGGCGCGCGGCTTGCCGACGCTCTATGTGCGCGCCGTCCGACCGGTTGAGGAGGTGCGCGCCTACGCCGCCGGCCGCCGGCACGTGGTGCTGGAGGTGGACGCCCCCGTCGCCGGGGTTTTGTCTGGCTCCGCCGCTGCGGGCGCGCGACCCTTGGCGGACCTCAAAATGATGGATCCGGCTGCGCCGCCCGCTCTTGGCCCCGGTCCAGGCCCGAGTCCGGGCCCGGGTTCGGGCCCGAGTTCGGGATCGGACCGCCCCGGCTCGGTGCTGCGCGCCTGGCTGGTGATTGCCCGCGCCTGCCTGGATGCGGGCCTGTGGGTCAGTGTCAGCTATCGCGCCGCCGGGCACGATCGGGTGCACGCCGCGTTTCAGTCCGTGTGGTCGCAGGGCCGGTTCATTCCCAACGCCAGCGTGGGCCTCAGCGCCCACGACGTCAGCCCCAATCAAACCCTCACCATCGATCAGGGCCAGGGCGGCGGGGGGCGCTGGAGCGTGGTCTTAGGCGACCTCGATCGCGCCTGGTGCTGGACGCCGTCGGGCGCGGCGCGGGCCCACAAGGTGCTGGCGCACATGAGCGACCTGGACAATGATCGCGATGCTGACAGCTAGCCACGCCCGCCAAGCGGCGTCATAAGGCCCCAGCGGGCCCTCGCCCCCCTCTTTGGCCGCCACGGAGACCTAAGCCATGACCGACCTTCGCGCCCTGTTGGCGACCTCGTGCCTGATCGCAGCGGCAGCCTGTTCGGCTCCGCCGCCAGAAACCGGCGAGGCGCCGCGCGGCGTTCCTGGCGCGGCGGAGGCGGCGCCAGACGCCGATCTGGCCGCCGATCCAGCAATCGTGTTGGCGCAAGCACAGGCCGCCGCCGACCGCGCCGCCGCCGATGTGGTCGCCGCCGCGCCGCCAACGGTGGCGCTGGCCGGGGCGGCTACGGCCTGCGCGCAGGCGCTGCAGACGCAAGAGTTTCCCGATCCTCTGGCCCGCTCTGAAGCGTTTTTAAGCTGCACCGGCGCGGCCGACGGCGTCATCACCACCGCGTCCGGGCTTCAGTATGAGGTCTTGGCGGAGGGGGTTGGCGACGTCTCCCCAGACCCGCGCGATTTCGTGTGCGTGCACTATCGCGGCGACCTCATCACGGGGGCTGAATTTGACAGCTCCTACGGGCGCGGCGCCCCGGCGCAGTTTCCTGCTGGCGGCCTCATTCGGGGCTGGGTGGAAGCGCTGGGCGACATGACCGCTGGCGAACGCCGCCGGCTCTATATTCACCCCGATCTCGCCTATGGCTTGCGCGGTTCACCGCCTGTGATTGGCCCTCAGGAGGCCCTCGTGTTCGACATGACGCTCCTGGAAGTGCGCCAGAGCCCTGGGCCGGGTTGCTGATCGCCTATGGCAACGCTGGAACATGCACGGTCGCAGTTGGCGACGCTGGTTGGCTTTGACACCACCTCGTCGCGCTCCAACCTGGATCTGATCGCCTACATTGAGGAGCGCTTGACGCGTGTGGGCGCGCGCACCTGGCGCACGCCCAATGCGGCCGGCGACAAGACCAACCTGGTCGGCGTCATCGGTCCTGAGGCGCCCGGCGCAATTGTGCTTTCGGGCCACACCGACGTGGTCCCGGTCGACGGCCAGCCCTGGACCAGCGATCCCTGGACCCTGACCGAGCGTGACGGACGCCTGCATGGGCGCGGGGCGTGCGACATGAAAGGCTTCATTGCTTGCGCCCTGGCTCAGGCCGAAGACTTTGCGGCCGCCGATTTGGCCCGGCCGGTCGTGTACGCGCTCAGCTATGACGAAGAGGTGGGCTGTCTTGGGGCGCCGGCCATGATCGAGACGCTGACCCGTCAGATGCCGCCCATCGCATGCGCCATCGTGGGCGAACCGACCCAAATGAAGGTCGTCAGCGCGCACAAGGGCATCCGCTCGTTTCGCGTGACAGTGACCGGGCGCGAGGCGCACTCCAGCCAGACCGGGCAGGGCGTGTCGGCGGTCATGGCGGCGGCGCGCCTGATGAACACGCTTCTGGACCAGGCGGACGCCTTGCGCGACGCGGCCCGCCCCGACTCGCCCTTCGATCCGGCCCACGCAACCTTGACCATCGGCATGGTGAACGGGGGCACGGCCTCCAACATTCTCGCGCGCGAGTGCCAGTTTGTGTGGGAATTGCGCGCCACGCCGGACATCGATCCCGACGAGGTTGAGGGGCGCTTCCGCGCCACCGCCAACGCCTTGCAGGACGCCATGCGCGCGTGCGCGCCGGAATGCGCCGTCACAGTGGAGCGGATGTCAAACGTGCCCGGCCTCAAGCCCGAGCCGGGCGGGGCGGCGGAAACGCTCGCGCGCCGCTTGACCGGCGACAATGCCCCGCGCGCGGTCGCCTACGCGGCTGAAGCCGGGCAGTTCCAAGAGGGCGGGGTGTCCACCGTGATCTGTGGTCCTGGGTCCATCACCCAGGCCCACCAGGCTGACGAGTTCATCTCCATCGATCAGCTGGCAAAGGGCGCCGCCTTCATGGACGCGCTCCAGAACGAGCTGTGTCATGCTTAACGCGACTGCAACGACCCGCCAGGCATAACGGGCCGGAAAGGCTTTGCAAGGCGCGCACGGGTGCGCGTCGCGGGCGGACCTGGTGTGAGCGTTGAGCGCAATTCTGGTGATGCTGGCCGTGCTTGTCGGCGCGGGACTTTTGCGCACGCCGCCGCGCGCGCGCGCCGGCTGGATCGGCGCTGTGGCGGCGCTTGTCGGCGCCCTTGTCGTCACCGCCGCCGGCGTCAAAACCTACATGCACGCGCGCGCGCTCTATCCGGACGACGATTTTGCCCGCGTGGCGCGTCACGTACTGGACGGTGAAGACGCGCGGCCGACCATCGTGTTTGTGGGCACGTCCATGTCGCGGCAAGGCCTGGACGATGAGGCGGTCACGGCCAAGCTCAATGCGGCGGGCTGGAATGTGCGCGTGGCGTCCTTGTCGTTGCAAGGCTCATCACAGCACGAGCGCGACATGCACCTGCGCCAATATCTGCGCGCCGCCCCCAAGCCGCCTGTGGCCGTCTATGTTGAGATTGCGCCGCCGACCGACACCGAGCCAACCTATGGCTTCAAGGTCGCCAAGTTCTCCACCCGCGCCATCAAGCAGTTTGGCCCCCGCGCCACCTACTGGAGCGTGCGCGGCCTGATCGAAGACCGAGACGCCGGGCTGGTCTCCTGGGTCAAGGACACGGGCGGCCTCGGCCTGCACGTCATGCTCAATCTGTTCAATGTCGGCGCCTTGCGTGACGCCGCTCACATCAGCCACGTGACGCCGTTGGCGGCCTATGAGCCCTTCGACACGCCGCGCATCGAACCGCCGAGCGCTGAAGTCATCGCCGAAGGCCTGGCCGGGTCAGCGCCCGCCCACAAGCCGACGCCCGACTGGGCGCGCGCCTTTCGCGAACATCAGGCGATGATGCTGGAAGCGCGCGGGGTTGGCCGCGTTGGCTTTTATGCGCCGCTGACGCTGGAGCCGGACTTGCGCGCCTACGGGACCCAGGCCTGCGCGGCCCAGATCGGTCGCCCGTGCCTCAACGCAGAAGACCCCGACTTGCGCTCCGCCCTCACCGGACCCCACTGGAACGACCGCGACCACATGCTCGCCTCGGGCGCTGCGCTCCAGGCTGAATGGCTGGCGGGCAAGCTTTTAGAGGCGCGCGGCGCCATAGAGGCGGGCGTGCCCACGCCGCTCGACGATGTGGAGAGCGGCCTGTGATCTTCACCTCGTTTGCCTTTCTGCTCTTCTTTGCGCTCGTTTACGCCGCCTACTGGCGCGTTGCGGCGGGGGAGTGGCGCGCGCGGCTGTTGCTGGCCGCCTCGGCGCTCTTCTACGGCTGGTGGGATTGGCGTTTTCTGGCCCTGATCGGGGCCACGATTGGCGTGGCCTATCTGTGCGGGCGGGCCGCCGCGCCCGGCCCAGACGGGGCCGTCAGCGCCAAGGCCAAGCGGGCCATGTGGCTTGGCGTCATCTTGCTCCTCGGGCTCCTCGGCGTTTTCAAATATTTCAACTTCTTCATCGAAAGCGCCGACGCCCTACTGGTGTCGCTGGGCGCGGCGCCCAGCGGCGTGGCCCTGCGCATTCTTCTGCCCGTCGGCGTCAGCTTCTATGTCTTTCAGGCCATCTCTTACGTGGTGGACGTGCGCCGCGGCGACGCCGTTCCCGAGAGGCGCCTGTCGCGCGTCGCCCTGTACGTGGCGTTCTTCCCCCAGCTGGTCGCCGGTCCCATCGTGCGGGCCGCCCGTTTTCTGCCCCAAGTTGACCGGGCCAAGCGCTGGCGGCTCAATCGTCAGGCCGCCGCCGCGCGCGCCTTTGCGCTTGGCTTTATCTACAAGGCGCTGATCGCCGACAATCTGGCCGGCCTCGCCGATCCGGTGTTTGCCGATGTGGCGGCCTTCTCCAACCTGGCTCTGATCGGCGCCACGCTGGTGTTCGCGGTTCAGCTCTATTTTGATTTTGCCGGCTATTCGCTGATGGCGATTGGCGTGGCGCGGGCGTTTGATTATCGCTTGCCGCTCAATTTCCTGCAGCCCTTCACCGCCGCCAGCGTGACCGAATACTGGCGGCGCTGGCACATCAGCCTGTCGACGTTCCTGCGCGACTATCTGTATCGCCCGCTGGGCGGCCACGACGGGCCGCGCTGGTTCTACTATCGCAATCTGATGATCACCATGTTCCTGGGCGGGATCTGGCACGGGGCGGCCTGGACCTTCATTCTCTGGGGCACGCTTCAGGGCGTCGCGCTGATCGTGCACAAGCTGTGGCGCCAGCACGTGGAGCGCCCGATGCAGCTGACACGGCGCGTGCCGACCGGCCTCTACTGGCTCTTCGGTCTTGTGCTCACCCAGGCCTTCATCGTTCAGCAGCGCGGCCTGTTTCGCGCCGAGGACATCACCGACGGCCTGGCGGTCTTTGGCGCCTTTGCCGGACTGCGCGACGGCGGGGCGGGGGTGATCAGTGCTCTGGCGTGGACGGCGCCCGTTTTTGTTCTGGCCGACGCCCTGATCGCAAGGCGTCGCCGCATTGGCCTCAGCCTGCCGCAGTGGGACCATCATCCGCGCGTTTACTGGGGTCTGGTCGGCGCGATGATTGCCCTGGCGCTGGCCGTTTATCCGCTTGACGCGGCGCCGTTCGTCTACTTCCAGTTCTAGAACTGGACCACGAGTCGCGGTCTGGTGCGGCTGCGCGTCGACGTCGCGAATGATCCCGTGCAGCTCTCTGATCAGAGGTTTGAAATGGCCAAGAAGTATTTCGGCACCGACGGCATTCGCGGCACGGCCAACACCAGCCCGATGACGGCGGAGATTGCGCTGCGGCTGGGGCTTGCGGCCGGCAAGTACTTTCACAATGACAGCGCGCGCCGCCACCTGGTGGTGATCGGCAAGGACACGCGCCTGTCGGGCTACATGTTGGAGCCGGCTCTGGTGGCGGGCTTTACCTCGGTGGGCATGGACGTGCGCCTGTTTGGGCCGTTGCCGACGCCAGGCGTGGCCATGATGACCCGGTCGCTGCGCGCCGATTTGGGCGTGATGCTGACTGCGTCCCACAATCGGTATCAGGACAATGGCGTAAAGCTGTTCGGCCCTGGCGGCTTTAAGCTCGACGATGAGACCGAACTGGCCATCGAAGACTTGATGGACGCTGACCTGGACACCGGCCTGGCGGCGCCAAGCGAGCTTGGCCGCGTGCAGCGCATCGACGACGCCCAGGCGCGCTATGTGGAGATCGTCAAGGCGACGTTGCCGCGCCGGCTCAGCCTGTCGGGCTTGCGCATCGTGGTCGATTGCGCCAACGGGGCGGCCTACAAGGTGGCGCCCAGCGCCCTTTATGAACTCGGCGCGGAGGTCATTCCGATTGGGGTCAAGCCCGACGGCTTCAACATCAATGACGAGTGCGGATCAACAGCGCCGGAGAAACTCGCTGCGGCCGTGCTGGAGTATCGCGCCGACCTTGGCATTGCGCTCGATGGAGACGCTGATCGGCTGATCCTGGTGGACGAGCGCGGCCAGCGCGTGGACGGCGACCAGATCTTGGCGCTGATCGGCTCCACCTGGCGGCGCCAGAAGCGCCTGGCCAAGAACGGGGTGGTGGCCACAGTCATGTCCAACCTGGGGCTGGAGCGGTTTCTCCAGGGCGAGGGCGTAAACCTGGAACGCACCCAGGTCGGTGACCGCTATGTGACCGAACGCATGCGGGCCAAAGGGTTTAACGTCGGCGGCGAACAGTCCGGCCACCTGGTCTTGTCCGATTTCGCCACCACGGGTGACGGCCTGATTGCGGCGCTGCAGGTCATCTCGGTGCTGGTGGAGACGGGCAAGCCGGCGAGCGACGTCTTGCGCCTGTTTGAGCCAGTGCCGCAGCTTCTCAAGAACGTGCGCTACACGTCCGGCGCCCCGCTGGACACAGACGCGGTCAAGGACGAAATCGCTGCGGCTGAGAAACGCCTGGGCAATCGTGGTCGTCTGGTCATTCGCGCGTCAGGCACCGAACCCCTCATCCGCGTCATGGCCGAAGGCGACGAGGAGGATCTGGTCGCCGACGTGGTCGACAGCATTTGCGCTGCGGTGGAGACGGTGGCGGCCTAGCGTGATCATCGCGCCGCTTAAGATCGGACCGAGCGGGACGCTAAGAGTCCAGCACCATGGCAAAGCCGCCAAAGATCATCCGCTTGCCGTCCAACGGCATCGGGTTGGTCTCGGGGCTCATGCGCGGATCTTCAAACACCGCCTTCATGCCTGCGTCTCGGACCTCTTTTGACGGCCAGGTCACCCACGAAAACACAATCGTTTCATGGGGCTCACGCATCACGGCCGTGTGCATTGAGTTGAGCTTGCCCTCCGGCACATCGTCGCCCCAGCACTCCACCAGCGACAGGGCGCCGTGGTCTTTAAACACCTCCGCAGCCACGCGCGCGTGCTCCAGGTAGGCGTCCTTGTTGGCGGTCGGCACCGGGGCAATGAATCCGTCGACGTAGGTCATGGGGCGTCCTCCGTGTTGCACGGATCCACTTGTAACCTCTCCCGCCGGGCCGGCACTAGATCTTCTGGTCGAACTCACCGACGTCCGGGCGGCTGGCGAGGCGAGATTCAATGTCGCGGAACATCGCCGTCATGCGCTCTTTGGAGGTTGGGCTTTCAACCACGATCACCAGGTTGGGCGTGTTTGACGAGGCGCGCACCAGGCCCCAGGTGCCGTCCGCCAAGATCACCCGTGCTCCATTGACGGTGACAACGTCGCGGATCGGCTGGCCGAGGATCTCTGCGCCGGAATCTTTTAGCGCCACGTACTCGTCAACGATGCCGCGCACCACATTGTACTTGGTGTCGTCCGAACAGGTCGGCGACATCGTGGGCGACGAATAGGTCAAGGGCAGAGAGCGGCGCAGGTCCGCCATGGTCGCCTCGGCGTTGCGGTCCAGCATGCGCAATACGGCGATGGCCGCCACCAGCCCGTCGTCATAGCCGCGCCCCACCGGCGGCTGCAGGAAGTAGTGGCCCGATTTTTCAAAGCCGGCGATGGCGCCAAGCTCTTTGGTGCGCCGCTTGATGTAGGAATGACCGGTCTTCCAGTATTCGGTTTTGGCGCCGTTCGCGATCAGCTGGGGATCGGTGTCAAACAGGCCGGTCGACTTCACGTCGACGACAAACTGCGCGTTCGGAAATTGGGCCGACAGGTCGCGCGCCAGCAAGACGCCGACTTTGTCCGCATAGATCGCTTCGCCCTCATTGTCGACAACGCCGCAGCGGTCGCCGTCGCCGTCAAAGGCAAAGCCGATGTCCGCGCCGTGCTGCTCAACACCGTCTTTGAGCACCTTTAGCATCTTCAGGTCTTCAGGGTTCGGATTGTAGTTGGGGAAGGTGTGATCCAGCTCTGCGTCGAGCGCCACAACTTCAACGCCCATCCGCTCCAGCACCGCGGGCGCAAAGGCGCCGGCCGTGCCGTTGCCGGTGGCCACGGCGATCTTCAGCTTGCGGTCAATGGGGCCGCCCTTGACCAGATCGTCCATGTAGCGCTCCGCCACGCCCTGGGCGCGCACATAGCCGCCGCCGGCGCGCGACACGGCCAGCCCGTCCAGCACAATGCTTTTCAGGCGCGACATCTCATCGGGCCCGAAGGTGAGGGGGCGATCGGCGCCCATCTTCACGCCCGTCCAGCCGTTGGAGTTGTGGCTCGCCGTGACCATGCCCACGCACGGAATGTCCAAATCATACTGCGCAAAATAGGCCATGGGAGACACGGCCAGGCCAATGTCGTGCACCTCCACCCCGGCGCTCATCAGGCCGACGATCAGGGCCTGCTTGACGTTGATGGAGTAGGAGCGAAAGTCGTGCGCCACGACGATGCGCGGCGGGGCGCCCAGTTCGTGGATCAGCGTGCCCAAGCCGGCGCCCAGCGCCTGCACGCCATAGTAGTTGATTTCCGGAGCCCGATCCGAACCGGCGTGCCCGATCCACCAGCGCGCGTCATATTCGCGAAAGCCCTGGGGGCGGACAAGCGCGCCGTTTTCAAAATCCCAAGTATTGGGCTGCAAGTCGGCGCGGGGGGCGTGAGCCATGACGGTCTCCAAACCAAGGGGTGCGGG
>CAYGQB010000037.1:0-19604 GCA_964351895.1 uncultured Caulobacterales bacterium
GGTCTCGCCCCCCACCCCGCAATGTACCGGGGCGGTGGATTCTTCTGCGCCCTGCGCCACGACCGAAAACGCCGGCGTTTCAAAGGGGTGCATGTCCAGAAGTCGGGCGCGCAATGCTTCGACCCGGGCCTGCGGCGTCTTCAGGATCATAACGCATTCGGCCTCCGCCTGAACCTCGCCGCGCCACCAGAAGAGCGACAAGGCGCCCGGCAGAATATTGGCGCACGCCGCCAGGCGCTCAGCCACAAGCGCTTGTCCGACCTTGGCGGCCAGTTCCGGTTCAGGCCAGGTGGTGTACACAAGTCGAATGTCAGGCATTGGCGTCCTCCCTAGGCGGCGCCTATATGCGCCCGTTCGCGCCCGGTCGCCAAACCGTGCGCCCCGTAGCATGGAAAACAAGGCTTCGTTCGCCCGTGTCCGCCCCCTCGTCCTCTGCGCCTCGACCAGCGTCCGGCCGGTCGGAGTCTGCACCCGGCTCTGCACCCGGCTCTGGGCCCCAAAAGGGGGCGGGGACGGAGGCGACCGATGCGGCGCGCGTCCTGGTGATGTTCTCAGGAGGCCAGGATTCGGCCACTTGTCTGGCCTGGGCGCTGGACCGCTTTGCCTGGGTGGAGACCGTCGGCTTTGACTATGGCCAGCGCCACCGCGTTGAACTGTCAGCGCGCGGGCACGTGCGCGACGAGATCGCGGCTGCGTATCCTGACTGGGCGCAGCGGCTTGGTCCTGATCACCGCGTTGATCTGACCGGCTTTGGCGCGATTGCCGACACCGCCCTGACCGTAGAGCGCGCGTTTGAAATCGGCGCGGACGGGCTGCCCAACACCTTTGTGCCTGGCCGCAACATCGTCTTTAGCGTGGCTGCAGGCGCTTTGGCCTATCGTCGCGGCCTGGATCGGCTGGTCGGCGGCATGTGTCAGACGGACGCCTCGGGTTATCCCGATTGCCGGCGCGCCGCCGTGGACGCCATGGAAGCGGCGCTGGTGGCCGGCATGGACCGCGCCACGCCCATCGACACGCCGCTCATGGATCTCACCAAGGCGCAAACTTGGGCTCTGGCGCAGGCGCTGGGCGGCGCGCACCTTGTTGACCTCATCGTGGAGCACAGCCACACCTGCTACGCTGGCGAGCGCGGCGCACGCCACCCCTGGGGCTATGGCTGCGGGGCGTGCCCGGCGTGTCAGTTGCGGGCCGCCGGCTGGCGCGACTTTCGCGGCGCTGAGGTTGAGACCCCATGAGCTACCAGGTGAAAGAGCGCTACTACACGCTGCAAGGCGAAGGCGTGCAGGCTGGCCGCGCCGCCGTGTTCTTGCGCTTTGCCGGGTGCAATCTGTGGTCGGGCCGGGAGGCGGATCGGTCGTCGGCCGTGTGCACCTTCTGCGACACCGATTTTGTCGGCGTTGACGGGCCGGGCGGGGGGCGCTTTTCGACAGCGCAGGCGCTGGCTGAGCACGTCGCCGCAGCCTGGCCGCCGGGTGAACGAGGCGCGCCTTATGTTGTGTGCACGGGCGGCGAGCCTCTGTTGCAACTCGATGAGGCCTTGATCAGCGCCCTGCATGCGCGCGGCTTTGAGGTCGGGGTGGAGACCAATGGCACCATCGCCGCGCCCGCCGGTCTTGATTGGATCTGCGTCAGTCCCAAAGCTGACGCGGCCTTGGCGCAAACCAGCGGCGATGAGCTGAAGCTGGTGTTCCCGCAGGTCGGGGTTGATCCGGCGCGGTTCGAAGATTTGGGCTTTCGTCATTTTCTGTTGCAGCCCATGGACGCGGGGCCGGCGACGCGCGACAACACGGCGGCTGCTGCGCGCTACTGTATGGAGAACCCGCGGTGGCGCCTGAGCGTCCAGACCCACAAGATCGTTGGCATCCCATGACCGTCCAAACCACGCCCAGCGCCCTGGCGCTTGAACAACTCAGCCGCCGACCCGTATCGGTGACGAAGGCGATCACCTTTGAGGCCGCCCACCGGCTCGGCGGGCCGGGCCAGCCGGTTCAGTATGCGCGCCTGCACGGGCACTCGTTCCGCATCGAGGCGACCATCACTGGCGCGCCCGACGTTGAAGCGGGATGGGTGGTGGATCTGGGGGCCTTGACGCGCGCCCTGGAGGACGTGGCCGCTGAGCTGGACCATGGCCTGTTAAACGACATTCCGGGCCTAGAGCGCCCCACGCTAGAGCGCATCTGCGCCTGGGTGGCCGCGCGCCTGTCGGCCAGCTTTCCGGGCCTGTCACGGGTGGCGCTGATGCGCCCGTCGCTCAATGAAACCTGCACGCTGGACCTGGAACCGGGCGCATCCTGAGCCGGGAAGCCTCAGCGAGGTCGTGCATTCGGGGTCTTAGACGCCGTTAGGAACCGCAGGACCAGGAACCGCAGGGTCACCAGCCGGGATGCGCGCGCCGCGCCGGGCGCGCAGGTCGGCCACGCCCGCCGCAACGGCGGCCAGGATGCAGACCACGCCCAGGGCGCCGGCCAAGCCGAGTGTGTTTTGAACCGCAGCAAACCCGAGAAGACTGATGCCGGCGAGCGCCAAGCCGCCCGTGATCCCAAGCTTTGTGATCCGTCCGGCTGCGCGGGCCGCTGACACGGTGGCGCGTCCGGCCGCGACCGCCGCGGCCGCACTAAAACGGGCGGCTGAAACCGCGGCCCGGGCGGTTTTCCTCGCCGCACGCGGAAACACCAAGGCCGCAGCCAGAAGGGCGCCTGCCACGCCGGCGAGCAGCGTCAGCTTGCCCTTCGCCGCGTCTTGGCGCGTCGGGTCGACGTGGTCAGCGTGCGCGCTGACTTGGGGCGGCGACCACACCTGGACGGTCGGCTCGGACAAAGGCGCCGCCGCCGGTTCAGTTGTCAGAAGATGATGGGCGGCTCCGGCCGCGCCCAGCGCGGTCGCAGACACCACGAGCGCGCTCAGGGCGCGATGTCGAAGTCGGCTCATACGGCTTGTTTACCATATGCGGGCCATAGTCGGACACTTCCTGTTGCAGGCAGAGCTATTTCATGAGCGAACCACTGGCCTCCCTTCGGGCGATGATCGTCGATGATCATCCCCACATGCGTCGACTGATCCGTGCGATTCTGGCGGGGTTTGGCCTGCGCGACGTGATCTTTGCGGAATCGGGCGCCAAGGCGCTGGAGATCCTGCGCACCGACGCGCCCGACTTCATCGTCACCGATATGGAAATGCTGCCAGTTTCGGGGCTCGATTTCGTGCGCGAACTGCGCCGCCTGCCCTATGCCTCGGCGCGGCGCACGCCCGTGATTGTGCTCACCGCGCACGGCGACGAGCACACGGTGCGCAAGGCGCGCGACGCCGGCGCCGACGAGTTTCTGGTCAAGCCGGTGTGCGCAGAAGCAGTGTGGCGGCGGATCGCCTCGATCGTGGAACGCCCGCGCGCCTTTATTGAATCCACCGAATACATCGGGCCGGATCGGCGCCGTTCGCGCCGGGCGCGCGACGAACACACACCGCGTCGCCGCTGGGACGATGTCGATGACGCTGACATGTTTGATTTAGGATAGGCGCACCATGAAACAGCCACCCAACGCCAAGGTTTCTGCGCCCAGTGAGGCGCTGAAAATCAAGACTGGAGGCGTCATGAGCGCTGATGTTCAGGCTCTCATCGCTGCGGCCAATGCCGCCGCCGCCGCGCACGCCGATGAATTCTACGACGCGGTTGTCGGCTACGCTGACGCGCTAGTGTCTCTCTCTCAAGAGAGCGCGCCGGATCTAGAGCGCGTGCGCATCTTGGCCCACGATCTGCGCGGCGCTGGCGGGCATTGCGGCTGTGCGGCGGCGGGGCTCGTGGCGGGCGGTCTGTGCGACTATGTCACCGAAGTGCAGGCGCGCGGCCGCGCCATTGAACCGGCGCTATTGGCTGCGCACGCCAAGGCATTGGTGCTCCTGGTGCGCGAACGATCAGGACTGGAAGCCGCATCGCCGGCCATCAGTTCACTGAAGGCGGCTGTGGATCACGCTCTCGCCTAAAACGCGAATCGTGCATAAGGTCCCAACAGGTTAACCAGAGATTAACCAGTGTGGGGCTGATGAAAAACGAACAATCTAGAACTCTCGCGATTCTTGCGCCTGTCCTGATGCTTTCAGGCTGCGTCGCGGCTGCGGCGGCCGGCGCGGCCGTGTCGGCCGGCAGCGCCGTCGTTGGCGCCGGTGTTGATGTGGCCGGAGCCGCCGTTGACGTCACAGGGGACGTCGTCGGCGCGGCGATCCCCGGCGATGGATCGGACGACGAGGACGACGCGTCCCAGTAGGGCGCACAGCGCCGCATCTCGCCGCAGACCGCAACTTCATCCCGGCGGCGCCCGATTGACCGCAGATTCTCGCGCGGACGTGATGGGATGTGCGCGCCATTCGGGCGGTTCCGCCTGGTCGATTGCACGTTTTGCGGTATCCTCATTCTGGCAAGGGATGTTGGGTTGAGGAGACTCAAGATGCGCATGCGATCCAAGTTGTCCGCCGCCACGCTGAGCACGCTCGGGGCGGCCGTTGTAGCCGCCGGCGTCTCCAGTGCGCCCGCTGCGGCGCGTGATTTCAAAGCCGATCTGGCCGGCCCGGTGGGCGCGGCCATTACCGAGGTCAACGTGCGTGTCGACGAGGCGATCATTGCGCCTCAGTCGTTTGGCCGCCGCAACCTCATCAATCAGCGCACCATCGGGCCGCGCGACGCTGAAGACGTGTCAGAGCAGATCGACCGGGTCCTGACCCGCCGTCTGGTCGACGACGCTCTGACGAACGCGTCCAGCGGCGTGTCCGGGGCGACCTTGAACGTTGTGGTGACGCGCGTTCTGGCGACCGACCTGCGCTTTACCGAATATGGACGTCGCAACAACTTGGCGTTTGGCAGCCGCCAGGCCGGCGGCGCCGAGTTCGTCGCCACCTTGGAAGGGCCGGACGGGCGCATCCTCGGCGAGTTCGCCTATGACCGGTTTGAGCCCTTCATTGGCTTCAACTCGCTGGGTGTTGGAACCTGGTACGACGCCAACCGCGCCGCCCAGTTCTTTGGCGCCCGGATTGAAGACGCCATCGAAGACGCAACGCCAACCTTGTAACCCTGACATCAGGCTGAGGGCGAAACGCCCTCAGCCCTTATGCCTGGAGATACCAGGCGTGCGCGTCCTCGCCAGGTCACGCAACGCCCATCTGTTATCGGGTGTCGACCAGAACGATCTCTGCGTCCTGCGCGGCGGTGATGGTCAAGGTGTCAACGTCCCTGATCGCCAAGGCGTCGCGGGCCGTTGCGGCCACGCCATTGACCTCGATCGCGCCGCGCGCCACGCCGACATAGGCGCGGCGTCCTGGCGCTAGCGAGGCGGTGACCGTCCCCCCCGGCGTCAGCGTGGCGCCAAGCACGCGGGCGTCGGCGCGGATCATCAGGCCGCCATCGCGTTCTGGAGCGCTGGACGCCAGCGTCACCAGCTCATTGGCGCGGTCGGTTTTGGGAAACGCGGCCGCATCCCAGCGCGGCGCGCCGCCGGGCGCGTCGGGTGTGATCCAGATTTGGAAGATCCGGGTTTCTTCGTCTTCGCGGTTGTACTCGGCGTGCGTCACGCCTGTTCCCGCGCTCATCACCTGCACGTCGCCTGCTTGCGTGCGTCCGACATTGCCCATGGAGTCTTCGTGCGTGATGGCGCCCGAACGCACATAGGTGATGATTTCCATGTCGCGGTGGGGATGGGGCGCAAAGCCGGAGTGCGGCGCGATTTCATCGTCGTTCCACACCCGCAAGGCGCCCCAGCCCATGCGCGCCGGGTCCATGTAGTGGCCGAAGCTGAAGTGGTGGCGCGCGTTCAGCCAGTCGTTCTGAAATCGGCCAAGACTGTCAAAGGTGCGCAATTCAATCATTGTTCTGACCTTCCTCATCCGCGCCCGCACATTCGGGGCTGTTGACGCAGATGTGGGCCATCGGGTTTGGCGATTAAAGCGCGGGTTTGGCGGCTCTGTTTTTCGAACTGGGAAACAATCAGCGCCGCGTGCATGTGGTCGCCCAGTAGCCTGCGTGCTTCAGCTGCTGGCCTGTCTGATCAGCACCAGTCCGGTGAGAACGACCAGCAGCGCCGTCCACACGCCTAAGTTGATGATCACCGAGCGCTTGGCCGAGCGCCGTTCCAGCCAGGTGCGCGGCGCAATGCCTTTCCAGCGATAGACCACCAGGGCGGCGATGTTGACGCAGACGATGTTGACCAGGAGCAACAGGGCCGCTTGCGCAGCCAGCTCCGTCTCGCCCGCGCCGAGGAGAAGACCCACCGCGGCCGCCGGCGGCAAGAGGGCGACGGCGACCATGACGCCGACCAGCGTCGCGGAAAGGCCGGTGACGATCGAAAGGGCCGCCGCCGCGCCCGAGGCAAGCGCCAGGGCGATGCTGTCGAGCCCGACCACCGTGCGGCTGATCAGCTCGGTGCTTTCCAGCTCCACCTTAATGAGGACGCCGATCAGCGTGGAGATCGCCAGGCCAAGCCCCAGTCCGGCCAGGGTTGAAAGGCTTGCGCGCAACAACAGCGACATGTGCCCGAGGGCGGCGGCGAAGTTGAAGGCCAGAACCGGCCCCAACAGCGGCGCGATCACCATGGCGCCGATTACCACCGCCACATTGTCCGCATTCAGCCCGATCGCGGCGACGATGGTGGACAGGGCCGTCAAGACGAGAAAGTCCAGGCTCAGCTTGGCGCGCGATTCAACGTCCTGAAAGATTTCCTCTCGCAGCGCGATGGTGCGCTTCTTCTTGCGCTCCTCATCTGATTGGCGCGGCTCAAGGGCGGGGACCGTGGCTTCAACCGGCAACACCACGATGCGCCAGGTTTCGTCGCTGTCGCCGAGAATGCGCTGCAGGGCGTCAATGAAGCGCTGGCTGTCTCCATCTTGAAACAGGGCGTGCAAGGCGCGGGAGTCGCCCGTCCCGGGCTGATCGACGCGCCAATGCACCGGCTCGGCGCGCACCACCGCCTTGATGACCGATTGGGTGTGAGCGTCAGGAAAGGTGGCTTCGATCAGACGCACGGCGCACTCCGGCCATTGGGGTGATCATTCGGCGTCCGGTTGGGTGTTGGACGCCCGCCCGGCCAACAGCTCGCCGCCGGACTTGATGTGGATGTCGCGCTGCGGGAATGGGATCTCAACGCCATGTTCCTGGAACGCCTCCCAGACGCGCAAGAGGACATCATGCGCTGCGGCTGTGACGCCGTTTGACGGGTCGGAGATCCAGAACCGCACCTCCAGGTCGACGCTATTGTCGCCAAACCCAATGAGGAGGCAGCGCGGCGGCGGCGACTGGAGCGAACGCGGCGCGTCGCGGGCGGCCGCCTCCACCAATTCGATCGCGCGGCGCACGTCAGACGCGTAGGAGATCCCAATCGAGCGCTTTACCCGCACCGCCTTGGAGGAGAACGACCAGTTGATGACCTTGTCGACCATCAGGCGTTCGTTGGGGATCAGGTGCTCGTGGCCGTCGCGCGTGACAACGCTGGCGTAGCGCAAGCCCAGCGAATTGACCCAGCCATAGCTGTCATCGACCTCGATTACGTCGCCTGGCTTGATCGAACGGTCCAAGAGCAAGATCACGCCCGCCACCAGATTGGCGAAAATCTGTTGCAGACCAAAGCCGATCCCGAGGCCAATGGCGCCGCCGAAAATGGCCAGCGCCGACAGATCAATGCCGATGGTCGACAAGCCCACCAGGCTCGCCACCGTAAGGAGCGTGATCTGCACAGTCTTGGCGAACAGAAGCTTGATCGACGGTTCGATGCGCGGCAGAGCGTTGATCCGCTTGGCCAAGATCGACGCCAGCCAGCCCGCGATCGCGAAGAGGGCGATCACAATTACCGCCGCGCGCAGCACCACCAAAAGTGAGAGGCGCACGCCGCCGGTTTCAAAGCCGACCGCGTCGAGCATTTCGCCGGCCATGCCCAAGAGGCCAAAGGCGTTGAGACCAGCGAGCGTCCAGGCCGTGACCGCAGCTGCACGACGCCAAAACGGATCAGAGATCATTCGCGTGGCCAGCGTGATCAAAAACCCTGCAAGCGCCAAGCTGACGGCCAGACGCGTCAGCGTGGTGTCGACGCCAAACGCGGCGACGCCGGCGCTTGCTACACTGGCGGCGACCACCAGAAGCGCTGACGGGACCAGCTTGGCGACGGCGACCGACAGGGTCTCGCGCGGCGTCTGATCATCTGCGCCGCCGTCTTGCATCCCGCCTGGAACCGCGCCTTGGGGTTCGGTCTCAGGGCTGAGAGGTTCCGCATCGAACCGAGCCAAGCCGAGGCGGACAAGACGTGACAGAACGGGGGCGAGCGCCAGCGCCGCAAGACCCGCGCCCATCACGGCGGCCAGCTGCAATCCCGCGTCCGCGCTCCAAAAGGTGGCGAGGAACCACTCGCGCAGGCCTGCGAACGCGGCTGTCAAGGTGTCGGGCCAGGTGTCGGGCTCCAGAAGCGCTTGCAGGTCTGGGCCAGCGTCTGGACCAGCGTCTGGCGTATCAGACACAGAGCCTGTCGAAGCGGCGGGGGCGGTGGGCAGCGCAACAGTCATGGCCCTCAGCCTAGAGCGCGTTGGCCCGCCAGGTCGAGCCGCATGATCCGCCGATTGAGGCGCGTGCCATCCGTTCTGTGGGGCGTCGCCCTAGCGGCCCTCGCGGGCCCAGGCCAGGGTGGACAGGGCCAGCACCAGCGCCACGGCCAGCAGCGCCGGGGCCAAGGGCTGGCGGTCATAAGCGGTCACGCTCGAGGCGCCGCGCCGCGCCAAGCCCAGCCAGGCGCGTCCGGCTTGCACGCCGCTGGCGCGCGTGCGCCGCAGCTCCGGCAGAGACGGATTGGCTCCCTCGCCAATGAACACGGCGCCGCCGCCGGAGGCCCGCAGCGAGGCCGCCAGGACCGCATCGCTGGGCGACAGATCGGCAAACTCACGCGGGTTCAGCGGGCCGACCGCCAGCACCGAGGTGAGGTCGCCGGACCGCACGCTGTAGAGCCCGGTCTCGCCCAGCGCCGCCTCGGCGACATAGAGGCCCGGACTGACCGCTGCAAAGGGCGCCTCGGTTTCAGCGCCCGACGGGGCGATCAGGCGCACAGGGTCGGGCGCCGCGCCCATGGTGCGCCGTTCGATCCGCGCCATGTCGTCGGCCAGGCGCGCAGTCAGACGCTCTTCCTCCAGCTCTGGTTCTTGCATCAGCCAGTGTGACAAGCGCCGGAAGAGCTCGCCATAGGGGCCGCCGCCCTCAACCCCGCGCGACCACAGCCAGGCGTGATCGGACAACAACAGCGCCACACGGCCCTCGCCAAAGCGATCCAACATCAGAAGCGGTCGATCCTCAGCACCGCTCAGCACGGTCTCTCCGGCGACAGGGCGCGCGTCGATCATGCGAAACCAGCGCCCCCAGCGCGGCGTCTCAGCTTGTGCTCCACTGTCGGTTGGCGCGTCGACAAAGCCGCTGGTCACCGGGTGGGCGCGCCCGACCTCGGTCACGGCGGGGCGAAACGGCCCGTCGATCACGCCGTCGAGCTGAGGCCGCGCGGGCAGAACGGCCGCCAGCGGCGTGCGGTGCAGGCTGAACGGCGAGGCGTAGGCCGGTCCCGCCGCCACCAGAAGCGCGCCACCGCCTTCAACATAGCGAGTGATGTTGTCCAGATATAGCATCCGCAAAACGCCGCGCCGGCGATAGCGGTCAAAGATCACCAGATCAAATTCGCTCAGCTTTTCTTCAAACAGCTCGCGCGTTGGAAAGGCGATGAGTGACAACTCGTCAATCGGCGTCCCGTCTTGCTTTTCGGGCGGGCGCAGAATGGTGAAGTGCACCAGGTCAACCGACGGATCAGATTTGAGAAGGTCGCGCCAGGCGCGCGCCCCGGCGTGCGGCTCGCCGGTGATCAGCAGCACCCGCAAGCGGTCGCGCACCCCGGCGACCGAGACGGCGGCCCGATTGTTAAGCAACGAGATGTCGCCGGCCGGAGAGGGGGCTGCGACGATCTCCACCACATTGGCTCCGCGCCGTTCCAACTCCAGACCGATCTCGGTGGTCTCCCCGATCGGGATACGCGCATCAAAGGGTTCGCCGCCGTCGACAGAAAAGCGCACGTCGGCCAACTCGCCGTCTGGGGCGCCGGGGTCGTCAATGCGCACGTCGAAGGTCACCCGCTCGTCGACAATGCCAAACTGCGGGGCGCGCTCGACCACAAGGCGGCGATCGCGCGCCGTGCGGTCCCCGACGATGAGGGCGTGCAGTGGGGCGGCGCCGGTGAGGCCGTCCTCTCTGTCGCCGGTCGGTCGGCTGGCGTCTTGGTCCTCGGGGGCGTCGTGAATGCGTCCATCTGTGACGGTGATCACGCCGGCCAGGCGCTCGCGCGGGATCTGCGCTAGGGCCGCGCCAACGGCGTCAAACAGATAGGTGCCGTCATCGCCGCGGTCCGCGCGGGTTTCAACCAGATCCAGTGTCGGATCGCGCTCGACCTGAGCACGCACCGCAGCAACGGCGGCCTCGGCGGCCTCGGCGCGGGCCCCGACCTGCATGCTGGCGCTTTCATCAACCACCAGGGCGACAATGTCGGCCAGGGGCGTGCGCTCCTCGCGCACCAGCGCCGGGTTGGCCAGCGCCAGAGCCAGCGCGGCGATGGCCAAGAGCCGCAATCCGGCCCGTCGGCGCAGCGCCGCCACGCCCGCGACAGCGGCCAAACCCGCCAAGCTCAAAACCAGCGACAGTGGCGCTAGGGGATCAAAGGTGAGGGTCAGCTGGTCCATCTACTGACCCAGCCGCAAGAGCAGAGGCTCAATGTGCACCTGGTCGGCCTTGTAGTTGCCGGTGAGCACGTACATGACCAAGTTCACGCCGGTGCGCACGGCCATCTCACGCTGACGCGGGGAGCCGCTGGAAACAGCCGCCAAGGCCCGCCCGTCCTCATCCACGGCCCAGGCCGCACTCCAGTCCGCGCTGGTGACGATGACGCTGGAGACCCCGTCGCGCGCCGATCCTCGGGCGCTGGCCTCGACCCAAACCGGCGCATCGCGCCAGCGCCCGGGATAGTCCGTCAGGAGATAGAACGCCTTGCTGAGCACATGGTCTTCGCCGATCTGCGTCAGGGGCGGCATGTCCACCGCATCCGCCAGGCGTGCAAGTCCAGCATGGGCGCGGGCCCCGAAACTTGACCCGGCGCCCGCGTCCTGGGTGTCAAAGATGATCACGCCGCCGGACTTCAGATAAGCGTCCACGCGCGCCGCAACGGCCGGGCTTGGGGCCGGCGTTTCCAACGTCACCGGCCAGTAGAGAAGCGGCAACAGGCTGATGGGGTCTTTGGCGATGTCGACGCCCAAGGGGGCGCCCGGTTCGATCGAGGTGCGCCGGGCCAGCTGAAGCGACAGGCCGCGCAGACCCGCCTCAGACAGGGCGTCGACTTGGGTGTCGCCGGTGATGACATAGGCCAGACGCAGCTCATTGAGGGCGCTGAGCGCGTAGGCGGGGTCGATTTCTTCCACCCCATTGACGGTCGCGGTGCTGGCGGCGGGGGGCGCGTCCTGGGCGTGAGCGCTGGTCAAGGCGCTGGGGCCGGGAAGGCTCAGCCCAAGCGCCAAGAGAGATGCGAGCGACACAGCGACAGCCGCCGTCTTGGCCGCCGTCGTGGGCGCCGTCGTGGCCGCCGCCTTGGCTGAACTCCGACGGCGCCCGCCGACGCGCAGGCGTCCGCCCAGCGCCATCACGCCCAGGGCGTCGAGCGTCATGAACACAAGCGCTGCAAGCAAGAGGGGGCCGGCCAGGGCGCGCGGCGCGTCTTGGGTTGCCTCGGCCCGCACCAGGCCGCCCGGAGCTTGGGAAATGGGCGTCAGGTCTTCGCCGGGTGACAGCACATTGCGCGCTCCCCCGGCGGCGCCGCGGATCCAGCGACCGGCCGGCGCGTCTGAGGTCACGAGGGCGGCGTCAAACACGTCGGCCGCCAAGACGGGCGCGTTGGCCGGCGGCGTCACCAAGCGGCCGTCGGCGTCCAGGAGCGCATCAAGGCGCCAAGGTCCAGACGCCGCCTCGTCGGCGGTGGGCCGGGCCTGCGCGAAGGCGAGGGTGCGTCTGAGCATGCCGACAAAAACGCCGGACAGGGGCAGATTTGACCATTCCGGCGAGGCGGTCACGTGGAACAAGACGATGCGCCCGCGTCCGCGCCGTTCGGCCGTCACCAGGGGGGTGCCATCTTCCAGCGTTGCCCACGTTTTCTCAGCCAGATCGAGCGTCGGCTCGGCCAGCACTTGGCGGCTGACGGTGATCTCAGGATCAATCGGCAGGCCAAAGAACGGGCTCGTGCGGGCAAAGGGGCTGAGGGTTTGCGGGCGCTCCCAGGCCAGCGCCCCGCCCAGCGCCCGATCTCCGGCGCGCAGGGCGACCGGAGTCAATTCGTCAACGCGTGCAGCCAGGCGGGGTCCGGCAAAGCGGATCAATACCCCGCCCTCGGCGACAAAGCGCGTCAGCTCATCGACATCGGGGCCCAGGATCCGGCCCGTGTCCGTCAAGATCACCACGCCGGGCGCGCGGTCCAGCGTGGCGCGCAAGCTGGCGCGGCGCACCTCGGCGTAGGGCTCAAGCGCTTTTTCGACATAGTGCAGATCGGCCAGCAGCGGCTGACGGTCCGGCCCGTCAAGGCTCACCAGGCCGACGTCGGGGCGCCGCCAGGCGTCGTCCAGCACCCGGGCTCCGCCGGTTGAGGCGTCGTTCTCTAGGCGCAGGACGCTCATGCGGTTGCGCACGTCAAGCGGGGCCGCCAGCACCGCCTCGACACGCGTGTCGTCGCTGGTGAACTCAAAAAGGCCGCGCGCCAGGGCCCGTCCGTCCGCGTCCAGCGCGATGACGCCGCCGGTGCGCGGGACGCCGCCTTCAGCCCGCACGATGTCCACCGACAGGCCTTCGCTGGTGGGTTCGGGCGGTCCGAGCGCCAATGGCGCGCGTCCCGGCGCCGGACCGGAGATGCGGCCCGGACCCATGGCGGCAAGGCGTCGCCCAAAGGCGTCAGCATCGCCATAGTCGAGCCCGTCGCTCAGCCACTCCGACGTCATGCGATCGGGCGCGCGCGCTTCTAAGATCGCAGCGTCCAGGGCGGCTTGCGCGCCTTGGCGGTCGGGGGCCCAGGCGCGCGGGCGCGCGGCTTCCAGCTGGCGGCGGGCCGCGCGCGGCTCGACCAGCTGGACCTGCACGCCGGGCTCTGCCGTCAACACGACCGCGACCAGGCGATCATCGCGCGCGGCGGCGTCCACCCGGGCCAGGGCGGCGCGGCGGGTGGCGTCCCAGGCCGGCGCCGCCGCCCAGCCATTGTCGACCACCAGTAGCAGCGGGCCGTCGCCCTGCGGCGCTTCAGCGGGGTTCATGATCGGACGCGCGAGACCGACGCACACCAGGGCCAAGGCGGTGAGGCGCAACAGCAAAAGCCACCAGGGCGTGCGGGCGTGGGTGTCGTCGTCACTAAAGAGGTCGGCCAAAAGTCGCCAGGGCGCAAACACCCGCCGCCGCGGCGCCGGCGGAGCAGCCCGTAAGAGCCGCCAAATCACCGGCAACGCCAACAGCCCCAATAGGGCCAGCGGGGCGGCAAATGCGAAAGGACCGAACGTGCTCACAGCTGCGGCTCCGGGCTGAGCGCGGCGTAAAGCGCCAGGAGAGCCGGCGTCGCGGGCGCGTCGGTGCGACTGGAGACAAAGCCCCAACCCAGGCGCCGCGCTAGATCACGCAGACCAGCCCTTTGAGCGGCGAGGCGGCGCTGGTAGCTGGCGCGCACCGACTGGATGCGTCCGAAGATGCGCTCTGAGCCCGCGGCTGATCCGCTCGCATCTGGGGCGCGAATGGCCTCTCGTCCGGTAAACGGAAACTCTTCCTCTTCGCCTGCGGTGACCTGCAACACGACCCCCTGGGCGCCGCGCGCGGCCAGGCCGGCCAGGCGGTCGCGCCACACGTCCAGATCATCGTAGAAATCAGACGCCACCACCAGGCGCGAGAAGCGCTGCGCGCCCGCCGCCGCCAAGCTGTCGAGCGCGCCCGGTCCATCGGCCAGGCGGTGGGCGACGCGCTCAAAGCCGATGCGACCTGAGCGCGCCGCCGCGCTTTCGCCGATCACCGCCACGCGTTCGCCGCCGCGCGTCAACAGGTCAGCCAGGGCGATCATCAGGACGCTGGCGCGCGCACGCTTGGTGGTTCCGTCACGTTCCGGGCCGGCGTCCATCCCCGGGCGCCCGTCGCGCCAGAACAGCACGGTTTGCGACGCCTCGTGTTCGTTCTCGCGCACATAGAGCGCGTCAGACCGGGCCGACCGGCGCCAATCGATGCGACCCGCCCCGTCTTCAGCCCGGTGGGGTCGGTACTCCCAAAAGGTTTCGCCCACGCCAGGACGCCGGCGCCCATGGACGCCCAGCGCCACGGTCGCGGCGATCCGGCGCGCCTCCACCGCCAGCGGCGGCAAGGGGGCGGCAAGCGCCTCAGCCTGTCGGCGCGCCGTGAGAAGTCGGCCCGACGCTGTCACGCGATGGTTGCCTTCACGTCGCCGATCACCTGTTCGAGGGTCACCCCGTCCGCGCGGGCGGCAAACGACAGCGCCATGCGATGCGCCAGAACCGGGCCGGCGAGGGCCGCGACATCGTCGGTTGAGGGCGCCAAGCGCCCGTCGAGCAGGGCGCGTGCGCGCACGCCCAGCATCAAGGCTTCGCCGGCGCGCGGCCCCGGGCCCCACGCAACGCCGTCGCGCACCAGGCTGAGCGGGCTTGATTCGGGCCGCGCGGCGCGCACCAGCGTTAAAACCGCGTCGGTGACGCGTTCGCCGACAGGCATCGCCCGCACCAGGCGCTGGATGGCGCCGAGGCCAGGCGCGTCGAGCACGCGCTCGGCTTGCGCTTCGCTTGCCCCGGTGGTGGCGATCAGGATGGCGCGCTCGTCTTCGGCGCTGGGATAGGGCACGTCGATCTGAAACACGAAGCGATCAAGCTGGGCTTCGGGCAACGGGTAGGTGCCCTCTTGCTCGATCGGGTTTTGGGTGGCGAGGACGTGGAACGGGCGCGGCAGGTCATGGCGTTGACCGGCCACGGTGACAAAGCCCTCCTGCATCGCTTGCAACAGGGCGGACTGGGTGCGCGGGCTGGCGCGGTTGATCTCGTCGGCCATCATCAGCCGGCAAAACACCGGACCCGGCAGGAACCGGAACGCGCGCGCGCCGTCGGTGGTGGTCTCCAGGACTTCTGAGCCAATGATGTCGGCGGGCATCAGATCCGGGGTGAACTGAACGCGCTTGGAATCCAGGCCCAGCGCAGTCGCCAGCGTGTCCACCAGCTTGGTCTTGGCCAGCCCCGGCGCCCCCACCAACAGGGCGTGCCCGCCTGTCAAAACCGCCGTGAGCGCCAACCCCACAGCCTCGTCTTGCCCAATGATCACCCGGGCAATTGAAGTTTTCACCTCCGCCAGGCGGGCCGCTGCGGCGTCCGCATCTGCGACAATTGCCTCAGGGGCGACGTCATTGCTGGCGTCTTCGGCTAGGCTCATGGCGGATCGCTCCTACGTAAGGGGGTGCCTGTCTTGTAGTCAAAAGTGGGACCACGGCGAAAGGATGTCTATGGACGATGCTGCGAACCGCTCTGGTCAGGCTGAGGCGCGCCCGCGCGCCACGGTCGATGATTTGGCGCGCGCCGCCGGCGCGCCCAACGACCCGCCACCGCCCGTGCACCTGTGGAACCCGCCCTACTGCGGCGACATCGGCATGGAAATCCGCGCCGACGGCATGTGGTGGTATCAGGGTACGCCGATCGGACGTCCAGCCCTGGTGCGACTGTTTTCGCGGATTTTGCGCCGCGACGACGACGGCAAGCACTACTTGGTCACGCCGGTTGAGAAAGTCGACGTCAAGGTGGAGCGCACCCCGTTCCTGGCCGTGCGCGTCGATGACGTGGAAACCGACGCTGGCCCGGGCCTCGCGTTCACCACCAATGTCGGAGACGTCACGGTGGCTGGGCCAGGTACGCCGCTGACCGTGACCACGGACCCTGAAACGGGTGAGCCGGATCCGGTGGTGCGGGTGCGCGGGGCGCTCGATGCGCTCGTCTGCCGGCCGGTGTTTTTTGAACTCGTTGAGCGGGCGGTCGAGCGCCCGGTTCCGGGCGGGGTGGTGCTTGAAGTGCTGAGTTCCGGCTGCGCCTTTGCGCTTGGGCCGCCTCTGACAGAGGAGGAGCGATGAGCCACGCCCCCGACCAGCCGTCCGCCGTCCGCCGGGGCGGGTTCGTGAGTCCGCTTGACGGCCCGCTGCATGACGCGCCGGCAGATCTGATGTTGGCGCGTCTGCGCGATCGACTGGATCCGGTTGCCCACCAAGATCAGATCCAGCCTTCGCGCGGCGATTATGACCTGAACGCCGAACTGGCGCCTGCGCGACGCGCCGGGGTGCGGCCATTGACGGCTGCGGCCGTGCTCGCGCCGCTTGTGTTGCGAGACGGCCACTTGCACCTCTTGCTCACCGTGCGCGCCAATCACCTCGCCAAGCACGCCGGGCAGGTCAGCTTTCCCGGCGGGCGACGCGACCAAGAGGATGGGCGCATGCTGGATACGGCGCTGCGCGAGGCGCACGAGGAGATCGGCTTGGCGCCGGCGCAGGTGGAGGTGCTGGGCGCCTTTGACGCCTACGAGACCGGCACAGGTTACGCCGTGACCCCGTTCGTGGGTCTGCTTGCGCCAGACTTCGTGCCTGCGCCCAGCGCTGACGAGGTTGCAGACGTCTTTGAGGCGCCGTTTTCGTTTCTCATGAACCCGGCCAATCATCGCGTCAGCACGGCTGTCTGGCGCGGCGAGGCGCGGCGGTTTTATGAGATGCCATACGGGGAACGGCGCATCTGGGGCGCGACGGCGGGCATGCTGCGGGTGTTGCATGAGCGTCTGTCGGCTTGACCCGGAGGCCGGGCGCACAGTGAATGGTCGGCGTCACACGCTGATCCGTTCAGGCCAGAATCCAAAAGGTCTGATCTGAGACCAGCACGTTCCCTAAAGGCGTTGAGGCCCAAAACGAGGATTACACCTAAAGATGCTGCGCATCACCATCATCGAAATCCTTCTCCTCAGCGTGCCGTTCATCTTGTTCTTCACCTACCGAGCCGTTGTTGGGGCGCGGCGACGAGCGGCCGGCGCGCCAATAGATGAAACCCCCTACCAGCTGTTGTTTCTGGCCGGCGCGCTTCTGTCGATTGCGCTCCTGGTCGGCGGGGTGTTGTTGCGCGGCGGTCAGCCGTCCAACACCGACCGGGTCTACATCCCGCCGCACTCAGTGGACGGGCGCATCGTCCCGGGACGCTTCATCAGCCAAGAAGAGGCCGAGGAGCGCGGGCTGCTTGACTTGCCGCCGGCCGACCGCGCCTTGGAAGGGGAGGTCGTCGACCCTGCAGGTGATGATCCCGAAGCCGCCAACTCGGGAGCTGACGAGCGGTGAACCCAGGCCCGAGCGATGCGCCGACCCGGCTGGAACCTGAGGCGCACGCCTGGCTAACAGACCCGCGCGTTCATCGCGTGATGGACGCCTTGGACGCGGGGGCGCCGGACGCCAGTCGGTTTGTCGGCGGCTGCGTGCGCAATGCGCTGCGCGGGGCGCCCGTCGACGACATCGACATCGCAACACGACTTGAGCCGACCGCGGTCGCGGCGGCGCTGGAGGCGGCTGGCGTGAAGGTGGTGCCCACCGGGGTGGCGCACGGCACCATCACGGCGGTGGTCGATGGAACGGCGTTTGAGATCACGACGCTGCGCCGCGACGTGGAGACCGACGGCCGCAACGCCACCATCGCCTTTGCCGACACGTTTGAAGAAGATGCGCGCCGGCGCGATTTTCGCCTTAACGCGATTTACTGCGCGCGCGACGGGGCCTTGTTCGACCCCGAAGGCGGGATCGCAGATGCGCTGGCCGGCCAGGTTCGATTTATCGGCGATCCCGTCACCCGATTGCGCGAGGACCGACTGCGCATCTTGCGCTTTTTTCGCTTCAACGCCTGGTACGCGAGCGGGGAGCCGGACGCCGACGGGCTGGCGGCGTGTGCAGCCGAGGCGCGCGGCCTGCCGCGCCTCTCCGTTGAGCGGGTGTGGAAGGAACTTAAAAAGCTGCTGGCGGCGCCCAATCCGGTGCGTGCTCTCAACGCCATGGCGCTCAGCGGCGTGCTTGAACAGGTACTGCCGGAGGCGATTGCGCTTGAGCTGATCTCTGCGCTGGTCGATCTGGAGGCGGATCAGGGCTGGTCGCCGCCTGATCCCCTGTTGCGGGTGTGCGCTCTGGCGCCGCGCACCGTCTTCGTGACCGAGCGCTTGCGCCGCCGCCTAAAGCTGTCGAAGGCCGAGGCGGGGCGGCTGACGGCGTGGGCCAACTTGCCCGTCAATCCGCGCCTCGTCATTGACGCTGATGAAGACGAGCAAAACCGGGTGCTCTACACCCATGATCAGCAAGCAATTTTAGATCGGGGACGATTGGCGTGGGCCATCGATCGCGCCCGCGGAGAGGCGCGGCCCGATGCGGTGTGGCGGGCGTTTCTTGAACGCGCCGAGACCTGGGAACGGCCGGAGTTTCCTTTAACCGGTGAAGATCTTCTGTCGCGCGGCGTGCCCAAGGGGCCGCACCTGGGGGCCACGATGAAGGCGCTGGAGCAGCTGTGGGCCAAGGGCGGTTTTCGCGCTGACCGGGCCCAGCTTCTCGCGGCGCTCGAGGCGATGAGAGGCTAGGAAGAGGCAAGCCCTTGAGCGGCGGGCGCGGCGGGCGCGCGGATGTGTTGCGCCCTACCAGGTCACCATCGGCGGCATCGACGACAGGATGGTTTCGATGTTGCCGCCGGTTTTCAGCCCGAACAGCGTGCCGCGGTCGTACAGAAGGTTGAACTCGACATAGCGCCCGCGTCGCTCCAGCTGCTCGGCGCGCTCGGCCGCTGACCAGCCTTCGCGTTGGCGGTCGGCCAAAATGGCGGGGTAGACCTCCAAGAACGCCTCGGCGGCGTCGCGCGCGAAGGCAAAGTCGGCCTCCCAGTCGCCGCTGGCGTGATCATCGTAGAAGATGCCTCCGACCCCGCGCGGCTCATCACGGTGGGGCAGGTAGAAGTAGCGATCGCACCACTCAGAAAAGCGCGCGTAGTAGCTGGCGTCGTGGCGCGCGCAGGCGGCCTCAAGCGCGGCGTGAAAGCGTTCGCGGTCGGGGGCGTCAGCTCTGCGCTGGGCGTTGAGTGTGGGCGTCAGGTCTGATCCGCCGCCGAACCAGCCCTGGGTGGTGACGATCATGCGGGTGTTGAGGTGGGCGGCTGGCGCGCGCGGATTGATCGGGTGGGCGATCAGCGACAGGCCGCAGGCCCAAAAGCGCGGATCGTCGCCCGCCCCGCGCACACGCGCCGCCATTTCGTCGGAAAACACGCCGTACACTTCAGAAACGTGCACACCGACTTTTTCAAAGAACCGACCGCGCATCAGGGCGGCCGTGCCGCCGCCTTCATCGGCGCCAGGTGCGCCGCGCGTCCAAGGCGTGCGCTCAAATCGCCCCGCCGGGCCCGAATAGAGGGGAGGCGCCGCCGTGTCTTCCAACGCCTCGAACGCGGCGATGAAGCGCTCCTGAAGCGTGCGCACATAGGCTGAGAACGCAGCCCGCTGCTCAGGTGAGAAG
>CAYGQB010000038.1:0-19115 GCA_964351895.1 uncultured Caulobacterales bacterium
GCATCAGGCTCAGCCCCGACGCAGAGATCGTCGGCGGCGACCTGACGGAGCTGGGCCATGAGGCCTATCCGGAGTTCGTCGAGGGAAACGGACGCGCCCCGGCGTAACGGGCTCCACGGGTGCGGCGCGGCGGTCTTCCGCCGCGCCAAGCTCGGCCCGCAAGCCGGGGCCGTCTGCTCGTCCAGCGCGCGCACGCGCCGGACCACCACGACGCGCCAAGCGGTCTCAGCCCGCAACCGCACGACAGACCCGTACGTCCAAGGAGCGCCTCACAAAGGATCTTGGCCCAAAGGATCTTGGGCGGCGCAGCGCCCCCCAGAGGATCTCAGGAGGCGCTCTTAAATCACGCCCGCAACCGACCCGTTCGGCCAGGGGCGGCCCGTCTCGGCTTCAACACGGAGCCCCGCCGAGACGGACCCGGCGAAGACCCGTCCACGCGGCGGTCAAGCCAAGCCCGCACCGTTCGCGGGTCCTCCCTCGGACCCTCCGGTCCGCCCGTCCATGAACCATGTGATTTCAAAGGAAACGACAATGACACGCACGCTTCGACTGCTCTCCGCCACGGCGCTTGCCGCCCTGGCCCTGCCTCTCACCGTCACCGCCGCCGCCTCCGCCCAAGACGTGGAAGTGTCCGGCAATGTGGCGCTGGTGAGCGACTACCGCTTCCGCGGCGTCAGCCTCTCTGATGAGACCATCGCCATCCAGGGCGGCCTGGACGCGGGTTTTGCGTCCGGCTTGTACATCGGCACCTGGGCCTCCAGCATCGAGCCGGTCGGCGGCTCAGAGACCGAGCTTGACCTCTATGGCGGCTATGGCTTTGAAGCCGGCGGCCTGGCGTTCGACGTCGGGGTCTTGGGCTACTTCTATCCGGGCGAAGAGGATGTCGCCTACGGCGAGCTCTACGGTTCGGCGACGACGGCCCTTGGGGTTGGCGAGGCGACCTTCGGCGTCGCCTATGCGCCCGAACAGGACAACATCGGCAACGACGACAATCTCTACGTCTATGTCTCAGGCGGCCTGCCGCTGGGCGAAAGCCCGTTCTCTCTGTCGGCGTCGTTGGGCTATGAGACCGGCGCCTTTGGCGACCCGGACGGGGACGGCGACGACAAGATCGACTGGTCGCTCGGCGTCTCGCGTGAAGCGCTCGGGATCGAGTGGGGCCTGGCCTACATCGGCACCAGCGAAGACGGCGACGGGGTCGACGGCACGGCGGTGCTGACGATTGGGCGCTCCCTCTAGGGCTTGCGACCAGACCGTGGCCAGCTCGGCGTCGGGGGTGATCCTCTCCCCTCCCTCGGCGCCGAGCAACCCACCGTGACGCTTGCTCGCGCCGCCGCGCCATGAGTAGGCTGACCAACAAAGGGAGGGGATTTCACCCATGGATGCGTTTTACACCGTCATTGACAATGTCAGTGGCTTCATTTGGGGCGGCTCTTGGGGCGCGTCTCAGATCATACCGCCCTACGCCTCGCCAATGGTTGTGGCGCTTCTGGGCACCGGCCTTTACTTCATGATTGGACTGGGATTTCGGCCTCTGCGCCGGTTTATCCCCGCCATTCGGGAACTGTTCGCCGGCCGCAAGGCGCAAGGCGAAGGCGAGATCACGCCCTGGCAGGCCCTGTCGACGGCGCTGTCCGGTCAGGTCGGCACGGGAAACCTCGCCGGCGTCGCCACGGCCCTGACGCTGGGCGGCCCCGGCGCGATCTTCTGGATGTGGGTCACCGCCCTTCTGGGCATGGCCGCGGCCTTTGCCGAAAGCTCGCTGGCGGTGCGCTTTCGTGAAAAGCACGCGGACGGCCGGGTGCATGGCGGGCCGATGTACTACATCAAGAATGGCCTAGGCAAAAACTGGCACTGGCTGGCCATCATCTTCTGCATCGGCACGCTGTTCTCAGCGACGGCGACGGGCGGGATGATTCAGTCCAACTCCATCACCCAGTCGGTGGTTGAGACCGGCCAGCTGATGAACGTCGACGTGCCGGCCTGGTCGGTGGGGCTGGTGCTGGCGGTTCTGGTGTTTGCCGTCATCATTGGCGGCATCAAGTCGATCGGCTCGGTGGCCGGCAAGGTCGTGCCATTCATGGCCCTCTTCTACGTGCTTTCGGCGGCCGTCGTGATCGCGCTCAACATCGAGCACATCGGCGAAGCCTTCGTGCTCATCTTTGCGTCCGCCTTCGGGCTGGAGCAGGCGGCGGGCGGCGCGGCGGGCTACGGCATGGTCGCCGCCATCCGCTATGGCGTGGCGCGCGGCCTGTTCTCCAACGAGGCTGGTCAGGGCTCGGCCCCGATCGCCCACGCGGCGGCGCAAACCAACAGCCCGGTGCGGCAAGGCGAGATCGCCATGATCGGCGTTTTCATCGACACCATCGTCATCTGCACCATGACCGCCCTGGTGATCTTGGTGGTCGAAGGCGTCTATCCCAACAATGGGGAAACGGTGGCCTACGCCTGGCAGTCGGCCGAGTTGCAAGCCTCGGCGGTGACCACTCAGGCCTATGCGCAAGGCATACCCTACGGCAACTGGATCGTGACGATCGCGCTGTTTGTGTTCGCCTTCACCACCATCATTGGCTGGTCCTACTATGCAGAGCAGGCCATCACCTACCTGGTCGGCGACTGGGCGGCGCGTCCGTTCCGCTTCGTCTGGGTGTTCATCATTTTCGTCGGCGCCTTGCAGCCGGTGAACCTGGTCTGGCGATTGGGAGACATCGCTAACGCCTCCATGGCGTTCCCGAACCTGATCGCCATCTTGGCGCTCTCTGGCGTGGTGTTCGCCATGGCGCGCAATCACAAGCCGGGCGAGTAGCACACGGCGGACGCGCGTCCGTCCAAGCAACGCACACGAAAACGGCCGGACGCGCCTTGCGTCCGGCCGTTCTTGTTTAAGACGTCGCTCCCAAACGGGCGCGTCTGGACTACTTGCCCGACCAGGTCATCACGCGCGACACGGTGCGCGGGGCTGCGACCACGCCGCCGCCGTCAACCGCGTCTTGCGCAATCAAGTCGCTGGCCAGCGTCACGTTGACGATGTCGGCGCGCAGAGCATTGCCGCCGCCCTGACCACCGCCCTCACCGCGCGTCACCGGCACGATGACGTTGGCGGGCATGGAGTCCAGGTCGCCCGCCGCTTCCGCCGCGACATGGGCTGAACGCACCGAATGACGCCGCACAACGCGCGACCGGGTCATGCCGGAGTGGGCCGTGGGGCTGTAGACCTGGGCCGCCGCGGCGCCCGGGTGCAGACGATCCATGGCGGCCGGGGCCGGCGCGGACATGGTCGGCTGAGCAACCCGCGTGGTCACCGGCGCGTTGGCCGGCGCTTCGTGATGAGACGCGGTTTCGATCCAGGTCACCTCGGTGCGGCTTTCCACGTGTGACGGACCGCCCAACAGATCGTCGCCGTGATGGTCGAGCGACGCGTGCGGCTCGACGTGTGTCGGGGCCAGAGATGAAGTTGGGGCGTACGACGACGCCCGGCCCATCAGGCGATCGATGGTCTCCATCGACAGATAGCCGGAATGCGGAATGCCGGCGTCCTTCTGGAAGGCGCTGATGGCGGCGTGGGTTTGCGCGCCCAGAATGCCGTCAATCGGACCGTGATAGTAGCTGCGGTCCTTCAGGGCCCGCTGAATGTCAGAGATGGTGGCCGCGTCGGCGTTGGTGTCGCACAGCACCGACACCCAGTCGTAGCGCTCTTCAGACACCAGAACCTTGGTGTCCACCACGCCGGTCTTGGCCGGGACCGAGATGCGGTCGGCGCGTGGGCCGGTCGCCAGGCTCTGCACCGTCATGGTCTTGTACTCGGCTTGGATCGGCAGCTCTTCCACTTCGGCCGGCTGCACCAGGACCTGCTTGGTGACGGTGGCGTACTGCGGCGGCACGGTGACGGTGCGCGTGGTTTCCGGCTGAACCAGAACGCGGCGGGTGATGGTCTTGGTCTCGCCCGGGATCTCCACCAGGCAGTAGACCGCGCCCGAGGTCGGATCGACGTGCGTGGCTTGCGCGCCCGGCAGTTGCCCGCCCGGCTTCCAGGCGAGGCGCGGCGCGCGCACCTGAACGGTCTCGGTGACTGTCTCATACTGGGCCGGCTCGACGGTGTAGGTCTCATAGCCTTCGCGCACAATCACCTGCTCGGTGACGGTCTTGTAGACCGGCTCGCGCACGACGTAGCGGCTGGCCGGGTCCTTGACGAGAATGTCTTCGGTGCGCGGCGCGAACGTCGGGTCGGTCACGGCAATACGGTCATAGCCCTCTTCCAGCACCACCGACTGCGTGACGGTGTTGTACTGGGCGGGGATGAGGATGCGCGCGAAGCACTCGCCCGCGCGCGCCTGCGGCAGGGCGTCAAAGGGCGTGCCGTGCGCGCCGGCGTGATGTCCGGCGTCTGCGAATGCTGCGGGAGCGATCGCCAAGGCGGCGATTGCGCACGCACTGTTGAGCGCTGTCTTTGTGATGGCCATGTTTGCTCGCCTCGGCTGCGGCGCGCCCGCCAGCGCGCCCCCCTCGGGCGCACTCCGACGGGACGCCGGGTTTCGATGCGCCGAGCGTTGCAACGGACAGGCCAGAGTCAAGCAATCGCCGGCCAGCGTGCGTGTTTTGCCCCGCTGAGAGGGCCAAATTCATCTGTCAGGGGAAACGCGCAACCGTCGTGCGCGTGAGAAGCGAGTTCTAGAGTTCACCAATGCGCGGCGGGCCGCCCTCAGCGGCGCGCGAAGGACCAAAGTTGCGGTCCAGCGTCTTGGTGGAATCCGTGGCCAGATCGATGGCTTCCGTCAGCAGGCTGAGCACCTTGACGTTGTTGGCCAGGACTTGCAGCGCCTCAGGGCGCGTGTCGCTGGTGATCTTGGTGCAGCGCGTCATGATGTCCGCGCGCAGAGCGCTCAAGATGTCTTCCAGCTTGTAGCCGGTCGGATTCTCTTCAGACTTGAGGAAGCGCGTCATCTTTCTCTCCCACGGGGATGAGGAACGGTATCAGGGCCGGGTTAACAGGCGTTCAAAGTCGATTGCGCGCAAAAAGCGCGACGCGTGAGAAACTCTTCATGCTAGGTTAACCATGGGATTGGGGATGCCAGGGCGCGCCCGGACCGCAAGCTGAACACAATCGGCTGCGGCGCCGAGACGCCGCCAGGCGTGAAAACAACGAGGGCGGACACTCATGAAGAAGCTGATGAAAGTTGCGGCGATCTGCGCTGCAGTTGCGATGACAACGACAGCCTGCGCCGGTTCTCCGGTGTCCTGGTCGGGGCCCAAGAAGGTGCGGCTTGGCGATACGATGCTGATCTCCGACGACGCCAAAAAGCGCTACATCATGACCGCCGTGCGCCAAACCGGGAACGGACGCACCGAGCGGATCACCTGCGCGGAGCCAAGCCCAGACGTGGCCACGGCCACCTCGCAAGCCTTCTCAGCGGCGGCGCGCGCGTCGGGTCAGGGCTCAGGGTCTGGGGATTCAGGGTCAGGCTCAATGGAAGCGGGCGGCGGCGTCAGCTCGAACTTTGCTGAGAGCATCGCCCAGCTGGGTCAGCGCGCCACCACGGTGCAGCTTCTGCGCGATTCCCTTTATCGCGCCTGCGAGGCCTACGCCAACGGCGCCATCGACGAGAGCATGTATTCCGTCATCGTCTCGCGGACCGATGATCTGATGGTCACGCTCTTGATGGCCGAGCTGATGTCAGGCTCGACCTCGGCCACGGCGCGCGCCGTGGCGCCCGGGGTTGCGGCGAGCGTCAACTTGTCGGGCGGCGCCGGCGGCGGCGGCGACTTGGGCCGCACTGACGGCTCAGGCGCAGGCGGGGCCGCCAGCGCGGACACCTTCGCTGACTTGGCCGGACGCGCCGGCGCCGTGCCGGGCGGCTCTGCGGCCGGGGCGATCATCGCGTCAGGCGAACACTTTGTGTCCATGCACAACAGCTATCTGAACGATCTCAACGCCACGCTGACGACCTTCTCTGTGGCCTGCATCACCGAGCTGTCGAAAGACGTGCCGACCGATCTGCGCCCCTACTGCGAGACCTATGTCGGCGGGGCCATCAATGGCGGCGACATTGCCACCCGCGCGCGCATCGCCGCCGGGGCTGGCTTGAAAGCCAACGACATTGAGCCGGGAGAGTTCTTCCGCGACCTAATCGCGCTGGAGGGCATGATCGCCCAGCAGCGCCGCGCCGCCGGCCAGTAGGCGCACACACCAGACCGCCGGTCCCCCCGGCGGGCGCCGTTCATTCGGCCGGACACGTCGGGCGGGTTGGCTGTACGCCAACCCGCCCGTTTGGTTTTATCTTTGGCTGTTTTACATCTGGCGAGATCAGATGGACGGTCGCGGCGCCTAAGAGACGCGACACCAAAAGATTGGGGGTGCACGATGAGCAAAGCGGAACGCATTGGCGCTGAGGCCGCCCTCGCCCGCCTCTCCGGCTGGACCCGGGTGGAGGGGCGCGACGCGATCTCAAAAAGCTACCGGACGGCTGATTTCAAAACCGCCTTTGGCTTCATGACGACATGCGCCTTGAAGGCCGAGCAGATGGACCACCATCCTGAATGGTTCAACGTCTACAATCGCGTCGACGTGGTGTTGACCACGCACGACGTGGACGGGGTCAGCGAAAAAGATGTGGAGTTGGCGCTGTTCATGGACGCAGCACACCCCGCCTAGGTCTCAGGGCTTTAGCGCGGCGGTTCCTGAATCACGACCATGCCCAAGATGACGCGCGCGCCCTCCTGGCCCAGGGCGCGATCGACCGCGAGCTGAAGCATGTCGGAAATGGCCTCCACGTCCGGCACGCGCCCGCTGACATAGCGATCGCCGACATAGGCGCGCAGCGCTTCAGCGCAGGCCGCGCGCACCCGCGGCGTAATCTCTTGGGCCCGCTTGAGAAGATCGGCGTCGTCGATTTCCAAGCCCGCCTCGACCTGCAACACGCCCTGAATCGCATAGTCCACGACAACCGAGGCGGCCAGGCCGTGCAGCGGCATGAACGAGTCTGACGACGTCACCTTCTTGGCCGAGCCGCCGGCGGCGAACGCTGGGCCCGAGGCGAGCGGCGACACGGCCAGCAACAGCGCCGCAGCGACCATCGCCAGGACGGGCGCCAGGACGGGCGCCAGGACGGGCGCCAAGAGGGGCGCCGGCTTAAAGCGGCGCTGAGGCGCAACACCATTGCGCGAAAGGGGGGCCGTTAATGTCATGGAGGAACTGTACAATGGCGGCTCTTAATGTCAGGTGAGCGCGGAACCGAATGATGCGGCGCCGGTTTTAAGGTGAAGCCAGATGAAGACAAGGCCAATCCGGACAGGGCGCACACGCCGGTCCAGGAAAGTAAAGCGGGGGAATGAACAGTGGGCGCGATACTAAAATGGTTGGTCATCGTACTAGTGGTGCTCGGCGTGGCCGCCGGGGTCGCTCTGCGCCTGGTCGCCCCGCGTCTGAATACCTACACCGTCTCTGGCGCTCTGGTGTTGCCGGCGCTTGATCAGCCCGTCACCGTGCGCCGCGACGAAAAGGGCATGCCCTACATCACCGCCCAGACCCTGCAGGACGCGCTTGTGGCGCAGGGGTTTGTCACCGGCCAGGACCGCCTGTTTCAAATGGAAGCCGCCCGGCGCGCCGCGTCCGGACGCCTGTCTGAGGTCTTCGGCGACGCCACCCGCCAGATGGACGTGGAAGCCCGCGTCATCGGCTTTCGCCGCCTCGCCGAAGCGCAAGTGGACCTCTTGGCGCCCGCGCCGCGCGCGCGCCTGGCCGCCTACGTGGACGGCCTGAACGCCGTGGTTGCAGGGCCGCGCAATCAGCATCCGCTCGAAATGCGCCTCTTGGGCTTGGAGCCTGAGCCGTTCACGCCGGTCGACATTGTCGCCATCGCCTATCTGGCGGCGTGGGGCAATGCGGCCAACTTCAACGCCGAGCTGGTGATGCAGGCGATCATCGACAAGGTGGGCGTTGAGCAAGCCGGCGATCTGGCCCCGCTGGTGATCAATCCCGACGTGGAGCCGGTGCGGGCCGCCGCGCCGCGCGACCCTTATCGCGCCCGCGACCACGCCCAGCTCGACCTTGATTTGACCGGTTCGGTGTTCGGCGCCGCGACCCCGCGGCCAGCCGCTGGCGGGTCCAACAATTGGGCCAGCGATGGCCGGCGCTCGGGCGCCGGCGCCGCCGTGGTCGCCAACGACCCCCACCTTGATCCGCGCTCGTTGCCGGGGTTCTGGCACCCCATCGGCATTGCCACGCCAAACCTGCGCGTCGTGGGCGTGTCGGGCAGCTATCCTGGCGTGCTCGTGGGGCGCAATCAGGACATCGCCTTTGGCGTCACCAACGCCTATGGCGACATGATCGATCTTTACATCGAGCGTCCGGACCCGGCCGATCCGCGTCGCTACCTAGAGGGTGAGACGTCGCGCGCCTTCGCCATCCGCACCGAGACCCTCTCCATCAAGGATGAGACCGCGCCAGACGGTCTGCGCCAGGAGCAGATCACCATTCGCTCCACCCGGCGCGGCCCGGTGATCTCTGATCATGGCCTGACCGCCGGAGCCTCTGACGCGCTCGTCAGCTTGCGCTGGGCGGCTGCGGAAGCGGCCACGCCTGACTTCGGGGTCGACGAGATTTGGCTGGCCAAGTCGGTGGACGAAGCCCTGCGCACGGTGGAGCGCACCAAGGTCATCGCGCTCAACGTGGTGGTCGGCGACGCGACTGGACGCATCGGTCGTCGCGCCTCAGGCGCGGTTCCGATCCGGGTGCGCGGCGACGGCTCGGCCCCGCTGGCCGTCATCGACAGCGCGGACGCCTGGGACGGCTTCATCTCCGGCGCCGACATGCCCGGAGAAATCGACCCGCCGGGCGGCTGGACCGGCACGGCCAACCACTATACCGCCACGCCGGATCTGGAACCGGTCTACTCCACCTACACGTCCGCCTCGTATCGCTATCGGCGCATGAAGATGCTGTTTGACGGCGACCATGCGCTGGGCCCTGAGGAGCTGGGCGCGGCCCAGTATGACGTCTTCAACGTGCTGGCGATGCAGATGACGCCGCTTCTTTTGGCGGCCTGGGGCGATGACCCTGAAACCGCTGAGTTCGCGGACATCCTGGCGTCATGGAGCTATGAGGACCGGATCGACAGCCCGGCCCCGACCATCTTCCAGGCGGTGCAGCGCGCCTATGCCCGGGCCATCGTTGAGGATGAGCTGGGGCCCGACTTGGCGCGCCAGTATCTCGACGTCTGGTACCTCTGGCAGGAGCGCATCGGCGCCATGACGCAGGCGGGGGTTTCGCCCTGGTTTGACGACATGCGCACGCCTGAGACCGAAACCCGAGACGACCTGATGCGCCGGGCTGCCGCCGAGGCGCGCGCCGAGCTGACGCAACTCTACGGCCCCAGCCCCGCCGCATGGGACTGGGGCAAGGTCCATCAGGCGCGCTTCCAAGGCCCCTTGCGCCAGACCGGCCTGGCTGGCCGCCTCACCGGCGCGCAAGCCCACCCCAAGCCGGGCTCAGGTGAGACCTTGGACCGCGCCCTTTATCTCTTCTCTGAGCCCTATGATCCGCGCTGGATGGCGTCCATGCGCATGGTCGCCGATCTGGCGGACACGGAGAAGGTGGCCGCAGTGCTGGGCGGCGGCGTCACCGGGCGCACCTTCCACCCGCACCTGGACGACCAGCTTGAACCCTGGATGTCCGGCGCGCCGAGCTACTGGTGGTTCTCAGAAGACGCGATCGCCGCCAACACGCGCTCCACCCTCACCTTGACGCCGACGGGCGACGCGCCGTGAGACCGCACACGCCCGGCTATGAGACGGCCCGACCGGCCACGGGTCGTGACCGGGACATGGGCCCTCGCGGCGCCGGGTCCCGCGGACGCAGCCTGGCCCTGGTCTTGCGTGTGCGGGCGCAGGCGCCGCGCGCGCACCGACACATCACGCCGCGCAACATGTTTGGCGCCCTCGGGGTTTAATCGTGCAGAACGAGGCCATTCGCGACGAAAAGGCTGCGCGCGGCGCGGCGTGGGCCGCCGCCGGCCGGTGGGCGCAGGTCGTCATCACCATTGTCCAGATCGCGGTGATCGCACGCTTTGTCGGGCCCGAGGCGTTCGGCATCTACACTCTGGCGCGCCTGGTGATCGGCGTCGGCGGCGTGGCGCTGGAAGGCCCGATTGCTGAGAGCCTGATCGCCGCGCCCAAGATGACGCGCGGGCACGCCAACGCCCTGTTTGCACTGTGTCTCGTCTTGGCCCTGTTCTGCTGGGCTCTGGTGTCCCTCCTGGCCGCGCCCTTGGCGTCGGTGTTTGGCTCGCCCCAGCTGGAACACATCCTGCCGGTGCTGGGGATCGCCCTCATTGGCATGGGCCTGTCTGCGCCGCCGGTCGCGATTTTGATGCGCGACATGAGCTATCGCCCGGTGGCCATCGTGGAAAACGGCTCGACCATTGTCAGCGCCTGCGTGGGCATGACCTTGGCCGTCACCGGTTATGGGGTTTGGTCGCTGGTGATTGCGGAGATCGTCCGCCTCAGCCTGCGCGCCGTCATCGCCTTGTGGCTGGCGGGCTATCGGCCGGGTTTTGACGGGACCTGGTCGGACCTGCGCGCCCACACGCGCTTTACGCTCAACATCACCGGCGGTTCGGCGCTGGCCTTCTTTGAGGTCACCGCGCCGCGCGTCATCGTTGGCCTGGCCTTTGGGGAGCGCGCGCTGGGCGCCTACGCCCTGGCCTTGCGCCTGGCCTGGCAGGTCTTCGCCCTCGTCATTCAGCCGTTCTCAGGCATCGCCACGGCCAGCGCGCGCGAGACGCGCAGCGACGAGGCCGCCTTGCACCGCTTCATGACCGCCGGCGCCGGAGCGGTCGGCGCGGTCGCCTATCCCGCCTTTGTTGGCATTGCCGCCATCGCGCCGCTGTTGTTGCCGTTTGCCTTCGGACCTGAGTGGACCGAGGCCATCTTGCCGACGCAGATCGTGATGCTGGCGGGCCTGCGCGTTGCGCCGATCGCGTTCTTTCTTGGCATCATGCGCGGGGTCGGCCACTCCAACCCGGACATCATCGTGGCGACCCTTGGCGCGGCGTTGACGTTTGGCCTGACGCTTCTTGCCGTGCCATTTGGATTGCCGGCGGTGGCCATGGCCTATCTGGCGCGCAACATCGCCATATGGCCCCTTGTCGCCTTCTTTGTGCACCGGCACACCGGCTATCCGTTCGGCAAGCTGTTCACGGTGGACCTGGCGTCGGCGGGCGCCGCCCTGATCATGGGCGCAGTGGTGACGCTGGAGCTGATCCCGATGCCAGACACCTGGCCGATCCTGGTGCAAATGCTCCTGGCCATTGTTTCGGGCGTCATTGTGTACGCGGGCGCTCTGGCGCTCCTGGCGCCGTCGCTGGTGGCCAGCGGCGTGGCCATGGCGCGCACCGTGATCTCAAAGCCCGGACCCAGACCACCCGTGTAGGGCCACCCGTGTAGGGCCACCTCAGCAGGGACGGCCGCAGGGCGCGCGCAGGACGCGCGCAGGCCCTAGAGGAACCAGTCGTCGCTGAGCGGTGTCAGCTCCCAGGTCGTGGGCGGCAACAGGTGTGGCAGCGGCCCGTCGTCGACGTCTTGCAGCACCACAGACGGGGCCGGCGCGCCGAAATCGTCCAGGACCACGCGTCCCATCGATGCATTAGTCAGGACCGGACCGTCACTTGACCCGTCACTTGACCCGTCACTGGGCGCGGCGGGCAGCTGCACGCTCACCAGCGCGTCGTCGCTGACCAGAGACTGGGCCGCCGCGGTTCCCACCGTGATTTGGAACACGGCCGTATCGGATCCGCCGT
The DNA here is from genome assembly GCA_964351895.1 of uncultured Caulobacterales bacterium. Taxonomy (GTDB): domain Bacteria; phylum Pseudomonadota; class Alphaproteobacteria; order Caulobacterales; family Maricaulaceae; genus CAYGQB01. The sequence continues at coordinate 11,793 of CAYGQB010000038.1, forward strand.
TTCCGTCTTCGACGCGATAGCGCAGCGTGTCCACGCCTGAGAAGCCCGCGTCGGGGCGATAAAAGACGTCGCCGTCGAGATCGAACTGGAAGGTCCCATTGTCCGGCCCGTCAATCAGGAAGGTGAACAGCTCGTCGCCGTCCGCGTCGGTGTCATTGTCCAAGACGTTGAACCAGAACGACTGGCCGGCGTCGGTGCTGCGCGCATCATTGCGCGCCACCGGGTCTGCGTTGTCTGGATCGCCAACGGTGATGGTGAAGGTTGCCGTGTCAGAACCGCCACTGGCGTCTTCCGCCCGGTAGCGCAGCGTTTCAACGCCCACAAACCCGGCGTTGGGGCGATAAAAGACGTCGCCGTCGAGATCGAACTGGATGGTCCCATTGTCCGGGCCATCAATCAGGAAGGTGAACAGCTCGTCGCCGTCCGCGTCGGTGTCATTGTCCAAGACGTTGAACCAGAACGATTGTCCGGGCGCGGTTTCGCGCTGATCGTTGCGGGCCACCGGGTTGGTATTGCCCGGATTGCCCACCGTGATGGTGAAGGTTGCGACGTCGCCGGGCGATTTGCCGTCTTCCGCCCGATAGCGCAGCGTGTCCACGCCCACAAAACCCGGGTCAGGCCGATAGAAGACGTCGCCGTCCAGATCGAACTGGAAGGTTCCGTTGTCCGGGCCGTCGAGCAAGGTCGTGAACAGCGCGTCGCCGTCCGCGTCCGTGTCATTGTCCAAGACATTGAACCAGAACGACTGGCCGACCCCGGTTTCGCGCTGGTCGTTGCGGGCCACCGGGGCCCGGTTGCCCGGCTGGCCGACGGTGATGGTGAAGGTCGCCGTGTCCGTCGCACCGGCGTCGTCCACGACCTCATAGACGAGGCGCTCCACGCCGACAAAGCCAGCGTCGGGCCGGTAGAAGACGTCTCCGTCGGTGTCGAATTGGAAGGTTTCGGCGTTGTCCGGCCCGTCCAGAAGGCGCGTCACCAGGCCACCGCCCTCACGGTCAAGGTCATTGTCCAAGACATTGAACCAGAATGAGGTGTTGGCAGGGGTCGTGCGCGCATCATCGACGGCGTCCGGGCCCTGGCTTTCGGGAATGAAGCTGACAAAGGTCATTTGCTCGCGGCCAAAGCCGGGGCCTGCCCAGTCCAGATCGAGCCCCGCATTGCCGGTGTTTTCAAAGTAGCGCACCTCAATGTCGTGCGCGCCGGCTGACAGATTGACCGTCGCCGTTTGCTGTTGGAAGGCGTGCAGGCCGTCATTGTTGATGACTTGCTGGCCGTCGATGAAGAGCACTGAGCCGTCGTCGCTGGACAGATAGAACGTATAGTTGCCCGCGCTTTCAGCGGTGAACTCGCCCTCAAACTTGGCCGCAAAGCGATCGCTCGGCCCGCCCTGCCAGAACCCGCCAGACCCATCGGCGTACTCGATTTTGCCAACCGTGGTTTCAAACGCCGGAGCGGCGTTGAAGTTGATCTGCGACAGGCTGGAGACGGCGCCAATGGTGAAGAACTGGGCGTTGAGCTCAGAGACGCCGATCTCCAGCTTTCCGATGGAGCCAGAGACCAGATCGGCGTAGTAGACCAGCCCGTCCGGTCCCTGCCCGAAATGACCCGGCGCGCGGCCATCGACCTTGTACAAGAACGTCACGTCGCGCCGGTCGTTGGGGTCGACGATGAAGACTTCGCCCTGGGAGAAGTCAGAGAAGAAATAGGCGTTGTCGAACTCTTCTGGGTAACGCCCGCCGTCATAGGCGACATTGCCGCCGGTGATGGCCTGAAACTGAAAACCAGGATCGGCGCTGCGGTGGGAAAAGCCGCGGAACGGGGCGGTGATCTCGATGTCGCCGCGCTCCACGGCGGCGTAGAACCCGGCCGCCTCAGGCAGGTTGCGATAGCCGTTGGGGGTCGTCAGCTCGCCAAAGTCGCCGCCCTCATAGAAGGGCCAGCCAAAGTTTGCGCCGGGGCCGCCCACGTTCAACTCCTCATAGGAGTTCCAGCCCGTGTCGGTGATCATCAAACGACCATTGGCGTCAAAGCCCATCGAGAACGGGTTGCGCAGGCCAAGCTGAAACACCTTGGCGGCATTGTCGTCGAGCGACATGCCGGGCTCAAAGAACGGATTGTCCGCCAGGCCGCGCCCGGTGATCGGATCGACACGCAAGATCTTGCCGGCCAGGGCGTTGACGTCCTGCACCGACACGGTGCGCGGATCGACGGCGTTGAACGAGGTGCCGTCGCCGGTGGAGATGTAGAGCGCCCCGTCCGGGCCAAACGCCAGCGCGCCGCCGGCGTGGGACAAGGAATCCAGCTTGATGTAGTCGTTCACATACGCGCCAGTCGCCGGATCCACGTCAGAGGCCGGGATGGTCAAGTTGCTGGTGGAGTTGACCGCGCCATTGCCGGAGATGTCGGCCAAGGTCTGGCCGGCGCCGCCCACCAAGATGGTCTCGCTTCCCGCCTTCAACGTGGTGAAATCGGTGGCCGCGTCGGCTTCATAGCGCACCACCCAGGCGAAGCGATTGCCCGCCCCGTCCCTGCCTGCGTTGCCAGTCTGTCCAGCCGTGTCGGCCGGATCAACGACATAGAACGCATAGAGGAACGGCGTGTTGGGAAAGTCCGGGTGCAGCGCAATGTCCAAGAGGCCGCGGTCGCCGGTGTTGTTCACCTGGTTTCGGATGTCGAGGAACGTGGACACCTGGTTGCCGGTCTGGGTGTTGTAAACCTCAATCAGACCTTGCTTTTCGGCCACATAGACAAGGTCGCGATCTTGCGGTGCGAACTCAAAATCAATCGGCTGAGAGAGGCCGGTCAGAACCGGAATCTGGTTGACCACATAGTCCGACACGAGCGGCGGATCGACTGGGTCGTCGACAGGGTTTTCGTCGTCGAGAATTGAGACCCGGGCCGTGCGCGGCGCCTCTAGGAAGCCGCTGGAAATGTTGATGATTGAGACGACGAAGTCTTCGGTCTGTTCAGACGCGGCGTCGTCCAAGATTGTGATCGGAATCAGAACTCGATCCTGGCCGGGCTGGAGAGTGACGAAACCGCCAGAACCTTGATAGTCTTGACCGCGCACCGCCGTGTCATTGGTGACGCCATACTGTATCGTGACCGCGCCGGACAGATCTCCGGTGCGCACGACCGCCACCAACACTTCATCATCGGTCTCGCCAATGCTCAATTGGTCCGATTCAAGCCGCACAGAACCCGTCATCTTACTCCCCCAAAAACGAAACCGGGCCCAGGCAGATTGGTTCTGTATTCGGACCACATCCGACCGAAAAAGTATCACGACCAATTATGGGTCATGACCCGCGCTCATCTTTAGGGTGTGAGGCTTTTACAGTACTCTCCTGTCAGCCGGCGCATGTTCCATTTCGGGACATTGTCGCGGCCCCTATCGCACCCCCAATCGCGTGACGAGGACCATCGACGTTGCGGACCCCAATGCAGATTTGGGGGCTCGGGCGTTGATTTGAGGGCCGGCGCCCGCGACGCCCTCTTGGCGTCCTGGTGGAATTGTTTCATATGTAACTAATTCGGGGTGTTCGCGCCCCGCCCTTCAGCCGCGCTTATGCACTGGGAGCCCGCCATGGCCGACCTGTTTGAAAACCCGCTCGGAACCGATGGATTTGAGTTCGTCGAGTTCACCGCGCCCGATCCCGACGCTGTGGCCCGCCAGTTTGTGGCCATGGGCTTTACCGCCGTTGCCCGGCATCGCTCCAAGAACGTGGTGCGCTACAAGCAGGGGGACGTGAACTTCCTCTTGAACATGGAGCCCGAAGGCCATCCGGCCGATTTCCGCGCCGCCCATGGGCCTTCAGCGAACGCCATGGGCTTTCGGGTCAAGAACGCCGCAGAAGCCTACGCCAAGGCCATCGAACGCGGCGCTGAGCCCTCCGACAGCCCCATCGGACCGATGGAGCTGGACATTCCCGTGATCAAGGGGATCGGCGGGGCCCATGTCTATCTGGTCGACCGCTACGGCGCCCACACGATCTATGACGTGGATTTCACGCCCATTCCCGGCGCGCTGGAGCAAGAGGAGGCCAATTCGGTCGGCCTGACCTACCTTGATCACCTGACCCACAATGTGAAGCGCGGCAACATGGCGGTGTGGGCCGACTATTATGAGCGCATCTTCAATTTCCGCGAGATCCGCTACTTTGACATTGAAGGCAAGGTGACCGGCCTTGTCTCCAAGGCCATGACCAGCCCGTGCGGCAAAATCCGCATCCCGCTCAATGAGAGCAAGGGTGAAGAGGGCAAGCTCGATCAGATCGAGGAGTTCCTTCAGGCCTATCGCGGCGAAGGCATTCAGCACATCGCCATGGGCTCGACCAATCTCTACGAGACCGTTGATCGCCTGCGCGCCAACGGGGTGGAGCTGCAAGACACCATCGACACCTATTTTGACCTCATCGACACGCACATGCCCGACCACGGCGAGGACGTCGACGCCTTGCGCGCGCGCCGCATCCTGATCGACGGCGCCCCAAGCGAGGGCCAGGGCCTCTTGTTGCAGATCTTCTCCAAGGAGGCGGTGGGCCCGATCTTCTTTGAGTTCATTCAGCGCAAAGGCAACGAGGGCTTCGGCGAGGGCAACTTTAAGGCTCTGTTTGAATCAATTGAGCTGGACCAGATGCGCCGCGGCGTGTTGCAGGCGGACGGCTCGTCTTCATGATCAGCGCCAAGCAACTCAACGCCGGCCTCGGCTTTGCGGTGCTGGGGGTGGGCATGGTGTCAATCGTGGCGCTGATGCGCGGCGGCCTGGGGTTTTCCTGGCAGAGCGTCCTGGGGGCGGCGGCCGGCGGCTTTCTGGCCGGCGTTCTTGTCGACTGGATCCGCCAGGGCGACGGCTCGCCGTCCGATCCCGCCCGGGTGGGCGACGACACTGACTGGCCGGATCTCAGCAAGCGCGACCGCAAAAAGTCGGGCCGCAATGAGCCGGACCGCAACAAGGGCGACACGCGCTGATGAGCAAGAAATGGATTCCCATCCAGGCCGCCCAAGGCGAACATTCGCGCCAGGCCCATGCCGACCTGCCCGCCGGCACCTATGAGCGCGAAGTCTCTAAAGAGGGCTTCTTCGGGCCGGCCGCCTTCTTTCATCATCGCCGCCCGCCCACCGGCTGGAGCGACTTTGAAGGCCCCTTGCGCCCGCGCGCATTCAATCTGACGGCGCTTAACGCGGCCGCCGGATCGCCCTGGTCGGCCCCGCCGATCCTGGCCAACGCCGCCACCGAAGTGCGCTTCTGGCGCCTGGACGCAGCCATGGCGGCCTTGGCGCGCAACGCCGACGGCGACCAGCTCTTGTTCGTCCACGCCGGCGGCGGCGAGCTGATGTGCGATTATGGCCGCCTGGAGTTGGCAACGGGCGACTATGTCGTCCTGCCGCGCGGCACCATGTGGCGCATTGCGCCCCACACGCCGACCGACATCTTGATGGTGGAGGCGACCAACACCCACTACACGCTGCCTGATCGGGGCCTGGCCGGGCCGCACGCCTTCTTTGATCCGGCCATGCTGGACACGCCAGTGATGGACGAAGCGTTCCGCGCCCACCAGGCGCAAGACGCGCCCACGGCGGTTGAGATCAAGAAGCGCGGCGTCGTTTCAGTGGCGCGCTATCCCTACAATCCGCTGGATGCGGTGGGCTGGCACGGAGACCTGGCGCCGGTGCGCATCAACGTCAAAGACCTGCGCCCGATGATGAGCCACCGCTATCATCTGCCGCCCTCGGCCCACACCACCTTCCTGTCAGACCGGTTCGTGATCTGCACCTTCTGCCCGCGTCCGTTCGAAACCGACCCGGGCGCGCTGAAGGTGCCGTTCTTTCACAACAATGACGATTATGACGAGGTGCTGTTCTATCACGCCGGCGACTTCTTCAGCCGCGACGGCATTGACGCCGGCATGATGACGTTTCACCCGGCCGGCTTCACCCACGGGCCCCACCCCAAGGCCCTGGCCAAGATGCTCAAACAGGACAAGCCGGCGACAGACGAGTACGCCGTCATGATCGACACGCGCGACCCGCTGGACGTGTGCGACGCGGCCGCGACCGTCGAAAACGCCGACTATGTGCGGTCCTGGCATACAGGTTCTGGGCATACAGGCTCTGGCGCACCTCCGGCCGGCAACCCGCCGGCATGAGCGCTCAAGTCAAGGACGGGGCGCGGCTGGCCGCCTTTGCCCCCTATCGCCTCTCGGTCCTGTCCAACCGCATCAGCCGGCTGATCGCGCGCGACTATGCCGACGCCTTCGATCTGACCATCGCCCAGTGGCGGGTTCTGGCCATCGTCTCTGAGCGCGAACGCGCGACCGCAACCCACATCGGCGACGCCACCCACATGGACAAGGTCGCCGTCAGCCGCGCCGTGAAGGCGCTGGTTGAACGCGGACTGTTGGCCCGCGCCGCCGACGCCAGCGACGGGCGCAGCATCGCCCTGACCTTGACCCGCGCCGGCGCGGACGTGTGCGCGCGCATTTGGCCCTTGGCCCTGGCCCGCGAACGCGCTCTGATGACGGCCTTGTCGGTCGACGAACGCGCCGTCCTGATGACGCTTCTGGGCAAGCTGGACGCCGCCGTGACGCAGCTGGAAGACGGCACGTGACCACACCCTTGTCGCTCCTGGTGGTGGGGGCCGGCCATATGGGCGCGGCCCTCACGCGTAGCTGGGCGCGCAGCGCAGCGCTTGGCGGCCGCAAACTGGGCGCGATCACCGTGGTCGAGCCGCACCCGGCCGCCGGGCTTGAGCTGGGGCCCAATGTGCGCCTGGTGGCGCGCCCCGAAGCGCTGGCCGACGGCGAACGCTTCGATGCGGTGGTGCTCGCGATCAAGCCTCAGATCATGGACCGCGTGGCGCCGGCCTATGGCGCGCGCGTCGCACCGGGGGGGTGTTTCATCTCCATCGCCGCCGGCGTCTCGCTGGCGCGGCTGGAGGACGCCCTGCCGGGCGCGCAAATTGTCCGCGCCATGCCCAACCTGCCGGCCGCCATCGACAAGGGCGTGATCGGCCTGGTGGGCAATGGCGCCGCGCGGGAGGGCGACGGCCTGGCGCGCGCGCTCGACCTGATGCGCGGCCCCGGCGCCTGGGTGGAGACGCTGGGCGACGAGGACGCGCTCGACCGTCTGACCGCCATCGCCGGATCGGGGCCGGGCTATGTGTTTGCGCTGATGGAGGCCTATGCCGGGGCGGCCCAAGAGCTGGGCCTTGACGCCAAGACGGCCCGCGCCCTCACCCGCCACGTCTTTGCCGGCGCGGTCGCCCTGGCGGACGCCGACGCCGCCGACCCGGCCGACTTGCGCGCCCAGGTGACAAGCCCA
>CAYGQB010000039.1:0-18971 GCA_964351895.1 uncultured Caulobacterales bacterium
CCGCGCGAGCTTCATAAGGCGCTGCAAATGCACACCAACCGGCTGTATTGCCGGATGTTGGTGCTGCGCTTCTTGGGACGCAACGAGGAAGCCTATCAGGTCCATCGCGCACGCCTGCAGGCGGTCGGAGCGGCGCCTGACTTTCTCGATTATGCAGCCGCGGTGGTCGGGTTTGTTCCCGGTATCGTTCAACGCACCGTGCGTCGCAAGTTGCGCGCGCAATTGAAGCCTCAAGGCCGCGCAGATGCGGGCCGCCGCGACCCGATCACCGCCGCGTCGAAGCCGGCGTCTCGATCCGCAATTGTTGCGGCCAAGTAAGCTTCGTCCGCCACGATCAAACGCCTGTGTAGGCGGCGACGGCGCCCTTTCCCGAAAACGCACAACCCGGCGCAAGGTGGCCCGTACAAGGTGGTCTGCGCAAGGTGGGCTGCGCCAGATGGGCGGCCCACACACCCTACGCTTCAGATGAAGACGCCCTGCGACGGTGTCGTGAGGGCGATGAGCATGACCACGCCGAGGATGGCCGTGGTCAGTGTGATTGTCAGGGTCGCGCGCATGGCTGTCTCATTTCGTGTCTGAGCGAGCGCGGCGTTATCGGTCCCGCGTCTCGTCGTGTCGGGCCAGCGCGGTGGTCTGCGGCGGCTGTTGACGTGAAGATGCGCTTGCCTGCGCGCGCGCGCCAGACGCAAGTCTGGATAAGAACTATTCCAAAATCGAACAGATGCACTTCACGTGGTGAAGGCTTAAAAATCCAACAATAACAACACACTAACTACTAGTGATGCGCCCGCTCCGTGGCGGCAAGGCACATGCCTTCATGAGCGACGAGTGTGCGGGTACGAAGGGATTCCAATCTAAGCTTGTTTTATAAAGCATATAGAATAATTATTAGGCGCACCGTTGAGAGAGGCGGTGGCCTCAAAGGGAAAGGGTTGGGAAATGACATTCACTGTTCGGCGCCTTGCGCGCACACTTGCTCCATCGCTTGCCGCTTTAGCGGCGGCGACAGTTCTGGCTGGCGGGGCGCACGCCCAACAGCTCAGCGGCCCCACGGCCGGTGGCTGGTCGGGCTCGATCGCGGCCGGTGTTGATGTCTCGGTCGGAGGCGACGTGCATGGCGGCGTCGACGCGCCCGTGGCCGACCTTGGAGCGCTAAATCCGGCGCTGGCCGGCGTTTCCGCCACGCTTGAGATCGAAGCGCGCAGCTTTGATGACGTCTATGACACCGGCGCGACCTTTGAGGTGGAGGCAGCCTATGGCCTTTCAAGCGACGCTGAGGTGTTCGGCGCGGTTCGCTACTCCACTCTCGATGAAGGCTCCGTTCAGGTGGGCGGCGCGAATGTGCCGGCGCTGAACACGACGCTTCCTGTGTTTGGACAGTTTGGCGAAGTGTCGTCCATCGGCGTCGAGGCGGGATATCGGCGCTACTTCGGCGTTGAAGGCGCGATGCGTCCCTATGTGGCCGGACGCGCAGGCGTGGCCCAAGTTGACGCGGTCAACGCCACCTTCACCGTGCCAGACGCTGACATCACCATCGCCAACGCCCGCTTCTATGGCGATTCAACGGTGTTCACGGCCGGGGTGGATGTGGGTGTGATGTTCCCGGTTGGCGATCGCGGCGCCGTTGGCGTGGAAACGGGCGTGCGCTACGCGTCGAGCCTAGAAGACGATGACTCTGACATCGGCGGTCTTGGGTTGGCGAGTATCAACAATGAAGGGGCCCGCTGGTCGGTGCCTGTGATGGTGCGCGGCCGCATCGCCTTCTAAGGGGGGGCGGCCCGCGAAAGCTCCGTACCGTGGCGCCGATTTGGCTCAACGCCGACTCGGCGCCACACTCCTGCCCGTGTGAGGGCGAGGGAAGTCATGGCGCGACCGCGCGGGGTGCGAAATCCGGATTTTGATGAAAAGCGCGCCGCCCTGGTGAACGCGCTCGTTGATCACGCGCTGAACACCGGGCTCACCCGCGCCAGCTTGCGCCAGTTCGCCATTGCCGCGGGCGTCTCTGAACCGACGCTGCGTCATTACTTTACCGACCGCACCGGTGTGGTGCTGGCGGTGATGGAGGCGATAGCTGAACGCGGCGACCGCTTCATGCGTTTTGCCGCCACGCCGCTAGACACCTACGAGGACAGCCTCAAGTCTTACGCCGATCTGTCTCTTGCGGGCGTCAAGCATGGCGGGTTTGAGCGCGCGCACGCCTTTGGTTTGATCGAGGGCGTGGCGGATCCCAAGCTCGGAGAGGCGTATCTGCGTCTCCTGCTAGAACCGTCGCTTGCGGCAATCGAAGCCAAGATCACGGGCTTCATTGATCCAGAAGGGGCAAAGCCGGACGAGGTGCGCGCGGCCGCCCTGATGTTCTTTGCCCCGATGTTGCTCGGCGTGCTGCACCAACATGTTCTGGGTGGCCGCGAGGTGCGCCCGCTCGACATGCAGAAATACTTCGGTCTTCTCGCACGCGGCATGGCCGGGGCGTTTCCCGAACACGCCACGCCCGCAAGCTCAGCCATTTAACAACGCTTGCGACCGCGATGCGCAGATGGCGTCGACTCGGCCCAGGTACTACTCGGCGGGTTGCGCGAGCCTGCCGCCCGGCCCGTGCAGAACCTCGTCGCCGCCATGCACGCCCATGTCGCCTTCAAAATCATCGTCATAGGTCGACCCGACTTTGCGGAACGGGGTCCCGAAGAGGGCAAAGCGCGTATAGCGGGCCACGTCAGCGCCAATCGCATAGAGCGCTGGCACCAGGACAAGCGTCAGGGTGAGCGCAAAGACGATGGCGAAGCCAAGACTGATCACCATGGGCTTGAGGAACTGGGCCTGAGTGGAGCGCTCGGCCATCATCGGCATGATGCCCACAAACGTGGTCACCGAGGTCAACAGGATCGGCCGGAACCGCGCCGTGCCGGCCTCCAGAAGGGCCTGGTAGGCCCCAACGCCCTGGGCGCGCAGCCGGTTGACATAGTCGATCAGCACCAAGTTGTCGTTGATGACCACGCCGGCGGCCGCGCCGATCCCGAAGAACGAGAACAAGGCAATCGGCACGCCCATGATCAGGTGTCCCAGTATCGCGCCGGTTAGCGCAAACGGGATGGCCGTCATCACCAGGAGCGGCTGGAACACCGAACGGAATGCGACCGCCAGCAGCACGTACATGCCGCCCAGCATCAGAAGTTGGAGGGTTTGAATCTCGGCGAGAAACTCTTGCTCGCCTTGCTGGGCGCCCACCGACACCCGTGTGACCTCCGGATGTCGGCGATCAAACTCCTCAAAGAAGTTGTCGTTGAGATCCTTGTAGATGTCTCCGGTGGAATCGCCGCGCACGTCGCCGCCCACATAGACCGCCCGCTCGCGACCGCGCCGGGAGATCCGGTTGACGCCCGGGGCGTACTCGATGGTCGCCACCGCCGCAAACGGCACCTCGCGGCCGTCGGCTGTGCGGATCAGATAGTTGGTGACCGCATCCAGAGACTCGCGCGCCTCCTTGGGATACCGCACCATCACGCGCACGTCGTCGCCGTCACGCGGCAGGCGTTGCACCTCCTCGCCGTAGAAGGCCTGGCGCACCTGGCGGGTGACGTCGGCGAGCGTGAGACCAAGGGCTTCTGCGCCTGGCTTGAGCGAGATGCGCGCCTCGTCGGCGGCCGACTGCATGTCGTCGCGCACGCCTGACACATCTTCATATGTAGACAACTGGCGCTTGAGGTCGTCGGCTGCGCGGCGCAAGGCGTCAAAGTCTGACGACTGCAGCGCCAGCCAGACGCCGCCCTGCTCATCGTTGATCGTGAAGTCGATCTTATATTCCTCAGCGTCCGGGATGGGGCCGATCTCTTCACGCAAGCGCTCTGCGATGATGCGCATGGTCAGGCCCTCTGGCCGGGTTTCCGGCGGGGTGAGGGTGATCCAGGATTCCACCTCGCCGTCGCTTGTGATCATGGCGACATTTTCGATCAGATCAGCGTCGCCAAAGTCGCGGCGAATGCCTTCAAGGAAGCGTTCCTCAGCCGCTTCCACCTGGGCGCGGATCTGTTCCACGCGGGCAAAGGGCGTACCCTCGGGCATCTCAATGTCGATCTGAACGGTCTCGTTCTCGACTTCCGGCATGAACCGGAACTTGACGAACCCGCCCACAAGCCAAGCCGACAGCGACAAGACCAGCGCGGCCACGAAGATCGACAAGGTCAGGTAGCGCGCCCGGATCGCCAGCCCAAGGAGCGGGCGATAGAGCGAACGGGCCACCCAAACCAGGCCGTCGGCGAAGCGCTGCTGGAAGCGCAGCAGAGGCGCGAACGGTCCGCTCGTCTGCTTGACCGGCTTCAGATGCGCCAAGTGGTTGGGCAATATCAGAAGCGATTCAATCAAGGAGAAGGTGAGGGCGACGATCACCACCAGGGAGATCTGCCGGGTGAACTGCACTTCAGGGCCCGAAAGGAGCATCCACGGCGCAAAGGCCATCATGGTGGTGATGACGGCAAAGACCACCGGCTTAGCGACAAGCTGGGTGCCCAGAACGGCTGCGTCGAGGCCCTTCTCGCCGCGTTCAACCATGTTGTGAATGTTCTCGCCCACGATGATCGCGTCGTCGACAACGATGCCGATCACCAACAAGAACGCGAACAAGGACAGCATGTTGAGCGATACGCCCACAAGCGGCAGAACCGAGAAGGTGGCGGCAAACGCCACGCCAATGCCAACTGAACACCACAGCGCAACCGCAGGACGCAGAAACAAGATCAAGACCAGGAACACGAGCGCCAAGCCGATGGTGGCGCTGGACGTGATGGTTCTCACGCGGTCGAAATAGATCTTAGAATCGTCCCACCACATCGAGAGTTGAACGCCCGGCGGCAGCTCGGCGTTCTTCATTTCAAGGTACTCAAGCACCGCCTTCTGGGTGCGCACCACATTCATGTTGGTTTCAAGCGTTGGAATGGCGATCAGCGCCATCGGTTCGCCGTCGAACGTGGAGATCAGATTGGCGTCCACGAAGCCGTCGATCACGGTGGCCACATCGCCGACGCGCACAATGCCGCCCTCAGCCGATTGGCGCAGAACGATGTCTTCAAACTCCGCCTTGGTGTCGGCCAGGCTGCGCGCGCGCAGCTGCACGTCGCCCACCGCCGTGCGCACGTTGCCCGACGAGGAGTTGACGGATGCGCCGCGCACCGCTTGCGCCACTTCGTCGAACGTCAGGTCATAGCGGCGCAGCTGTTCCTCAGAGACCTCAATGGCGACCTCTTCTGACAGGGTCGCCCACACGGTGGCGCGCGAGCCGCCGGGCAGCTGGGCCATGTCGCGTCGCACCTCGTCTGCAAGGCGCTTGAGTTCTAACAGGTCGATGGAACCGTGCAGCGCCACGCCCATGTAGATGTTCTGGGCCCGCCACTGCTGCACCTGCGGCCGGAACGCCGAGGGAGGCAGGTTATTGATAGAATCGATGCGCAGCTTCAGGTCGTCGACAAACTCGTTCATGTCGACGGAGCGGTTGGCTTCGATGTTCACCGAGCCGTTGCCCTCTCGGGCAGTGGCGGTGACTTCCTCGATGCCTTCAAGGTCGGCGATCGCCTCCTCGATGCGCACGATGATTTGCTGTTCGACTTCTTGCGGCGCCGCGCCCGGCCACGACACGCTGACAGAGGCGCCGTTCCAACCGCCGCCGGGGAAGACCACGCGCTCCATGCGCACGAAGCCCACCACGCCGGCGATGAGGGCGCAGATCATGAGAAGATTGGCGGCGACTGCATTGCCGGCAAACCAGCCGACGATGCTCTTGTGGTTTGCCTCTGCGTGTTTCACGACTTGCTCTCCGGTTCTTCCAGGGCGCTGGCGACCGCCTCTTGGTCCTCTGCGTCGTCGCTCTCGTTAGTCTCGTCAGTGTCGCCGTCTTCGTCGCCGTCCTTGGGCTCTTCTGGCTTTTCAGGAAAGAGCAGCACGCCCTCAGCGTTGTAGGCTTCGATCGCCATGCCCTGCTGGGCCGACAGAATTGGCGAAACAACAATGTGTTCGTCGTCAAAGACACCGCTGGAGATCACAACCCGATCGCGGTCGGTGCTGACAACTTCAACCTGGCGAATGTCCAGTGTACCGTCGGTGTTTGCGACATAGACCGTCGCCGCTCCACGCAGAGCCGCACGTGGCAGGGCGTAGGCGTCAGGAACCACGCGGCCAACGATGTGAGCGTTGACAAACAGGCCGGCGGCCAGCGGCATGTCGTCGTCCGCGCCTTCGCCGTAGGGGTCTTGAACCTCAACAATGGCGCCAAGCGTGCGCGTGCGTGGATCGAGCGCGCTGTCGGTGCGCGCGATGCGCCCGTTCCAGATGCGCTCCTTGCCGGCAACCACGGCCGACAGCGTCACTTCTGGGCCCGGAACGCCTTCCTTGGCTTCAAAAGCCAAGGGCAAATCCAACAGCGCCAGCTCACTGTCCGTCAGAGGCAAGCGCACCTGCATGATGTCGGTTGAAAACAGGCGGCCGACGCGCTGGCCCGGCGACACAAACTGTCCCAGGTCGGCGGTTTTTTCCCGTAGGCGACTGTCAAACGGAGCAGTCAAGCGCGTGCGCGCCAATTGAAGCCGGGCGTCTTCCGCCTGGGCGCGCGCCGCCGCCAGAGAGGCTTCCGCCTCGGCAAGCTGGGGCTGACGCAGCGCCAGCGGGCTGGCTTCGCCTTCACCCAATTCTTCCCAGTCGCGCCGCGCAATCTCAGATTCCGCCCGCTCGCGCTCCAAGATCCGCTGGGCTTGCGCCACCGTCGCTTCGGCGCGTGTCACCGCCAGGCGATAGTCGGCGTCCTCAATACGGATGAGGGTGTCGCCTTCTTCGAAGAATCCGCCGGCTTCGTAGCTGTCGGCGACGGCGACGATCTTGCCGGAGACTTGCGGCACCAGGTCGATCTCTCGGCGCGGCCGGGCCTCGCCTTGGGTGGTCACGGCCAAGACGGCCTCGGCGCGCACGGCCTGCTCGACGAAAACCGCCAAGCCGCGCGGCTCGGCTTCCGCCGTCTCCGGCTTCTCGCGCGCCTGGGACATGATGTAGACCCCGCCGCCTGTGCAGGCGATGACGGCCACAATCGGCAAGACCGCTGTCATGAGCACTCGAAAGAAGCCGCGCATTTTTATGTCTCCGGTTGGGCGGGGTTGTCGGAGCCCGCTCCGTCATTGGGTCGAACGGCGAACGCGCCTCCGACCGCCAAATTCAAACGCACCCGATTAGCCACCCGCTCTTTACGGACCGTGATCAGCTGGCGTTCGGCGCTGATCCGACGCCGCTGGGCGTCCAAGAGTTCAAAGATTGTCCCGACGCCGCGCGTGTAGTTGCGTTCAGCCAGGGTCTCGGCCGCCGCCGCCTCGGTTGAGGCAACGGCGAGAGCGGTTTCTTGGTCAGCCAGGGCGTCTTCGGCGTCCAGGGCGTCTTCGACTTCGCGGTAGGCGCTCAGAACCGATTGGGCGTAGCCGGCCATCACTTCGCGTTGGGCCGCTTCAGCGCTGCGGGCTTGCGCGCGCAGAAAGCCGCCGCGGAACAAGGGCTGGGCGACGCCGGCCACCGCGCGGCTGACCAGGAAGTCGGGATCGAACATGTCGGCCGCGTCCGCCGCGCTGGTGCCCGATGAGGCTGTGAGGGTGAGGCTGGGCAACAGGGCCTTGCGAGCGGCCTCAGCCTGCATCCCGGCGGCGGCGACGCGCGCTTCGGCTGCGATCAGATCCGGACGGCGCGCCAGAAGCTCGCCTGGCGCCCCGGCGCCGCGCAGCGACGGCAGAGCGGGCAGGGCGGCTGCGGCCTCAATTTCGTTGCTTGGATAGCGACCAAGCAGAACTTCCAGCCGTCGTGCGGCATTGTTTTCCAGGTTGCTGCGTTGGGCGAGCGTAGCCTGCGCACTGGCCACGCCCGATCGCGCCAGTCGCACGTCCAGGGCGCCGGCGACACCGCTCTCATAGCGTCGCTGCGTCAGACGCAAGGCGCGCTCTTGGGCGGCCACGTCGTCTTGCGCCAGGGCGGTTTGCCCGCGCGCCTCAATAAGGTCAAACCAGCCTTGCGCCACGGCCCCGGCTATCGACAGACGCGCCGCGTGCAGGTCAGCTTGCGCGGCCGCCTCATTCAATGCGCCGCTGGCGGCCAGGGCCCGCAACCGACCCCAAACGTCGGCCTCCCAGGTCGCCTGCGCGCCCACTCCATAGTCTTCAAAGTCGGCCGCGTCGGATCGCGTGGCTGATGCGTCCACTGATCCCGAGACAGTCGGCAGCAGACCTGAACGCGCCGAAATGCGACCCGCCTGCGCCTGTTCCAGTCGCGCAACGGCTGCCGCCACATTGTAGTTAACGTCCATCGCCTCGGCCACGAGGGCGGACAGCTGAGCGTCCTCAAAGGCCGCGACCCAGTCAGCCGACGGCGCTGTGCGCACATCGTCCCGGGCGGCCCAATCAGCCGGCGCTGCGGCGCGCAACTGCGCCAACGGCTCAGGCGTGCTTGTGCACGCGCCCGCCGAAAGAGCGCAAATCGCGACGCTGGATACGAGCACTAGCTGTTTCACCGAGTAACCCCTCACGCGGTAGGTGTTTGAGGCGACCGTACGCCTCGAAGCTCATTTGTCAAACGGAAAAATATTGATTATCGATAATTCCATGATGACAAACGAGTAATACCTATCGAAAGACATGAAAACTTCGAAAGGTTTCAGATGCAACCAACTGCGGTTGTACTCCTAAAGATGCCCGGGAGCATGGCTTTGGATGCAGGCGATTGCATTCCGCGCCCCGCTGCTGCGGGCCGGTTCGGCGGCTTTTCGGGGCCCAACCTCGCAGCCCAAGCTGCGCTAGGGTACACGGGGTGCGACGAATGCACTGCGCTATGGTGAAGCATGGAACGTAAAGTTTCGCGCGCTGAGGTTGTCAGCGAGCGCCGTCGATCGGTGGCGGCGGTGGCTGGCGCATGCGCGTGCGTGCTTCTCATCTTGTTGCTTGGCGGCGCCCTACAACTCGGAGCCGCATTCGCGGCGCTCAGTGCGCTCGGCGCGATCGCATTTGTCTATCTCACGGCCGCGGCTCAAGCCGACACGGCCGATGAGGCGGCGGCCATGGAGCGCCGGTCAGCCGGGGGCAAACAAAAGAGCGCCGAGCGCACTGGGCGCATGTCAGACGCGCTTTTGGACGCCGTGCCGTCGCCGATCCTGCTGATTGACGCCGATGAGCGTATCTTGCGGGCCAACGCCGCCGCGCGCGACGCATTCTCCTTGACCGAGGCGGGCGGTCTTCTGACTGCGGTCATGCGCACGCCAGAAGTGCTGGAAGCGGTTGAGGAAGTGCGCGCCAACGGCGCTGAGCGAACGGTGGAGTATCAAGCCACGGGTCTGCACGAGCGCTACTATCGCGCCCGTATCATGCCGATTTCGGGCGCGCGCGCCGCGCCGGGCACGGTGCTGATTACGATTGAAGATGAAACAGCAGTGCGACGTTCTGAGCAGATGCGGGTCGATTTCTTGGCCAACGCCAGCCATGAGCTGCGCACGCCCTTGGCGTCCTTGTCGGGCTTCATTGAAACGCTGCGCGGTCACGCCAAAGACGACCAGGCCGCGCGCGATCAGTTTCTGGCTATCATGCAGGTCCAAGCCCAGCGGATGCGCCGTCTTATCGATGATCTGTTGTCGCTGAGCCGCATTGAGCTGAACGAACATCTGCAACCCACAGGGGTCGCCGACCTGGCCGCGATCACGGGCGATGTGCTCGACGCCACCACGCTCTTGGCCGTGCAGTCGGCCGTGCGGCTGGAGGTCGATCACACCGTTGAGCGCGCCCCGGTGCGCGGTGACCGCGATCAGCTGGTTCAAGTGGTGCAAAACCTGGTCGACAACGCCATTAAGTACACCCCGGCCGAGGGCGTTGTGACCGTGCGCGCCGGCGTGGGAGCAACGGCGACCCAGGCGGCGCGCGGGGCTCCGGCGCCCTGGTTAAGCGGGCACCGCGTCACGCTGCTCGATCCCACCCCGGACGAGACGACCCGCTATGCCTGGATCACCGTGATCGACGCAGGGCCAGGCATCGCACCTGACGCGCTGCCGCGCCTGTCAGAGCGCTTCTTTCGGGTCGAGGGGGCCGACACGACCGAGCGCACCGGCACAGGTCTGGGTCTGGCGATCGTCAAGCACATCATGAGCCGTCACCGCGGCGGCGTCAGCGTCCAAAGCGCGGTGGGCAAAGGCTCGGCGTTCACCGTATTTGCGCCGCACACGCCTGAGTTTATGGCGCGCCTTCAGGAAAAGGCCTCAGCGCCAGAGCCCGACGCGACGCGAGGGTCGCCTGCGGGTGCACCCGCCGCGCCCATGGCTCGAACGGGCGCCGATGCAGGACCCGGCGCAGGCCCAGACTCCAGCGCGCCAGACGCACCCAGACCCGGCGCCGCCGCGACGCGCGAGTGACCGGCGCACCCGGACCGTCAGTGAGTGTCACAAATCTGTTGCGTGGATGTCATACAACCGACGCCGCCCGGCGCCAGTGTGCTGTGTGCCAGCTTGCTGAGGGCCGGTGTGCTTAGAGCCAGCGTGCTATCCACCACGAGGACTGGCGCCAGCCTGTTCGGTGTCAACACGCCCTCAGCCGGGACCAATGACCCGCTCGCGCTCCCGCGATTTCGCGGTTGCCGCTAACTTGTGAATGTATGTCGCTCTCTTTGCTCCTCGCTCTCGTGCTTCTCGTGGTCGGCGCCGCCGTATTCACGCAAGGACTGGCGCGCGCTGCGCAGTACGGGAGCGCGCTGCATTCGCGCCCCCATTATCACGGCCAACGACTGGCGTTTTCGACGGTCGGCCCCAGCCTCGTTCTTCTGAGCATCTATGGCCTGATCGGCCAGGAGCTGGTCGAGATGGGCGCCCGGTCCGGTGCGCCCAACGCGGTGCGGGCGGTCACGGATGTGGGGTGGGACGCGCTGATGCGCGAGGCGCGCCAGCTCATGGCTGGCGTCGACGCGCTCGCATCTGACCCGCGACCCGAGGCGGTGTTGCTGGCCCAATCCGCCACGGCGGTTGATCGCATGCTGCTGGGGGGCGTCACGCTGGCCGTGTTGGGCTTGACGAGCCTGGGTTATGTCCGGGGGCTTGCGCGGGTGCGCGCCGACTATCGCGCCCGCGACGATGTGGAGCGCCTCGTCCGCCTGGTGCTGCTGGCCTGCTCGGTGGTGGCGGTCCTGACCACCGTGGGCATTGTCGCGTCGCTGTTGTTTGAGAGCGTCAGGTTCTTCTCCCGCGTGCCGTTTAACGAGTTTCTCTTCGGCTTGCAGTGGAGCCCGCAGATCGCGCTGCGTGCCGATCAGGTGGGAGGGTCAGGCGCGTTTGGCGCCGTGCCGCTGTTCTACGGCACGCTGATGATCACCGTCATCGCCATGCTGGTGGCGGCCCCGATCGGGCTCTATTCGGCGATTTACCTGTCTGAGTACGCCGGCGCGCGCGCCCGCGCCATCGTCAAGCCGGCGCTGGAGATTTTGGCCGGCGTGCCCACGGTGGTCTACGGCTTCTTTGCGCTCCTTACCGTCGGGCCGTTCATTCGCAGAATGGCTGAAACCGTTGGGTTGGACGCGCCCACTCAGTCCGCGCTCGCCGCCGGACTGGTGATGGGGGTGATGATCATCCCGTTCGTGTCTTCGCTGTCTGACGACGTCATTAACGCCGTGCCTCAAGACTTGCGCGACGCCTCTTTCGCCGTGGGCGCGACGAAGTCTGAGACTGTGTTGAGGGTGATCTTGCCGGCCGCCTTGCCGGGTGTGATGGGGGCGATGTTGCTGGCCGTGTCGCGTGCGGTGGGGGAGACGATGATCGTTGTGATGGCTGCCGGGCGGGCTGCGAACATGCCCCTCTCACCGCTGGAATCGGTCACCACGATCACCGTTCAGATCAAAGAGCTCTTAACGGGCGACCAGGAGTTTGACAGCGCCAAGACGCTGTCCGCCTTCGCCTTGGGGCTGGTGCTGTTCGCCATCACGCTCGTGATGAATGTGATCGCGCTTCAGATCGTGCGCCGGTACCGGGAACGCTATGAGTAGGCCCGCCCCCGCCCTCGCTGACGCCCTCGCTGACGCCGCCGCGCGCCGCTTGGCGAAGCGCTACGCCGCCGAGCGCCGGTTTCAGGCCACGGCAATTGGCGCAGTCGTGGTTGCCGCGGCGGCTCTGGCGCTGCTCCTTGTTACTGTGGCGGGGCAAGGCTTCTCTGCGCTGACCGCCCATTGGCTTGCGGTTGAAGTCACGCTCGACGAGGCGCGCATCGACCCGGCCGCGACGCGCGACCCGGCCGATTTGCGGCGCGCCAACTACGCGGGCTTGCTGCAAGACGCGCTGCGCGCCGAGTATCCCCACCTCTCAGGCCGCAGCGATCTGCGCGCGCTCTATGGCCTCTTTAGCCGCCTTAACGGGGGGCGGCTCTTGGACGCCGTGTTGGAGGACCCAGGCCTCATTGGCCGGACCATTACCTTTTCCATGCCGCTCGACGACGCAGTGGATCTCTTCCTGGAAGAGGTCCCGGCCCTGACCACCAGCATTGAGCAGGGGGAGGGGGACGCGCCGGCGCGGATAGAGACAGATGAAGCGGGCGCGCGGCTCATCCTACCTGGCGACGTATTGAGACAAGTGCGCGCACGCGAGGCGCAACGGCTGCGAGCAGACGCCGCCGCGCTGGACGCCGACGCGGCGCGCGCGCTCCTGCCAGGCGGTGAAGACAGCGCGGATGACACGCGCCGGCGCGAAGAGCGCGCCGCGCGCCTGCGATCGTCGGGGGAGCGCCTGCGCGCCATGGCGCAAGACGAGACGGTGACGCTCGCGCTGGGCGCCAACGCCGTCAGCGTTTTGGCTTACGTAGAGGGAGCGGCCTACAGGCTAACTGACGTCGACGCCAAGTCGGCGGGCGTGCGCCTCTTGGTTCCGGCGGGTGAGGGCGGCGCGGCCTCAGACGGCTGGCGGATCGAGATCATTGAAAGCCCAGAAGCCAATCGCCGCGTCAGCGATCTTCAGTACGCGCTCGCCAGAGACCTCAAGGCGCGCGGCCTTGTGACCAAGCAGTTCGCCTCATTCTTGTTTACGCGCGCGGACTCCAGCGAGCCTGAGCTTGCCGGCGTGCTCGGCGCGTTCGTGGGGTCGCTCCTGACCATGATGGTCACCATGCTGCTCGCCGTGCCGATTGGCGTCGGGGCGGCCATCTATCTGGAAGAGTTTGCGCCCAAGAACCGCCTCACCAGCTTTGTGGAGGTGAACATCAACAATTTGGCGGCGGTCCCCTCGATCGTGTTTGGCCTTCTTGGCGTGGCGGTTCTGCTCAACTTCTTTGGCGTCAACATGGGCATGTCTCAGTTCTTCGGACGGGGCTTTGCGCTTGTGGGCGGCGTAGTGCTGGCGCTGCGCACGCTGCCAACCGTGATCATTGCGACCCGGTCTGCGCTCAAGGCGGTGCCGCCTTCGATCCGCGCTGGCGCTTTGGCCTTGGGCGCCTCGCCGGTTCAAGCTGTGTTTCACCATGTTCTGCCGCTCGCCGCGCCGGGCGTGATGACGGGTTCGATCATTGGGCTGGCGCAGGCCCTGGGCGAAACAGCGCCGCTGTTGCTGATCGGTATGGTTGCGTTCGTGGCCGACGTGCCCGCCAGCGTGATTGAGCCGGCGACCGTGCTGCCGGTTCAGGTCTTTATCTGGGCCGATTCAGCCGAGCGCGCCTTCGCCCAACGCACGGCGGCGGCCATCTTGGTGCTATTGAGTGTGATGATCGTTTTGAATGTAACGGCGGTGCTGATGCGTCGCCGCTTTGAGCGGCGCTGGTGAGGGGGGCTGACGTGCAAGAAGACCACGACACGACGCCCTTGAGCGCGCCGGCGCTTACGAACTCGTCTCGGCCGGTCAAGATCGCGGCGCGCGACGTCAATGTGTTCTATGGCGACAAGCAGGCCTTGTTCGACGTCAATGTGGACATCCTCGACCGCTGTGTGACCGCTTTCATTGGCCCGTCAGGATGCGGCAAGTCGACGTTCTTGCGGTGCTTTAATCGCATGAACGACACAATCGAGGACGCCCGCGTCACCGGCGCCGTTCTGGTGGACGGCGCCGACGTCAATGACCGCAAGGTGGATCCCGTGCCGCTTCGCGCGCGCATTGGCATGGTGTTCCAAAAGCCCAACCCGTTCCCCAAGTCGATCTTTGAAAACGTCGCCTATGGGCCGCGCATTCACGGCCTGGCGGTCGGAGCCAGCGACCTGGAAGAGCTCGTAGAGCAGTCCTTGAGGAAGGCGGGTCTGTGGAAAGAAGTCAAAGATCGCCTGGCGGAACCGGGCACCAGCTTGTCGGGAGGCCAGCAGCAGCGCCTTGTGATCGCGCGGGCCATCGCCGTTGATCCAGAGATCATCCTAATGGA
This sequence comes from uncultured Caulobacterales bacterium, assembly GCA_964351895.1. Lineage (GTDB taxonomy): Bacteria > Pseudomonadota > Alphaproteobacteria > Caulobacterales > Maricaulaceae > CAYGQB01. The sequence continues at coordinate 14,364 of CAYGQB010000039.1, forward strand.
CGAACCATGCTCGGCCCTGGACCCGGTCGCCACGGCGCGCATTGAAGATCTGATTGATGAGTTGGCGCGCAAGTACTGCATCGTGATCGTCACCCACTCGATGGCGCAAGCCAGCCGGGTGTCGCAACGCACCGCCTACTTCCACCTGGGTCGGCTGGTGGAAACTGGTCCGACAGAAGAAGTTTTCACAAATCCGCGCGATCAACGCACGCAAGATTATATTACCGGTCGGTTTGGTTGATGATTCCCGTCCTGAAAGGACCCCGCGCCATGACGCGACATTCAGTGCGTTCCTTCGCTGAAGAGCTGGAGCTGCTCGCAGGTGAGGTGGCGCGCATGGGGGGGCTTGCCGAACGCCAGACCATGGCCGCGCTTGAGGCTGTAGCGCGGCGTGACACCGACCTCGCTGATCGCGTGATCGCCGGCGACGCAGCTGTCGACGAGGCCCAGCGCGAGATTGATCGCAAGGTGATCCGCCTGTTGGCGTTGCGCCAGCCCTTGGCGCAAGATCTCCGGCAGGCCATCGCTGCTTTAAAGATTGCGTCAAACTTGGAGCGCGTGGGAGATCTGGCGCGCAACATCGCCAAGCGCGCCCAGGTGCTCAATGAGTTTGAGCCGATGGCCCACACGCGCACAGTCGACCGCATGGGCCGGGTTGTGGTGGGCCATCTCAACACGGTGCTGGACGCCTATGCGCGCGGACAGGCCGAACGCGCCATGACGGTGTGGTCGCGCGATGACGATGTGGACGCGCACTATCACAGCCTTTTTCGAGAGCTTCTGACCTTCATGACAGAAGATCAGACGATGATCGGCCCGGGCGCGCACCTGTTATTTATCGCCAAGAACATTGAGCGCATTGGCGATCACGCCACAAATATTGCTGAGACAGTGCACTTTGCCATTACCGGCGAAGAGCTGGCGCGCGAGCGCCCCAAAATTGAGCAACTCGCCGGCGCGCCGCGCCGTGTCGGGGGAGAGTAAGTCTGCCGGGCTCGCGGGAGCTTTGAGGGAGCAGTTTAATGTCTGTTGTTCCGCATGTGGTCGTCGTGGAAGACGAAGACGCTCTCTCCACGTTGTTGCAATACAACCTGGAAAAAGAGGGCTATCGGGTCACCGTGGCGCGCGACGGGGAAGAGGCGCTCATGATTGTCGGCGAGGCCCCGCCGGATCTTGTGGTGCTCGACTGGATGCTGCCGAAGGTCAATGGCGTCGAAGTTTGCAGGCGACTGCGCAACCGCTCAGAAACCCGCAACGTGCCAGTGATCATGCTGACGGCGCGCGGCGAAGAGCATGATCGTATTCGCGGTCTGGACATTGGCGCGGACGACTATGTCGTTAAGCCGTTCTCGATGACTGAATTGTGCGCGCGAATGCGCGCGGTCCTGCGCCGCATCCGTCCCGGCCTTGCCGAAGACAAGCTGATGTGCGGCGACATAGAGATTGACCGGGTCGCCCATCGCGTGCGCCGGCGAGCGAAAGAAGTTCACCTGGGGCCGACCGAGTTTCGTCTGCTGGACTACCTGATGCAGCATCCCGGGCGCGTGTTCTCGCGCGAACAGCTTCTCGATGCTGTCTGGGGCTCGGATGTCTACGTCGAGGCGCGCACGGTGGACGTGCACATCGGGCGTTTGCGCAAGGCGCTCAACAAGGATCACGATAGCGATCCCATCCGGACGGTGCGCGCGGCGGGCTATGCTCTTGATCCCAGCCCCGCCTCGGCCGACGCGTCGGTCTAGGGAAGGGATCCGCCTCTTGCGCGCGGCGCGGTTAGCGGCACCACAGCCCGACGCAGGTGTCGAACGCTGACCGGGCGATGAGCCAGACCATGACGTCGAGGATCAGCGCCAGGACCATGATCGGGACGCCCAAGACTGCGACGGCGAGGAACACGCCCGTCAGCGTCACGCGCGGCGGTGCGATGGCGTGGCCGTAGACGGTCTCAAGCTTGCGGTTCCAAAACTGGCGGATGTTTGGCATCTCGGCGGCTCATGGTTGCGATTGTAGTTACTTCGCCTTAACCGGCGCCGGTTAACCGCATGTTTCATGAACGTCACCGTGAACGACATGTCGCGCGCCGAGTGGACTCGCCTGTCGGGGGCCAATGCCGGCTCCCTGCATCAGGACTGGGCCTATGGCGAGGCGTTGCGCGCGCTGGGCGCGGACGTCACCCGGCTTGTGGTGCGCGACGCTGGAGCGCCGGTGGCTTTGGCCCAGATGACGCGCCGTCGTCTGGCCGGACTGGTCGATTGGGGTGTGTGCTCGCGCGGGCCCGTTTGGATCGGCAATCCGGATGCGGCGGCTCGGGTGGAGACGGCCCGCGTGTTGCGCGCCGCAGCGCCCCTTCGCCGCCCGCGCGCGCTGTTCTTAACGCTCAGCGACACCGAGGCTGACGCGCGCGATTGGACGCGGATGGCGCGGCTGAAGCGGATCATGACCGGGCAGTGCGCAGCCATGCTGGACCTGACGCCCGATCTGGACGGCTTGCGCGCGAGCATGCACGGCAAGTGGCGCAATCGACTGCGGGCGGGCGAGAAGCGCGAGCAGGGCGGCCAGCTGCGCGCGGTGCGCGGCGGCGCTAAGCCGGCGCAGTATCGTTGGCTGCTCAATCAAGAGGACGCCCAGCGCGAGCGTGTCGGCTATCGCGCCGTGCCCACGCAGCTCGTTGAAGCGTTTCAAAGCGACGCGAAGCGCAAGGACAGCGTGCGCATGTGGCGGGTCGAACAAGGGCGCGAAACCCTTGCCGCCATGTTGTTTCTCGTCCACGGCGCACGCGCGGCCTATCATGTCGGCTGGACCAGCGCGAAGGGGCGCGAAACCGGCGCCCACGCGCTCACCTTGTGGGCGGCGATGACGGGCTTGAAGGGGGACGGCGTCACAGCGCTCGACTTGGGCGCCGTGGACACGGATCGATCAGCTGGCGTTGCCCGGTTCAAGCTGGGCGCTGGCGCGGCCCCGGTCATGTTGGCGGGAACATTCGTTTAGTGCGCACTGTGCAGGCCCAGGCGCAGGCCCAGGCGCCCAGTCCCAGGCCTAGGCGTTTTAAGCCGCGCCGCGCTCAGCTGCTGGCGCCACGCCGCTCAAGCTGCCTTCGAACTCTTGGAACAGGTCATAGGCCTCCTCCACATCGATGGTGCGCGCCTGGCCCGGCTTAAACCGGAAGCGCCAGAACGAGGTGATGTGTTGAAGTGCGGCCAGGTGCTCGCCGGTCTGAACAAACATCTGCGGCGCCGTTAGCAGAAACGAGCGAAACTTGCCCGGCTGCCCGTCACTGATCAGCACGTTGTACGCCGCGTCGTAGCGCCCAAGCGCCGATTTGATTTCGTTGGCCGCCAGTCCAAGACGTTCGACGATGCGCTGACGCACCTGGTCGAGAAACGCCTTATCGTCCAAGTTGGCGCGCAAGATGCGGATTGAGAGCATCTCCTTGGCGATGGGCGACAGGTCCTTTTGAAAGTCGCGGGCGCGCCACTTGTAGTAGAGAAACCCCTTCCAGCCGAACATGCCTTCCCGGTACTCCGCCGGTGAAAGCCGCAAGGTGTCGCGCAGTGGCGAGAGGGCGTCGGCCGTCTCGTCCTCCAGAAGAAAGCGCGCCAGCTTGTTGGACAAGCTGTTGGTGTCTGAACCCGTCGCCGAGAACGCCAAGTCCACCAGCTTGCGGATCTCAGCGCTGACATGCTCGTGCATTCGGGCCATGTCGGCCTCAGAGATGTCGAAGTAGACGCGCGAAACGGTCATGCTCATGCGGCTCACGCGCTCGCGCAAAAGGTAAGGGTCGAGCGACGGCAAGCGTGCGATCTCGTCCAAGATCTGCATGTCGCGCACAAATCGCTCGTCTGTGGGCTGACAGCCGGTCATCTCCGCCAGGTGGCGCGCGAAGGTCGCGTGCTCGACAAACAGCGACTGACCACCCAGCGAGATATCCTTGGTTGAAAATGGGAAGATGATTTTGGTCGCAACGCTTCCCGTCAGGCCAAACGCTTCTTTCTCGTCTTGCCGCGGGCTGTGCTTAAGGATCAGCGCCTCGTTGAGGCGTCGCTGCAAGAACAGGGGACGGGCGGCATACTCAGGATCGTCGCCGAACCGGTCGCGCACGCTCACCAAGTTGAGCACACGCGAAGTGGAGCCGCTCTTCTTTAGGAGAGCCAGGTTCCCCGAGCTTTTCGACTTTTGATAGCTCATGAGCGGGGATCATCCTGCCGCGCCGCGGCGCCGTGAGAAGGGGCACTGTAAGGCGTCAGGGTTAAGTCGGCGTTTCCCGCCGATGCGCCGGCGCAAATGCATTGTCAAAATCGGGCGCGCAAAAAATGACCCGCGCCGATCAAGGCGCGGGTCAGGGGGCAACTGGCGCGCATGAGACCGACGTCTCAGCGCGGATGGGTGAGGCTCAGCCTACCAGCTGATGCGGCGGGTCGCCGCGATGGCGTCGAGCGCCACCTTGGCTTCGTCGCCTTCGCGCCGCCGGCGTTTCGGCGGCTGATAGGCCTGAGTGGCGTGGGCGTCGCAGTAGGGGCTCGTGGCTGACGACTTACGTCCGCAGAAGCGGAACGCCGTGTCGCCTGGGTCGCCGATGGGCCACTTGCAAATGTGGTCTGACAAGGTCAGCAC
>CAYGQB010000040.1:0-12596 GCA_964351895.1 uncultured Caulobacterales bacterium
TCGAAGAACGCACGACCCAGACCTTTCATCGCCTGTTTGACCGCGTGCCCGCCAGCGTCCGTGCCGAACCGTGACGCGCCCGGGGTTCCGCGTGCGTATTCTGGGCTGCGGCTCGTCGGGCGGCGTGCCGCGCGTCGGTGGTGACTGGGGTGCATGCGATCCCGCAGAGCCCAAAAACACGCGCACGCGCTGCGCCATTCTTGTTGAGCGTACGACGAACGCGGACACCTGGGCCGATAACACCACAACGCGCGTTCTGGTGGATACGCCGCCCGATCTGCGCGCTCAGCTTCTGGCCGCGCGCGTGCGCCGCCTCGACGCCGTGCTCTTCACTCATCACCATGGCGATCAGACGCATGGGATCGATGACCTGCGCGCCCTGTCACAAGGCCAGAAACAGCGCATTCCGGTGCACATGGACGCGCCCACGACCGCTGAGCTGGGCATGCGGTTCTCGTACTGCTTTACGCGGCCCGAGGGCTCGCCATATCCGCCCATCTTGACGCTGCACACAGACCTTGTACCTGGCGGCGAGATCACGGTGGACGGCGCTGGGGGGCCGATCACTGGGCTGGTCTTGAACCAAGATCATGGAACCATTGCGTCGCTGGGCTTCCGGTTCGGCTCCATTGGTTACAGCAATGATGTCGTGCGCTTGCCCCTGGAGACTTTGGAGGCGCTGGCGGGGGTGGAGACCTGGATTGTTGATGCGCTGCGCTACACGCCGCATCCGACGCACGCCAACTTGGCCCTGGCGCTCGAATGGATCGAGATTGTGCGTCCGCGCCGCGCCGTCCTGACCAATCTGCATATTGATATGGATTATCAGACACTTATGGCTGAAACGCCCAGCCATGTTGAGCCGGGCTACGACGGCATGGTGCTAGATGGCGCGCCTGCATAGTCGACATTAGTTCTCATAATATATGTTATGCGCCTTCTGGGCTTGGCGTCCCGTGGTCACTGATCCACTGATCCAGGGCCGCGCCGGACCTCAGTCCTCGCGCGTCACCCCCCACATCACCACGGATCTGCCAATTGGCTACGGCACATAGGCAACGCGCATCAGGTTGGTCGTGCCGCCAACGCCAAACGGCATGCCCGCCAGGATGATCACCTTCCCCCCTGACGTGGTGAACCCTTCCTCGGCGGCCACGTGGAGCGCCTTGGTCACCATGTCTTCGACGTTCTCTGCGTCCGGCGTTTCTACGGCGTGAACGCCCCAGGTGGCAGCAAGTCGCCGCGCCGTGGCCCGCGACGGCGTAACGGCAACGATAGGCGCGCCTGGTCGCTCGCGCGCCATACGCAAGGCCGTCCAGCCGCTGGTGGTGTAGGCCACAATGGCGTCCGCGCCGATGGTGTCCACGGCGACGCGAGTGGCGGCTGTGAGAGCGTCCGCGACCGTGGCGTCAGGCTCGGGATGGTCGGCGTTGATGATGCGTGGATACATGGCCGAGGTTTCTACCCGCGCAATGATCCGATCCATCATGGCGACGGCCTCGATGGGGTGATCTCCCACGGCGGATTCGGCTGACAGCATCACCGCGTCCGCGCCATCATAGACGGCGGTTGCGACATCAGAGGCCTCAGCGCGCGTTGGCGTGGGCGAGTGCACCATTGAATCGAGCATCTGCGTGGCGACGATCACTGGCCGGCCCCGCTCGCGCGCGGCTCGGATGATGCGCTTTTGCAAGACCGGCACGTCTTCTGGCGGCATTTCGACGCCCAGGTCGCCGCGCGCCACCATGACCCCGTCCACATAATCCAAGATCTCTTCGAGGCGTTCGATGGCGCTGGGCTTCTCCAGCTTCGCCATCACGGCGGCGCGCCCTTCCACGAGCTTCTTCAACTCCGCGCAGTCCTCAGGGCGTTGAACAAACGACTGGGCGATCCAATCAGCGCCGATTTCCAAGGCCACCTGCAAATCGGCGCGATCCTTGACCGTGAGCGCCGGAATGGGCAGCACCACGTCCGGCACGTTGACGCCTTTGCGGTTGGAAATCTCGCCCGGGACGATGGTTTCGGTCTCGGCAAAGTCAGGACCGCATTCAAGAACACGAAAACGCATCCGCCCGTCGTCGACAAGAATGTCGGCGCCAGGCCTCAAGCCGGCGAAGATCTCAGGGTGCGGCAGCCGCGCACGGCGCGCGTCACCCAACTCATCGACCAAATCAAACCGAAACCGGTCCCCCTGCTCCAGTCGTTGCTTGTCGCCAACAAAGACGCCCACGCGCAGCTTTGGGCCTTGCAGATCGGCCAGGGCCGCCAGCGGCCGATTCAGCACGCCCTCGGCATCGCGAACAGCGCGCATCGTGGCCCGGTGGTCGTCGGCCACGCCGTGACTAAAGTTGAGACGAAACACGTCAACGCCGGCCTTGGCCAAGCGAAGGATCATCTCAGGGGCGCGACTGGCTGGTCCAATCGTTGCCACCACGCGTGCGCGCCGACGTCGCCTCATGGGCGGTTCTCCTGTGCCTCAGTGCCGGCTATCTAGGACGGTGCGGGCGCAGGCGTCCATGGCGCGCGCGCGCCACGCGAGGGAGAAGTGATGTCAAACGCCAAGTCTGCGTCCTCAATCGACCGCCTGCGGGCCATCATGGCCCAGCTGCGCGCCCCCGTTGGCGGGTGCCCATGGGACGTGGAGCAGACGTTTGAAACCATCGCGCCGTACACCATCGAGGAGGCCTACGAGGTGGAGGATGCGATTCGGCGCGGGGATATGGCCGATTTGCGTGATGAGCTGGGCGACCTCTTGTTTCAGGTTGTCTTCCACGCCCAGATGGCCAGCGAACAGAGGCTCTTTGACTTTGACGACGTGGCCGAAGGCGTGTGCCGGAAGATGGAGCGCCGGCATCCGCACGTGTTTGGTGACGCCTCGATTGAAGACGCGCGCGCGCAGGAGATGGCCTGGGAGGCCATGAAGGCAAAAGAGCGCGCCGATCGCGCCAAGGACGGTGCGGCGAGCATTCTCGCCGATGTGCCGCGCGGGCTGCCGGCCTTGTTGCGCGCCCTCAAGCTGCAAAAGCGCGCCGCCCGTGTCGGGTTCGATTGGCCAAATGCAGACGACGTCCTGGCCAAAATCGTTGAGGAGGCCGAGGAGGTCGCCCAGGCGAAGGCGAGCGGCGACCAGGCCGCAATTGAGGACGAACTTGGAGACCTACTGTTTGTCGTGGCCAACCTGGCGCGCAAGCTCGATGTGGACCCCGAAACGGCGCTGCGGGGCGCCAACGCCAAGTTTGCGCGCCGTTTTGCGCACATAGAGCGCGCGCTTGCCGCGGCCGGACGCGATCCTGCGAACGCGACATTGGACGAGATGGAGACCCTGTGGGTCCAAGCCAAAAATCTGGAGCGCTCCACCTAGGCGGATCGCACTAGGCGCCGTCGCGTCCCCAATCGTCTTCGGGCGTGAGCACGCCCAGCGACTGCTGATACCGACCCGAAGCCAAGGCGCTGAGACGGGCGCGCACATGGATGCGCCCTTCCTCGTCGCTTTTCTCTGTCAGGACTTGGCCATGGGCGTGAAGCCAGGCCAGGGCGCGTCCTTCATCCGGTTGTATGACGGTGCTCCAGATGCGCGCGCCTTCAGTGACCACGGCGTCGATCGCCGCGCTCAAGTCTTCTATGCCGTCCCCGCGCAGCGCTGACACCAGGATTGGCGCGTTCGCCTCGCCGCGTCGGCCGGTCACGCGCGCGCGCAGGATCACCAGATCGTCGCCAGAAAGCTGATCAGCCTTGTTCCAGGCTTCAACAATCGGCTGTCCGTGCTCTGGCCCTGCCTGCAAGCCTTCAAGAATAGCGTCGACGTCGCGGGCCTGAGCGTCGGAATCGGCGTGCGCCACATCGCGCACATGCACCAAAAGATCAGCTTCGCGGACTTCTTCGAGCGTGGCCTGAAACGCCTCAACCAGATCGGTGGGAAGGTCGGAAATAAAGCCCACGGTATCTGACAGCATCGCCTTCATGCCCGATGGAAGCGCGACCGAACGCAGAGTTGGGTCGAGGGTCGCGAACGGCATGTCCTTGGCCAGGACATTGGCGTTGGTCAGACGATTAAACAGAGTGGACTTGCCCGCATTCGTGTAGCCCACGAGCGCGATGAGTGGAAATGGAACGCGGCGACGCTTGGCGCGGTGCAGCCCGCGCGTGCGGCGCACATCTTCCAGGTCGCGGCGCAGGCGTGCGATGCGATCTGCGATGACGCGCCGGTCGGCCTCAATCTGAGTTTCGCCGGGGCCGCCCAGAAAGCCGCGCCCGCCGCGTTGGCGCTCAAGGTGGGTCCAGGTTCGCACCAGCCGCGAGCGCTCATAGGCCAGACGCGCCAACTCGACCTGTAGCGTCCCTTCTTTGGTGCGGGCGCGACGGCCGAAAATCTCCAAGATGAGACCGGTCCGGTCCAACACCTTGGCGTTCCAGCGGCGTTCCAGGTTGCGTTGCTGAACCGGCGATAAGCTGGAATCGATCACCACCACGCCGGCTTCGGCGTCATCTATGAGACGCCCAACGTCATCGGCCTTGCCCGCGCCAAACAAGAGAGCCGCCGACGGCGTGCGCACCGCAATCGCATGACGATCAGCGACGATAAGGTCGAGCGCCTCGGCCAGCCCGCAGGCTTCGTCGAGGCGCGATTCCTCGTCGCGCGGCGCGGTACCGGCCACGATGGGGTGCACAACAAGGGCGCGGTCCGGGTCGCGCGGGCCGTTGCCTGTCGGGGCGTCTCGCGTCACGCGACGGGATCCGCAGTCTCCTCGGCCTCTGGTTCAAACATCTGCACGGGCTGAGACGGCATGATCGTCGAGATCGCGTGCTTGTAGACCAGTTGGGAATGCCCGTCGCGGCGCAACAGAACGCAGAAATTGTCGAACCAGGTCACGACGCCCTGAAGCTTGACGCCGTTGACGAGAAAGATCGTCAGCGGAACCCGCGCCTTGCGCACGGCGTTGAGAAAGGTGTCTTGCAAGTTTTGTTTCTTTTCGTTGGCCAAAGTCGCCCCCACATTCGGCGAAACACACACACAGAGTTAGACCAGCGTCCTGGTGAACGCAGCCACAACTTATATAGCCGCCTTCACACGGCCCGACCAGAGTCAAGAGCCTGCGTCGCACCCGCGCAGCCCTTAGCTGAACTCTCGCGATTGCCAGTAGAGCGCGCCGAGACGCTGTGTGAGCGGGCCTGGACCGCCAGATCCTATCTGCGCGCCGTCCAGCGCAATCACCGGCATCACGCCGGCAGACGCAGAGGTCATGAACGCTTCAGCTGCCCGGCGCACGTCCTCTATGCCAAACGCCAGTTCCACGCATGCTATCTGATGCGCGCGCATGGTTTCCATCAGTCCCGAGCGGGTCACGCCGGGAAGTACGTCACGCGACAGGCGGCGCGTTTGCACCACGCCGTCGGGGCGCACGATCCAGGCCGTCGTTGCCGCGCCTTCTGTGATGTCACCATCTGCGTCGATCAGCCATGCTTCAGCGGCGCTCTGTTCTCGGGCGGCCTGCCGCGCCAAAACATTGGCAAGCAGGCTGGTCGATTTAATGTCGCGGCGCGCCCAGCGCTCGTCAGCGTGCGTAATGACGCCAACTCCGCGCTCTTGCCGCACCTTCAGGGCGCTCATGTCGACGCTTTGAGCTGTCGCGATGATCGTGGACGGCGTGTCTGCGGGCGGAAACACGTGATCGCGCCGCGCCGCGCCGCGCGTCACCTGTAGATAGGCCAAGCCGTCGCGCACGCGGTTCTGGCGCACGACCTCTTTCACCACCGTGCTGAGCGCAATTGCAGGCATCGGAGGGCGCATAGAGAGTGCGGTTAGGGAGCGGGCCAGCCGCGCCTGGTGCGCGCGGTCGTCCACCAGACGTGCGCCGCGCACGGCCCAGACCTCGTAGACGGAATCTGAGAACTGCAAGCCGCGGTCGAGTATGCTGACGCCCGCTTTCGCCACCGGGGTGTAGCGTCCATTGACATAGGCGATGCGGGACATTCTTAGCGTCTCCAGAATGAGGGCAACAGCGCCGCCAGGGCGGCCAACACCTCTAGGCGGCCGAGGATCATTCCAATGGCGGACGCGACGGCCGTCGGCCAGGACCGGAAGAGATAGCCAGTCGACCCCAAGGCGGCCTGGTCGGCGACCGGACCGGCGTTTGATACGGACGCCGCCCCAAGCGCCAAAGCAGAATCGAGCGGCGCTCCGCCAAACGAGGCGGCCAGCGCCACAAAAGCTACGGCGCCCGTATAGCCGATCACGTAGAGGAGCAGCCCCATAACGGCGCGGCGGGGCAAGGCCTGATCGCGGTAGCGCACGTCGGACACGCTCGAGGGATGGGCCAGTCGCCGCAGTTCTGCGCCAATGTGCTGAGAGAGCAACGCCAGGCGCACAATCTTCAACCCGCCAGCTGTCGAAATCGGCGAGCCGCCGATCAGCACCACGGCGAGAATAAATGGCTCTGGTAGGAACGCCAGGCCGCCGCCGGCGGTCCACCCTGCCGTTGAGGCCAGCGAGACGCCGTCGAACAGCGCTCTTGCAAATGTGCGGTCCCAGAACGGCGCTGCAAAATAGGCGACCGCCGCCGCCAGCAGACACAACAGAACAAAACTGCGCGTTTCATCACTGCGCACATGACCAATCAGCACGCGCCCGCGCGCATGGTCCCAATGCAGAGCGAAGTTGAGCGCCCCGAACAAAAGGCCAAGGCCCGCCGCCACAAGCACCACAGGGCCCAGGCTCGATCCGGTCATGGCGCCGTCCGGCAGCAGCAGCGCGCCCGTGGAGACCGACGCAAGCGCCACGCAGAGCGCCTCGCCTGGTCCCGCCCCACCAAGCCAAGAGAACGCGAACACGGTTACCGTCGCCGAAACATAGAGAATGGCCGTCGCCCGACCCACGTTGCCAAAGCGATTGAGAAGCCGCTCAGGATCAAGGGTGAACAGGGTCGAGCGATGAACGCCCGGTCCGGTCATGTTGAGCGACGCAAATACGACCAGAGCCGTCAGGATCGACACCCCGCCACCGACCCACTGGAGCGCGTTCCAGTAGGCCACGAGCACTGGCGATGGTGTTTCGTTGATGAGGAAGGCGGGCGCAAACCCCGTTGTGGTTAGGGCGGACAGGGCGTCAAAATAGGCGCGAAACAACGCGCCAACATTCGGGCCGACGATGAGGGGCGCGCACATGAGAAGCGGCGCTGCAAACCAGCCGATGAGAACCAGCACCAGCGCTTCTCGCACGCCGCCAGTTAGCTCGCGACCGCGCGACGCCAGCCGCAGCGCTCCGCCAAGAAACAAGGACAGGCCTGCGCTGGCGCTCAAGCCAACCGAAGCACCAAGGTCGGCGCTTGCAACCGCGGCAACCGCGAACAGGCTGGCCAGGGCGCCCAGGCCCAGAAACATGGCGCCCAGCGTGCGCGCGATGGAGTTGGCGTGGAGCACCGCGCGGGCGCCTAGAAGAACTCAAGCGCGACGCGGAAAAGCTTCTCGACTTTTGCAACGTCAGCGCGCTCGGCGAAGATCACAAGTCGGTCGCCGGCCTCCACACGAAAGTCCTTGCGCGGCATCCACACCTTGTCGTCGCGCATGATAGCGCCGATGGCGATCCCGTCCGACAGCTCAACCTTGCCCAGGGGCTTGCCCACGAGCGGCGAGGTTTCCAGCGCAACCCCCTCCAGGACTTCAGCTTCTCCATCCTCAATGGAGTGGAGCCCGGTGATGCGGCCCTTGCGGACATGCTGAAGAATGGTGGAGACGGTGGTCGCGCGCGGGTCGACGAACACGTCCACGTCAAGCGCCGACTTGAGCGCCAGGTAGCGACGATCGTTGAACAGAGACAGCGACCGGCGCGCGCCTTCCGCCTTAGCCAGCGCAGCGGCCAGGACATTGACCTTGTCATCGTTGGTCAGGCAGATCACGACCTCAGCTTCGTCCGCGCCCGCCTCACGAAGGATCGCGGGGTCCAGTCCGTCACCGTGCAGCACAACGGTGCGCCGCAGGGCCGCCGCGGCGACTTCGGCCTGATGCTTGTCTGCCTCGATAACCCGGACACGTAGGCCGCTGATGCGCTCAAGGGCCTGGGCGAGGAAGATGCCGATGTTGCCGCCTCCAACAATCACCAGTCGGCGGGCGCGGGTTTCTTCGCGGCCAAAGATGTCGAGGGTGCGCGCCACATGCCCGGCTTCCACGCAGACATAGGCCGAATCGCCGGCCGCCAGCTGATCGGACGGACGCGGAACAAACAGCCGCTCCTCACGCCGCACTCCGATCACGGTGGCTTGCAGGTGGGGAAACAGATCCGTTAGCTGCGCCAGGGGCGTGTCGATGACCGGACAGGTCTCGTCCAGTCGAATGCCAATCACCAGAACCCGCCCGTCGGCGAAGGGTAAGGTGTCAAATGCCCCGGGCGTTTCTAACCGCCGGATGATGGCCCGTCCCACTTCCACCTCAGGTGAAATGATGACGTCGATGGGCAGGTTTTGTCGGCTGAAAAGATCCTGCCATTCAGGCTCCAGATAGCTCTGAGAGCGAATGCGGGCGATCTTGGTGGGCACGTCAAACAACGAGTGAGCGACCTGACAGGCCACCATGTTGACCTCGTCTGAAAAGGTCACCGCGATGATCATCTCAGCATCGCGTGCCCCGGCCCGCGCCAAGACATCGGGATGACCGCCGTGCCCGACAACGCCGCGCACGTCTAAGTTGGTGGTCACATTGTCGATCAGCTCGGGCGACAGGTCGATCACAGTGACCGCGTTGCGCTCTTGAGCCAACTCGCGCGCGATTCCATAGCCGACGCGACCTGCACCGCAGACAATGACTTTCATGGCGAGCGGACTTCTTTCCTAGCGGAACTGGTGACCAACGCGCAGCATGTGCGCAGAGATCAATTTAGGCGTCGAGGTCAGATCGATCGGTTGAGGATACGCCCAACGACTTAAGCTTACGGTGTAAAGCTGAACGTTCCATGCCGATGAATTGCGCCGTGCGCGAGATGTTGCCGCCAAATCGATTGATCTGCGCGATCAGATAGTCGCGCTCCCAGTGTTCTCGCGCGTCGCGCAGGGGCATGGAGATAAGCCGTTCGCTGGCGACACGCCCTCCCCCTTCGCGCGCGCCGATCACCTCTGAGGGCAGACAATCAAGCGTGATGGGCGATCCAGGATCGCCGCTGGCCAGGATCAACAAACGTTCAACATTGTTGCGCAGCTGGCGCACATTGCCTGGCCAATCATGAGCTTCCAGCGCCGCCATGGCGTCTGATCCGATGGGACGGCGGGTCAGTCCGGACGTGCTCACCAGGCGGGAAATGAAGTAGTCCACCAACAGGGCGATATCTTCCCGCCTTTCGCTGAGCGATGGCACCCGCAAGGGCACCACGTTCAGGCGATGGAAAAGATCTTCACGGAAGCGGCCGCGCGCAATCTCATCGCTGAGGTCCTTAGACGTTGCAGAGAGGACGCGCACGTCCACCTCCACGTCGTCTGCTCCTCCAAGACGACGAAAGCGCTGATCCACGAGGGCGCGCAGAATCCGCCCTTGGGTCTCAAGTGGCATATCGCCGACCTCGTCCAGAAAGAGGGTGCCAAGGTGGGCCTGCTCAAACAGGCCAACCGAGCGCACGCGCCCATCCGGTTCTTCTTCGCCAAAAAGCTCACTTTCAACCCGTTCAGGCGACATGGCCGCGGCGTTGACCGCAATGAACCGACCTGAGCCGCGCGGCGAGCGTTCGTGGAGAAGGCGCGCGACGATTTCTTTGCCACAGCCTGGCGCGCCAGAAATCAACACCCGGCTCTTGGTCGGCGCAACCTTATCAATGGTCTGGCGCACCAGCTGAATCGCAGCCGACGCCCCGATCAACTCGAGTTCCGAGTAAGATTTCCCGCGCAGTTCGGCGTTCTCACGGCGCAGCACACTGGCTTCGATCGCACGCTCTACAACATGAATGAGGCGGTCCGCCTTGAACGGCTTTTCGATGAAGTCATAGGCGCCGCGCCGGATGGCGGATACGGCCGTCTCGATGTTGCCATGACCAGAAATGAGAACCACCGGCAAGTCGGCGTCCATGGTCTTCAGGATGTCGAGAATCTCGATTCCGTCCAGATCACTTCCCCGCAGCCAGACGTCCAGCACCACCAAGGCGGGCTTGCGCTCGCGCACCGCCGCGAGGGCGGCGGCGGAGTGCCCGGCCGTGCGCACCTCATGGCCTTCATCTTCCAGGATGCCGGCGATGAGATCGCGGATGTCCGCCTCGTCATCGACAACGAGAATGTCATAGCTCATGCCACGTTCTCCTCGTCTGTGGGGTGGCGAGACGGCCGTTCAAAGTCGCCCCGATCAAGCGGCAAGACCAACCGAACGACAGCGCCAGGGCCGCCGTCGTCGCGATCGGCCAACTCCAATCGACCATGATGGTCCTCCATCACCCGGCTCACGATCGCAAGACCGAGGCCGGTTCCCTTTTCTCGGGTCGTCATGTACGGCTCCAATAGGCGTTCTCGTTGTGTGGCGGGCCAGCCCAAGCCGTTGTCCGATATGGCAATCACGGCATTGTCCCCCTCGACACGAACGTGCGCAGCCACGCGGCCTGCAGGTCCCTTGCCTCCCGGATCGGCTTCAAGACGTGCGCTGACGGACTCTGAAGCGTTCTTCAAAACATTGGCCAAGGCCTGGACCAGAAGTCGCTCGTCGGCGGTCACCCAGACCGGGTCAGCGGGCGTATCGCTGTCGACTGTGATCTCCGGGCTTGCCACTCGTTGAGCGAATACCGCGCCTCGCGCGCACTCGCAGGCGTCCACACGCTCCATGCGCGGGGTTGGCATGCGCGCGTAGGACGAAAACTCGTCGACCATGCGCCCGATGTCGGCGACTTGGCGCACAATCGTGTCAACGCAGCGCTCGAAGATTTCAGGCTCAGAGGCTTCAGCGGCGTACTTGCGACGCAGGCGCTCGGCCGAAAGCTGGATCGGCGTGAGCGGATTACGTATCTCATGGGCAATGCGCCGCGCCACATCGCGCCAGGCTGCATTGCGCTGGGCGGTCACTAGGCGGGTGATGTCGTCGAACGTGATAACCACCCCGCCGCCTGCCTCGCGCGCAGCTGACGCGCGCACGTCGAGGTTGCGCACGCGTCCATCTCGTTCCAATTCAATTTGGCTGTCGATAACCAGGTCCGGCGTCTCGCGCGCTGACCTGACAACGCTCGCAAACTCTGGCGCGGCTTGCGTGATGTCTTGGCCCACCAGATCATGTTCAGCCGGCAGGGCCAGCAACGCCATGGCCGAACGATTGGCGGTTGTCACCCGTCCCGTGGCGTCCAGGCCCATCACGCCCGCTGACGCGCCAGCGAGTACCGCCTCGGTGAAGCGCTGGCGCGCCTCGGCGTCTTCTTTGGCGGCCACCACTTCGCTGCGCTGGGACGTCAGCTGAGCGGTCATCTCGTTGAAGGCGCGGCTGAGCATGGCCAACTCGTCCTGGCTGTCGGCCACGGCAACGCGTGCATTCAGGTCCCCGTCGCGCACCCGGTCGGCGGCTCGCACCAGGCGACCTATGGGGGCGACAATGCGGTTGGCCGCCACGAGACCGAGCCACGCCGCACCGACAAGCACCAGAAGGGCAATTTCCAGGTAGAGAAGCCCGAGAATGGCCTGCAGCCGTCCACGCCGCTCTGACGCTTCACGATAGGCGGTCAGGCTTTCTTCAGCGCTGCGCAGCTGCGCCACGATGGCCGGATCCAGGGCGCGAATTACGCTCAGGTAGGAGGCGTCATAGCCCTCCAGCTTGTAAAGAAGGCGCAGTCGTCCCGTGTCGCGGTCAAACGTCCACGGCATCTCGCCATTGTCAGCGCGCACCAGCTCTTCGGGCAGCGGCGGCACGTATGTTGGCGTGTCGCCCACGTCGCCTGTTGCCCGCGCCAACACCGCGCCCGATTCATCGATCACGAAGGCGGCGGCAAACCCTCGGAAAATCGCCTGCTGACGCACATAGTTCGCATAGGTGATGCGACTGGACGTCAAGGCGTCGGCCACCTCGTCTTGGCTGAGGTCAAGCGCCATGGCGCTGACATCATCGCGCGTCACCCGCCCTTCCGTCGCCAAGTAGGTGCGCGCGACGGAGGCCACGCTCTCCATGGTGGAGCGCACGCGTTCCTCAAACCAGGCGTCGAGCACGCGCACAAACACGAGGCCTAGAAACGCCGCGACCACGACCGCCGGCACCAGGGCTGAGACGCTCAGGAAGCCGACCAGCCGCAGGTGGAGACGCGGCGCTGGCGCGTCGCGGCCGCGCCCCCGCACCAACTCATACACGCGAACGCCAATGTAGCCGCCCAGCCCGATGATCAAGCCCAAATTGAGTGCGAGCGCCGTCATGACGGCTGGCCCGGTCTCTGGGTCGCTGCCTGCAAAGACACGGACCGCGGCCACCAGAGCAATCAGACAGGCAGCGCCAAAGCCAGCCGCAAAGGCGCTGGACATGAGCGCGCGCGGGGCGGCAAACGCCCGCACGCCGCGCACCGGCCCCATGCCGCCAGACGCTCCACCAGCGGACCCGCCAGCCGCCCCCGAACCCGCGCTTGAAGAACCACCCAAGGTGACGCCGACTGGGGACGTCGCGCTTGCGTG
>CAYGQB010000040.1:12606-18891 GCA_964351895.1 uncultured Caulobacterales bacterium
GCCGGCGGCGCAGGCGCGTTCGCTGTCGGCGCGTTCGCGCCTGATGTCGTGGGTGTGCTGCTCATGCGCTGGGCGCGTTAGCCTCTGCCGCATCGGATCGTAGGATGGTGACCCATGTGTGACACAAACTCAACACCCTGTGGCGCCTAGGCACCACATCTGACGAGAGAGGGGCCACCTATGCTGCGACAGGAACGCTCAGGAGGGCGCGCCGCAAGCCGATCTCAAGCTGCCTTGGACACTCTAGGCGCATCAGCTCACGCGCCTGGGTCCCGCGCCCCTGAACGTCGAGATACCAGCCCAGGTGCTTGCGATAGATGCGTAATCCCTTGGCCGCGCCGTAAAGGCTCATGCTGGCGTGCAGGTGCTCGCAGGCAAGCTCAACAACGTCGCCCGGCTGTGGATCGCGCGGCGCGGCGCGCCCGGCGAGCGCTGCGCCGATCTGACCGACACGCCATGGCTGACCATAGGCGGCGCGCCCGATCATCACTCCTGCGGCTCCTGACTGCGCGAGCGCGGCGCGTGCGTCGGACAGATCAAGTATGTCGCCATTGACGATCACCGGAACATCAACCGCCTCCACCACCTCGCGGACGGCGTTCCAGTCTGCGCGTCCCTGGTAAAACTGACACCGTGTCCGCCCATGAACCGTCAGCATCTGAACACCGGCGTCACGTGCGCGGCGCGCCAGATCCGCCGCATTGCGTGAATGATCATCCCATCCGAGCCGCATCTTCAGCGTGACCGGACAGGAGACCGCTGAAACCGTCGCTTCGATCAAGGTCAGGGCATGGTCAAGATCGCGCATCAGGGCTGAGCCGGACAGGCCGCTGGTGACCTTGCGCGCCGGACAGCCCATGTTGATGTCGATGAGGCGCGCGCCCTTGTCTGCGGCGATCTTTGCCGCCTCCCCCATCCAACGTGCTTCGCGCCCCGCCAGCTGAATGACGAGAGGTTCTACGTCTGCGTCGCCCGCTGAACGGCGATGCGATTCGGCGCGAGACTTCACCAGCTCTTCGCTGGCCACCATCTCGCTGACCACGAGTCCGGCCCCAAAGCGCCGCGCCAGCCTCCGAAACGCCAGGTCCGTGACCCCCGACATGGGCGCCAGGAGCGCAGGAGCATCCACGGCGACATCGCCGACGGCGCTCAGGTATGGTGTCGAAGCTGCGGTCATGACGCTAGACGGGCCAAGCTTGGCGGCGCTAGTCAAGTCCGCGTGCGAATCTGTGGGCAATGCAGCTTGGGTGACAACAATCGATGCAGATCGGGCTGATCATTGTCGCCGCGGGTCAAGGCGCGCGTGCAGGTGGTGAGAAGAAACAGTTTCGACGTTTAGCTGGCAAGCCTCTCGTCCGTCATAGCCTCGACACGGGTCTGTCGGTGTCAGAGGTCATGAACGTGGTGCTCGTTGTCGCCGCCGGCGATGAAGAAACGGCGCGCGCGGCGTGCGCCGGCGCTGACCTTGGCGACCGGACGCTGATGATCGTTCCAGGTGGGTCCAGCCGCACCGCTTCAGTGCGAGCAGGCATGGAGTCTCTCGCCGCCCTGCCCGCTCCGCCCGACGCCGTGCTCATTCACGATGCGGCCCGGCCCAGGGCCAGCCGCGCTCTTTTTGCGCGCGTGTGCGCTGCGCTCAACGAGCATGCGGGTGTTGCCCCCGCAGTAAGGCTCATCGACGCTCTGAAAACAGTGGAGGACGGCGTGAACGGCGGCGCGCTTGGCGCGGATGTCGACCGTGACAGCGTGCGCAGCGTGCAAACTCCGCAAGGGTTTCACTTTGCGGCCTTGCTTGACGCCTATCGCGCAGCCCCAGTCGATGCGAGCTTCTCTGACGACGTCGCCGTGGCGCGATCGGCTGGGATTGCCGTCTCGCTGGTGGCCGGAGACCCGCTGAACAGCAAAATCACACTGCCCCGCGATCACGAAGCCATGGAGGCGGCCCTGTCAGGAGAGATTGTGCACACTGCGGTGGGCTCAGGGTTCGACGTGCATCGCATTGTTGCCGGCGACGAGATGATGTTGTGCGGCGTCGCGATCCCCGGCGCGATCACCCTTGAGGGCCACTCAGACGCAGACGCGGGCCTGCACGCCCTCACCGACGCTCTTCTTGGCGCCTTGGCCCTGGGGGACATCGGTGACCATTTTCCGCCAAGCGATCCTCAGTGGGCCGGTGCGCCATCCCGGCGCTTTGTCGAGTTTGCGGTCGAACGTGCAGCGCAGGCCGGCGCGCAGATCGCGCATGTCGATCTCACGGTGATCTGCGAACGACCCAAGCTGAAGCCGCATCGCGAAGCCATGCGCGCCGCCATCGCAGAGATGCTCGGCATCGATCGGACGCGCGTCAGCGTCAAGGCGACAACGACGGAAGCTTTGGGCTTCACCGGCCGCGGCGAGGGATTGGCGGCGCAGGCGACCGCAACGCTTGTCTGGCGCGCGGGGGCGCTTGCCCAAATATCCTAGAGCGCCGGCGCGCCGGGCCTCGACCTAGCGGCCGTGACGCCAACGCGAGTAGATCGCCCCCACAAGATTCACGTAGTCGTCGGTCCACACCCGGCCATTGCCGCGCCGCGGCGCACGCCACCGGCCATCAGCGTCGAACTGAGCCAGGGCCGCTTCGTCGCGCGCCAGGATGAACACGTCCGACGCCTGGTTCTCCATCATGGCGCTGCCCGTGTCGTCGGGCGTGAACTGCTGTACACGGCCGGCCAGCCCGAGATCAGCGGCAATGTCCGCCAAGGGCCGCTCCAGATCGAGAATACGGTTGGAGATGTGCATCACCAGAACCCCGTCTTCAGCCAGCTTGCTGGCGTAGAGCGCAACCGCTTCACGGGTGATCAGATGCGCCGGGACAACGTCCGAGGAAAAGGCGTCGATCAGGAGAAGATCAAAGCCGCCGTCCGCCTCGTCAGCCAGCGTCAGGCGCGCGTCGCCAATGACAATGGCCGCGTCGGGCTTGCAGCTGGACAGGAACGAGAAGCGCGCCGGATCACTGGCGATGTCGCGGACAATCGGGTCGATCTCAAAGAACACCCAGTCTTGTTCTGGCGCGGCGTAACAGGCCACTGAGCCTGCACCCAGGCCGACTGCGCCGACATGGCGCGCCTGTCCTGAGGCCGCAATCGCCTGGAACACCTGACCAATCGGCGTCTTGTCGCCATAGTAGGCCATCGGCACGCCGCGCTTGTCTTCGTCAAGACTTTCAACGCCGTGGATCGTGGTGCCGTGCACCAGAACCCGATAGCCGTCCCCGTCGACCACCTTGTGCACGCCGAAAAAGCCGCGCCGCACGTCAAAGGCGTTCGATAAGGGCGCCGTAGCTACGCTGATCACAATCAGAAGCGTCATGGCGCCGGCGAACCACCAGCGATTGTCGCGCAAGAGATAAGCAAAGATGGCAACGCCGGCCAATCCAAGCTGCTCGACTAGCGTGACGCCCATCAGGTCTGCGTTGAACGCCACCACCGCGCTAAGCCCGGCGCCGAGCGCCAATCTGATCCGCGTCTTGCGGTCTCCCGCCAACGCCGGCAGCACCAGCATGCTGGCCACAAAGACAAGCGGATACTCGATGATCGTGGAGAAAATCATCGGCGCAAGAAGCGCGGTGAACGCTCCGCCAATCACGCCGCCAAGCGACATGAAGACATAGAACTCGGTCAGCCGGTCGGCGCTTGGACGGCGCGCCACAAGAGCTCCATGACAGGCCAAGGCGGCAACGAAGAACGCCGCCAGATGCATTGGCAGGCCAATGGACCAAGACACGCCCGGCCGCGCCAAAATCAGGCCGGCGCCCACCGCGAAGATGGGCAGAATGCGCAATACCGTGGCGTGCGAGATCGCCGGCTTGGTCGCGAACGCGATCACAAAGGTCAGCAGGAACAGAGCCAAGGGCGCCACCCACAAGAACGGCGCAGACGCAACGTCCGTCGTAATGTGCGTGGTGACTCCAAGAAGGAGGCTCGACGGGGCCGCTGCCAGCGCCATCCAGGTCAAGCGCTCGCGCCACGATCCGGCTGGCGCGTGGCTGGTGAGCGGACGGGCGGCCGCAATCGGGAGCGGCGCACGCGACCACAGAGCCAGAACACCACAGCCGATGAGACCGACGGCCAGGAGCCCGTAACCCCAAGCCCAAGCCTGGGCCTGGGTCGCAGTTGCAAAAACCGGTTCAAAGACAATCGGATAGGCCAGAAGCGCCACCAGACTGCCGATGTTGCTCGCCGCATAGAGATGATAGGGGTCGTCGGCGTCGGGGCGCCCCGTGCGCGCGTACCAGGCTTGCAGGAGCGGGGCTGTGGCTGAGATTGCAAAAAACGGTGCGCCAATCGACACCGCAAAAAGCGCGAGCAGCCAGAATGCAGGCGCGCCAGCCGGCGGTTCCCCCACGAGGGTTGAAACACTCAGCGGCAGAAAGAACGCCCCGATCGCCAGCACGCCAGCGTGAAAAGCGATTTGAGCGCGCGTCCACTTCTGCTTGGTGAGCCAATGCGCGTAGAGATAGCCGCCCAGAAGGACCGCCTGAAAGAACACGACGGCCGTGTTCCAAACCCCAGGCGACCCGCCCAAAAGCGGCAACGCCATCTTCGTAAACATGGGCTGGACGGTGAACAACAGCGCCGCTGAAAGGCACATCGATCCGGCAAACGCATAGGTCGTGGCCCGCCCCGCGTCGGCCCGTGTCTTTACGGGGACCTGAGGCTCTGAAAGTACGCCTGCCGTGTCCGTCATGGACCACTCCTGATTGTTCCCATCGTCGGTTGGCCACACAGTGCACACGAGGCGTTAGCGGACGGCTAATCATGAGAGAGAAAACAACGCACGACACCGATGCGGCCCATGTCGACGGCGATCCCGTCCTTGAGGCCCTGGCGGCTGAGGTGATCGAGGCGGCGCGACGCGCAAGATTGTCGCTGGCGGCGGCGGAAAGCTGCACGGGCGGATTGGTGCTGGGGGCGCTGACGTCGGTCGCGGGTTCATCGGACGTGGTGATCGGTGGACTCGTCACCTATTCAAACGCCGCAAAAACGCAGCTTCTGGGGGTGCCGTCAGACCTGATTGACCGGCACGGCGCGGTCAGCGCTCCGGTGGCGCTCGCCATGGCCCAAGGCGCCTTGGAGGCTTGTCGCAGTGACCTTGCCGTGGCGGTGTCGGGCGTCGCAGGTCCGGGAGGTGGAACACCTGAAAAGCCGGTTGGCCGGGTCGAGTTTGCCCTGGCGCGCAGAACCGGAGCCAGCGTTGCCTTGCAGCGATCATATGGTGACCTGGGGCGCGCCGGCGTGCGCCGGGCCAGCGTCATAGACGCCCTCGCCTTGCTGCGCGACGCCAGTCTTATTCGCTCCACGCCTTAGCTTCCGCCAGGCGAGCGCCTTCTTGGTGTGCCGTCTAAGCAGAGGAGCTGGGGCTGCGCACGCTCGCCAGCATGCGCGCGTCATCCACATTGTCGTCGCCAGTGCGCGCAAAACGCTGAGCCGCGCGGACCTCAAAGGCGGATACTATGGCTGATACGGCGCGGTCGACATTGCTGGACAACAGCGCATTGAGCACCGGGTTGGCGAACTCGTAGCTGATCCAGAACTCCACCCGTGTTGACCCGTCGGGCAAGGCGCTCAGTGTCCAGCGATTGGCCAGCTCGCGGAACGGCCCACGGACGAGACTGACTGCGACGTCGCCTTGGTCTCGGTTTAGATCCACACGCGTCGTAAAGCGCTCGCGCACAAACTTGTAGCCGATTACCGCTTCGGCTGTGATGGATCCGACACCGGCGCGCACATCTTCGTCCAAGACGCGCATGGCGCGGATCCAGCGGATGAAGCGCGGATAGTCACGCACGTCCGACACCAGCTCAAACACATCATCTGGCGCGTGACGAACCCGGCGTGTGAGAGCGTGTTGCGGCATGGCTTAAGCTCGTCGTCAGCGCACCCTAGCGCGCTTGAGCCGCGCGGGCCTCTTTCAGGCGCGCGAAATCTTCACCAGCATGATGGCTGGACCGGGTGAGCGGGCTGGCCGACACCATCAAGAAGCCCTTGGCGCGGGCGATTGTTTCATAGGTTTTGAATTCTGCCGGCGGCACGAATCGATCGACGGGCGCGTGCTTGCGGGTGGGCTGAAGGTACTGCCCCAAGGTCAAGAAATCGACGCCGGCTGAACGCATGTCATCCATGACCTGCATAATTTCTTCTTTGCTCTCGCCAAGCCCAACCATCAGCCCCGATTTGGTAAACTGGTTGGGGTCGCGCTCCTTAACCCGCTCCAGGAGACGCAAGGAATGATAGTAGCGCGCGCCTG
>CAYGQB010000041.1:0-11845 GCA_964351895.1 uncultured Caulobacterales bacterium
CCTTTGGCCTGTCGCCCGACCCCGGACTGGCCGCCAGCACCGCCACGGTGGAGCCGGACGGCGCCTTTCCCACCGCCGCGTTCGAAACCATTGTGCGCTGGACCTTGTGGTCGCTGTGGCCGTTCCTGACCTGGACGGCCGGGTATCTGGCCATCTTTGCACCGCCGCTTGCCGCCCCGCGCCTAGTCGACGCGCGCGCTGCGGCCGCCTACGAAGCGCTGCAACGCCAAATCAAGGCGGTGTCGGGCGCCGACACGACCGCCCCGTCGCGCTGGTTCTGGATTTTCAATCCGTCGTACTGGCTCTCGGTCGCGGTGTTGTCGCTGTTGTCGGACATGGCCCAGGGCGGGCGCATGTCCGTGGGCGGTCTGGCGGTGGTGGAGTTCGTCGGCTTCCTGTGCGCGGCGGGCATGCATGTGGTGTTGGAGCGCCTGCGCGATCAGCCCATGCGCCTGCGCGCCGGGCTCGCCCTGGCCATGACCGTGCCCGCCGTTCTGATCTACGCCAGCGCCCTGTGGTACGTGGAGGCGGACGCCATGCTCGCCACGGCCATGGTGCGCGGCTACGAGCCCAGCTTGGGCGTTGGCGCGCCGGCCTGGGCCCACGCCGACCTCTACTTCATGGTCATGCAGCGGCTGGTGTTCTTGAACCTCTGGTTCTTTATCGCCTGGGTCGGTCTCTACTTGGCGATCGACTATGCCCGCCGCGCCCAGCGCGAGCGCGAAAACCTGTTGCGCGCTGCGCGCATGACCCACGACGCCCAGCTGCGCATGCTGCGCTTCCAGCTCAATCCGCACTTCTTGTTCAACACGCTGAACGCGATCTCCACCCTGGTGCTGGAGCGCGACGCAGAAACCGCCGAAAGCATGATCGGGCGCCTGTCGCGCTTCTTGCGCATGACGCTGGACGCCGAGCCCACCCGCACCGTCAGCCTGGCCGACGAGATTGCCATGCAGCGCCTCTATCTGGAGATCGAGCAGGTGCGCTTTGGTGACAAGTTGGAGGTCGAGGTTGACGTTGATCCGGCGGTCGAGGGAGCCCGCATTCCCGGCCTGATCCTCCAGCCGTTGGTGGAGAACGCCGTCAAGCACGGCCGGATCGACATGACCGGCGTCTTGAAGGTGCGCCTCAGCGCCCGCCGGCTTGGCCCTGATCTGGAGATCTGCGTGCACAATTCCGGCCCGGCCAGCCTGTTCGCGACCGACGCGCCTGCGCCCGCGCCCGTCTCCCCGATCGCTGCGCGCCGCGCCGACGACGGCGCCAATGTCGGCCTGGCGAATGTGGAAGAGCGCTTGGCGGTCTTTTACGGCGAACGCGGGGTGCTCACCGCCCACCCTCTGGCGGCCGGCGGCTTCGAGGCGCGCGTACAAATTCCTTGGCGAACGGAGGACGATCTGGATGCGAGTCATACTGGTTGACGATGAGCCGTTGGCGCTGCGCCGCCTGGGCATTCTGCTGCGCGCGCACGCCGACGTCGAAGTGGTGGCGACCTGCGCGGGCGGCGACGAGGCGGTGCGCGCGATCGAGGACGAGCGCCCGGATCTGGCGCTGATGGACGTGCGCATGCCGGGCCTGGACGGACTTCAGGCGGCGCGCGCCATCTCCGGCCCCAAGGCGCCGGTGGTTGTGTTCGTGACCGCCTATGACGCCTACGCCGTTGACGCCTTTCGCGCCCACGCGCTGGACTATCTGCTTAAGCCGGTTGAGCCGGCGGACTTGGCGGATGCTCTCGCCCGCGTGCGCAAGCGGCTCACCACTCGTGAAACCGCAGGCCGCGCTCAAGAATTAGAGGCCGCGCTGGAGGCGCTGAAGTCGGCCGAAGACGACACGCCCGACGCTGACGACATCTGGATCAAGGATCGCGGCCGCACGGTGCGGGTGCGCCAGTCTGAAATCGTCTGGGTGGAGGCGGAACGCGACTATGTGCGCCTGCACCTGGCCGAAGGCTCTTGGCTGATGCGTGAAACCATGAACCGGATGGAAGATCGGCTTGACCCGGCCCTGTTCATCCGCGTGCATCGCTCCGCGATCGTGAACCGCTCGGCCATCGACATGACGCGGGCCACGTCCACCGGCTCGCGCGTGCTTGTGTTGTCGTCGGGCGACACGGTAAGGATCGGGCGATCCTATGAAAGCGCCGTCACCAGCCTGGTGAAGGCGCGAGCCACGAACTGACGCGTCGGCGTCCACCGGACGGCGCGGCGTGCGACAAAGACGGCCCAATAAAGAAGGGCGCCAGACAGGTCGCGGCAAAGCGCGACAAGCCTAGGCGCCCCTAAGTTGAGGGTATGTACACCGTCTTATTCGCACGCCGCGCCCACCTGGACCACATCGGGCACGACGAAAGTTCGTTTTTTTGCGATGAGTCCATGTCCAATCCGATTTTCCCGCCCCTTCCTCGCCCCCTCGCCTTGGTTGACGTTGACGGAAACTTCCCCGTCTCCCGCATCTTTTGCGTGGGGCGCAACTATGCCGCCCACGCCGCCGAGATGGACATGCCGGCTGAGCCGATCTTCTTCATGAAGCCGGGCGAAGCGATTGATGTGGACCACGCGCGCGTCCCCATTCCTGCGCACACGGCGCGCTTCGATTATGAAGTTGAGCTGGTGCTGGCGCTGGGCGCCGGCGGACGACCGGTGACGCCGTCTCAAGCGCTTGAGTGCATCTGGGGCGCGGCGGTCGGTGTTGATCTGACCCGCCGCGACGTGCAGGCGCGCTGCAAGTCAGAGGGCAATCCTTGGGAGGCCGCCAAGGCGTTCGACGCTTCGGCTCCAATCAGCCCGATCCGTCGCATCACCGATGCGCAGACCCTGTCGCAAGGGCGGATCTGGCTGGCCGTCAACGGCGATGTGCGCCAAGACGGGCGGCTGGAGGACATGCTTCTGTCGCCCGCCGCCCTGATCTTGGCGCTGGCTGAGCTGTGGACCTTGCAGCCGGGCGACCTGATCTTCACCGGCACGCCGGCGGGCGTGGGCCCGGTCACCGGCGGCGACGTGGTGACCTGCGGCGTGGACGGGGTTGGGGAACTGAGCTTGAGCTTCGTCGCCCCCTCGACCTGACCCGCGCCGGCCCGCGGCCTTTCTAGGCCCCTAAGCCCCTAAGCCCGCACACCCTTTGCGACTTTGCGCATCGGCTGCACCGCGCCATAGGTCAGCGAGCGCCACAGCCATTCCATCGGCCCGTAGCGGAACATGCTGAGCCACACAGGCGAGACAATCAGCATCACCGCCCAAAAGACGAGGGTCAGGCCGATCTGCGCGGGCCGGTCGAGCGCGCCGATCAGGCCAGCGCCCGGCGGCCCGAGAAAGATCAGGACACCAGCGAGCGTACAGCCCAGATAATTGGAAAAGGCCATCCGGCCCGCCGCCGCGAACGGGACGCGCGCCAGCCTCAGCATCGCCGGCTTGCACGCCAGCATCACCAGCGCGCCATAGCCAAGCGCCTGCACCACGCTGCCCCAGTAAAGCGCCTGCATGCCGGGCACGGTTTCAACCAGGTCGAACCCGGCGGCCATGCGCTGCCCGGCGGCCCAGTGCGACGCGGCGGCGCCAATCGGGATGCAGACCAGCGCCAGGACGGCGTAGACCCACGCCGGCCAGCGCGCCAACAGAGCGCCGCTCTTGTAGGCGGCCATGCCCAGCATCATCACGCCGATGATGCGCGGCAAGAAAGCAAAGAGCTGGCTCAACTGCACCTGGAGGGTAAAGCTGGCCGCTTCAGGCCACCGGGTGAGCCAGTCAGAGCGATAGATCGCGGTTTGCTCGGCCACCTGCTCGGGCGACAAGTGCAGCTCGGCCAGCACTTCGGCATAGTCCTCGGCCGGCATGAAGGCCATGGCGCCCTTGGACACGAACACCAGGGCGTTGAGCGCCAGAAGCACGAGGGCGACGGCGACAAGCCGGCGGATCGACCAGCGCCGCGCGCCCGCCGCGATCAGGCCAGCGACGGCGTAAGGCACCAAGATGTCGCCGAACCATAGGACATAGGCGTGCAGGAGCCCGATCACCAACAGCCAGCCCATGCGCGCACGGTGGATCGAGAGCCGGTCCGTCACCTTCTCCTCGCCCAGCATCAGGACGATCCCGGCCCCGAACATGGCCGAAAACAGCGTCACGAACTTGAATGTGAAAAAGGTCTCCACAAACACCCACGAGGCCTGGCCCGCCGCGTCCCATGGGGCTTGCAGGTTGGGCTTCATGTAGGCTTCGGGGATCATCGCGAAGGCCTGCATGTTGACCATCAAGATGCCCAGCACCGCCACGCCGCGCAGCACGTCCAAGCTCTCGTAGCGGTCCGTGCGAGGATGAAAGTCAGTCATGGTTCGGCCCTCCCAAGCGCGGCGCAACGCTATCGCTCGCGTCGCGCCGGTGCGAGGCCTAACTTTGCCGGCCTCAACCCGCCTTACGAAAGTTTAATCCCGGACGCGGCGCGCGCGACTGGACAGGCGCCCGGGCGGGGCGGGATAAAAGCCCATCGTTCGGGCTGGGGAGTCGATCATGATCGAGATGCTGATCAAGATCGCAGAATTGATCATCTCCATCGCGCTTGGCGCTGTTGGCGTCAGCTACGTCGACGAGGCCGAGAGCGAGGTCGAGGCCCGGCTGATGCAGTCGGTTACGCCGGTGGTGTCGCCCTGGCTGGGCGTGGGAACCGCCGACCTGGCGATCAGCGCGGACTGCACGGCCGCAACGCTTCCCACTGTCACTGTGACCATTGCTGGGCGCTCTGGCGTCTAAGATCCGCCCCTTGCGACGTTTCCACGGGCGCAGGCGTCTTGCATGCCGGCGCTTTGAGCCGCGTGCGGCGCAGCGTAAGCTGTAGATTCGCCACGATTGATCGCCATGTTTGGCGCAGGCGAAGGAAAACGGTGGCCCAAACGCATGTCGCACTCCTCATTCGACGACGCTCCAACGGACGCAATGTCCGCCAATCCGCTGACCGGGGACGGAGCTTGGCTCTTGATTGCCGGCCTTGTGGTTGGACTGGTGTGGACGGCGGGCGCGTGCGCCTTTTTCTTCGGTTTCTACGGCGACCAGCTCTCGGCCATGTCGCCGGTGCAGACGTGGGGCATGGCGCTGGTGGCGCTTGGCCCGGCGCTGCTCCTTGGCCTGTTGGGCGCGGCGGCGCGCGAACTGGCCCGCTTTTCTCACACCGCCCAGGCGCTGCGCGTCGCGGCGGGTCGCCTGGCCGCGCCCGTTGACAGCGCCCGCGCCGACGCGCGCTCGCTCGCAGAAGCGGTGGCGGGCGAGATCGAAACGCTGAACACCGGCGCGGAAGCCGCCCTGGCGCGCCTGGCCGCCATGGAAGAAGAGCTGCGCCACCATGCGGAATCCATGCAGGCCGCCTCCGGCGAGGCGCGCGCCGAGATCGACGGGCTGATTGCGCGTCTGGGCAATGAGCGCGCCGCGATCGCCGAGCTGTCCGACGCCCTGTCCAAAGAAGCCAAGGACATCTCCTCCACCATCGACCGGCAGGCCGAGATGGTCGCTGCGGCGGCTGACCTGGCCGCCACCCACGCCGAAGAGGGCCAGGCCAAGCTCAACGCCAGCGCCGAAGGCTTGTCGAACGCAGGCCGCGGCGCTCAGGAGGCGGTCGAGCGCGTGGCCTTGTCCATCGACGAACAGATCCGTGATCTGGAAGCCCTCGTGACCGCGCTGGAAAAGCGCGCAGAAGCCATGGAGCGCGCCGCCGCCGGCCAGGCCGACAATGTGCGCATCGCCAAGGAAACCGCCGACCAGCTGTCGATGGCGGCCGATGCGGGCTCCTCGGCCATGCGCGGCGCGGTCGACGAGGCGATCCAGAACGCCAATCGTTTGGCCGAGATCGTGGCGCAAGAAACCGCCCGCGCCGCCCAAGCCGGAGCCGAAGAGATCGAACGGGTGCGCCGCGCCGCCCAAGCCGCGCGTGAAGCTGCTGAAGCGGCCGGACGGGCGCTGGAAGCCAACACCCAGACAATTTTGGAGCGGGTCGACCGGGTCAACGCCAGCGCCTTTGATGCGGTGCAACGCACCGACGAGGCGTATGACGCGCGCCGGCGGTCCGGTGAGCGCGCCATCTCTGCTATCGACGACCGGATCGCCCCGTCGTCCCGGTCATCTGAACCGCGCGACCGAGACGCCCGCCGCGCCCTCGAAGACGGGCTGGACGTCCTGGAACAGCGCACGAGCGGGCGCCATCACGACCGCGAATCAGGCCGCTATGGCGTGTCCGGACGTGCTGCTCCAGAGCCCAGTTACTCAGAGCCCAGGTACCCTGAGCCCGGTCACCCTGAGCGAGAGCGGAGCGGTCGGAACGCGTCGTCCGATCACACAGATTACCCACCTTCCGCGCGCGGCGATCATCGCGATGACCCCCGCCGCGGCGGCGTGGCGCCGGCCGATTTCCTGCGCGGCGACCTTGACGACGACGACCGCGACGACGGGCGGCGAGACGGGGGGGGGCGAGACGGGGCTCCGCAGGCGCGCACGCGCGACACCCACTCTGAAAAAGGCGCAGGCTCGTCGCGGCGCGCGCGACGCCGCGGCGTGCGCCTGGGCGATGCGCCCGACGCTGACGCCCCCTCCAACGGCTCCGGGCGCGCGCGCGACGACTGGTCTGACGACGACGCCCTCTCCGGCCCGGCGGCCTCTGGCGGCGCGGGCGCGACACCGCTGATGACTGGCGGCGACAGCGATGACGGCTGGCGATGGCGCGACCTTCTGAAGAATCTCGACGATGCGCCTCAAGGAGCCATGGTCGGCGAGGCGGTGATCATTGGACTGCGCCGCGCCGGCGTGGATCCGGCGACCGCGCTCGACCCAGACATGACCGCGCGCATTGCCCGCGCCCGCCGCCGCGCCGGCTCTGGCGAGGCGCGCGCCCTGGTGCTGGACGGCGCCATGGATGCTGTGCGGCGCACCGCCGGCGCCCTGGCGGCCGACCCCAGCCTGCGTCAGCGCTCTGAAGAGTTCCTGGACGAGCATTCGCGCCGGGTGCGGCGGGCCATCGACGAAAACGACGCGGCCGCCCTTTCGACCCTGCTCGACAGCGATTTGGGCCGCGCCTTCCTCCTGGTCGACGCCGCCCTGTCGGACGTCTAGGGCGCTATAGGCCTTCGGGCGCGCCTGATCCGGCTTCCGGTGCGGACGCCGCCTGCGTCTGAGGCCCGGACTCAAGCTCAGACTGGGGGGCCATCTCCAGCGTCCACGACACCAGCGTTTCAGCCACCTCGTCACTGACCGCGTCCAGCGCCTTGACGATCTCGCCCACCCGATTGGCCGCGGCCGGGGTGCGCGCCTCCAGGCTGCGCGAGGCAATCAAACGCCGGGTCACATTGTCGATCAGCTTGGCGCGCACGCGCAGCCGCGCCGTCGGCGCGTCTTGGCCCGCCGCGTCCGGATAGACAGCTTCAAACTCAACGATGTCGAGGCGCAGCTCGAACGGCGCGCGCACCCCGTCTCCCGGCCGAATCGCAGCCCCGTCCCCGCCCGCGTCCATGCTGTCAAACGCGGCAATGACATGCGCCTGCAACAGGCGCGGGGCGCTTGTCTCCCAGCGCGCGCCGGAGAGGTAGGCCAGCCGCTCGCCGGTGACCACCGCCAGGCGATCGCTTGCCAGCGACTTGGGCGCGAGCGGCGCCGGCACTTCCACGATCAGGGCGTGGGCCTGGCCGGCGGGCGCGGGAGGGCTGAGGCGATAGATGTCTGGCGGCGGCCCTGCGTCCGGCAACACCGAGACGCAGGCGCTGGTCATCCCCGCCGCCAGCGCCAGCACCAAAACCCGAGGCGTCATCGCGGAATCTCCACTTCAGGCCGGCGTCCCCCGGCGACAAAGGCGGCCGGGTCGTCTTCCAGCTCCACCGTCAAGGCTTCCAGCGCCACCACCAGCCGGCGCAAATCCGACATGGCCAGCGTCGCCTCATCCAGACCGCTTTCGGCGAACCGCTCCATGGCCGGGCTCAAGGCCTCCAACATGGCGTAGGTTTCCTTCGAGGCGCGGTCGACTTCAATCGAGGCCAGCTCTGTGGCGCGCACCATGGGGGCCACGTCGTTGCGCATCAGCCGATCCGTTTCCAGCGCCGCGCGCGAGACGTCTTGCGAGGCCTTCTCCACGGCCGCCAGGGCGGCGCTGGCGCGCGCGGCGATGGCCTCCCGTTCGGCGAGTTGATCACTGAGGGCGCTGACGTTCTTCAGCGTCAGGGTGAGGCTTGAGATGTTCTCTTCCGACATCAGCGCATTGAGCCGCGTCAGGGCTTCACTTGCCGCCGCCACCACGTCGCTGCCGCCCTCCACCAGGGTTTCAAGCTGGGCCTGGCGCGATTGAAGCCGCGGGATGACGGCCGAGTTGGGCGCGACCAGCATCGGCGCCTCGGCGGTGCCGGCGGAGACCTGAATGTAGGAGAGGCCGGTCAGCCCCTGGGGCTCGAGCTGGGCAATGGAGTCGGTGCGAAACGGCGTTTCGGTCGGCACCCGGATGCGCGCGATGACCTTGGTCGGGTCGGTCGGATCGAGACCCAGCCGGGTCACCTCGCCCACCTCAATGCCGTTGAACCGCACCTCGCTGGCGCTGGTCAGGCCCCGAACCGGCCCCTGGAAGATGACGTCATACTCGGCGAATTCCTGGTCGAACGTGACCCGCCCCAGCCACACCGCAAACAGGCCGACGAGAACGTAGTGCGCCTTGGTTTCCATGCCGCGTTCCTTCCTTTTCTCCGGCCCTTTTGCCCGGCTCTATTTTCCGGCCGCCGCCGCACGCCCGCGCGGACCATGAAAGTACTCCTGGATCCAGGGGTGCGGCGAAGCCATCAGCTCTGCGATCGGCGCATTGGCGATGACCCGGCGTTCAGCCAGGACCGCAACGCGGTCGCAAATCGTGTGCAAGCTGTCCAAGTCATGGGTGACCATGAACACGGTCACGCCCAGCGTGTCGCGCAGCTCTAAGATCAGCTGGTCGAACGCCGCCGCCCCAATGGGGTCCAAACCCGCCGTCGGCTCGTCGAGGAACACGATCTCAGGGTCCAGCGCCAGGGCGCGCGCCAGGCCGGCCCGCTTGCGCATCCCGCCCGACAACTCGGCCGGGCGCTTGTCAGCGGCGTTGGCCGCCAAGCCCACCAGGGCAATCTTCAAATCCGCCAACTCGTCCATCAGCTCGGCCGACAGCTTGACGTGCTCGCGCATGGGAGCCTGGATGTTTTCTTTCACCGTGAGTGCTGAAAACAGTGCGCCGTTCTGAAACAGGACGCCCCAGCGCTGTTCAACTGCGGCGCGTTCGGCCCGGCTCATGTCGTCGATGCGCTCGCCAAACAGGCGAATCTCGCCGCCGTCCGGCTGCTTCAGGCCCAGGATGGAATTCATCAGCACCGACTTGCCGGTGCCCGAGCCGCCCACCAGCCCCAAGATCTCGCCCTTGCGCACGTCCATGTCCAGGTTCTCGTGCACGACATGGTCGCCAAACTGGGTGCGCAGGCCGCGCACCTCGATGAGCGGGGCCAAAAGCGGGTCTGAAAGCGGGGCCGAAAGCGGGTCTGGCGTCATATGCCCAGCTCCAGAAAGACCATGGCGAAGACGGCGTCGATGACGATGACCGCGAAGATCGACTGCACGACCGCGGCCGTGACGTGACGGCCGAGCGATTCCACGTCGCCGCCCACCAAGAGGCCGTGACGGCATCCGACCACGGCGATGACCAGGGCAAAGACCGGCGCCTTGACCATGCCGACCCAGAAGTGCGTGGCCGGAATCTCGCTGTACATGCGGGCGATGAAGAAGCCGGGCGTGATGTCCAGCGTCGCCCACAAGACCATCATGCCGCCAAACAGGCCCATCATCATGGCCCCGAACGCCAGGAGCGGCGTCATCAGAACGCACGCCAAGACCCGCGGCACCACCAAGGCCTCCATCGGGTCCAGGCCCAGAACCCGCATGGCGTCGATCTCCTGCTGCATGCGCATTGAGCCGATCTGCGCGGTAAAGGCGCTGTCTGACCGACCCGCCAGCATGATGGCGGTGATCAGGACGCCAAACTCACGCAGCACCGCAAACGCAACCAGCTCAACGGAAAACACCGCTGCGCCGAACTGCGCCAAGAGGGTCGCGCCGAGATAGGCCACCGTCGCGCCGATAAAAAATGACAAGGTGGCGACGATGGGCAGGGCGTTGACGCCCGCCTCTTCCATGACGTGAAACATCGGCGCCCAGCGGATGCGCGCGCGGCCCGTCAGGCTGCGCGCAAGCACGATCAGCATCTCGCCGAGAAAGCTCATGGTGGCGACAAAATCGCGCCAGGCGGCGGCCAGGCCGCGCCCGGTGCGTTCAAACAGGCGCACCAGGCCGGGGCCCAAGGGCTCAGGCGCGTGGCCGTGGTCAGGCGCGCCGGCCACCAGCGCGACCAGCTGGGCGGCCGACGGGTGATCGCCGCGCACGTGGCTTGCCGGCGCGGCCGTGGGGCCGCCGGTCAGGACCGCGAGCATGTGGGCGCCCGCCGTGTCGAGCTGGCCAAGATCTGAGACGTCAACGTCCGCCACCCCGCCGCGACACGCCGCGCGCACCTCAGCCTCCACAGCGCCAATGGTGTGCACCGTCCAATCGCCCGTCACGGCGTGGAGCGGTCGCTCTGGCCCGCGACGTGTGGTCAGGCGCGCCGGCGCCAAGCGGGCGCCCCGAGTTGGGCCCCGACCTGAGCTTGACGCAGCGTCGTGGTTGGCTGGAGACGTCACTGCGGCATCCCTTCCATCCCGATCCACCTTTACGTTTCGGCGCGTCCGCCTGGTGCGGTGCTAGCAGCGTTCGCGTGCTCTCGCGACTGTGCGCGCCTCTCAGGCGAAGTTCGCAACGTCCGCCGCGATCCAAAGTCCGACAGCGCCATGCAGAAGGCAGACCGTTGTCCGCGTCAGGCGCGGCGCGGCCCAGACGGCTCCATGCGCGCCAAGACCACCGCGCACGCCAGGCCCGCCGCCGACAGGCCGGTCATGGCCAGATAGCCCAGCGCCCCATGATCGGCGTACAACCGGCCAGACACCCAGGTGGCGGCCGCGAGCACCCCGCCCAGCGTGACGGCGGAGTTGACGCTCTGCGCCGTGGCCGCGGCTGAGGCCGGGATGTGATGGCGCGCAAAGGTAATGAAGGCCAGGTGTCCGGCCGCAAAGGTGCCGGCGTGGAGCGTTTGCAACACCACCAGGGCGGGCAAGCTGTCGGTGAACGCCAGCCCCGTCCAGCGGATCAGCCCCGCAACGGCGGCCAACGCAAACAGGCGCGCCGCCCCCAGCCGCCCGAGACGTTCAGCAAAGAGGGCCAAGAGCACAAT
Organism: uncultured Caulobacterales bacterium; assembly: GCA_964351895.1. Lineage (GTDB taxonomy): Bacteria > Pseudomonadota > Alphaproteobacteria > Caulobacterales > Maricaulaceae > CAYGQB01. The sequence goes on from CAYGQB010000041.1 coordinate 11,281, forward strand.
TTCCGCCACCACGCCCCAGCCCCACAACAGACCAATGACGCCCGGCGAAACGCCCTGCGCCGTCCAGTTCAGGGTGGAGAAGGCATAGTAAAAAGCGTGCGCGCCCTGGACGAACGCGGAGGCGGCGAAGGCGACCAGCACCACCGGCTGGCGAAAGATGCGCGCCGGGGTCGAAGGAGCCAACTCTGCGCCAGGCTCTGGGCCAGGCTCTGGGCCAGGCTCTGGGCCAGGTTCGCGATGAGCTTGGGGATCAGATCGCGCGTCCGCCTTGGCCGCTGCTGGGATCGCCTTGGGGACCGCCTTGGGGGCCCACAGCGCTGCAGCGATGATCACGAGCGCCGACACAAAGAGCCAAGCCAATATCGCCTCCGCGCCAGTGCGCGCGATCAGCACGCCCAGCACCACGTTGGCGACCACGAACGCTGCTGAACCGACGCTGCGCGCGCGCCCATAGTGCAGCCGCCCGGCGCGCGCCGCGCGCACGGCCATGGCCTCGGTGAGCGGCACCAGAGGCGCAGACGCCGCGCCCGCCAGCGCCGTCAGCGCCACCACAATCACCGCGCCA
>CAYGQB010000041.1:11855-12575 GCA_964351895.1 uncultured Caulobacterales bacterium
AGGTACGCGAACGCCAACATCACGGCGGCCGCGATCATCAACCTGCGCGGCGATCCGATGTGATCGGCCAGATACCCGGCCGCAACCCCGGCGAGGAACCGCGCCATCATGCCAGCCCCCACGGCCAGCCCGACCTCCTCGGCCGTCAGTCCGCGCGCGCTCAGCCAGGCCGGCGCATAAGGCAGCGACGCCCCGATCATCAAGAACACGGCGCCATAAAGCAGGCTCAGCCGCACGTCGTCGCGCGCCAGCCGAGCGGCCAGTCCGCGATTGCGAGAAGGTTCAGGCGGCGTGTCTGACATGCATGCAAGATCCGCTGGCAAGCCCCGTTCCAGGTTTGGCGGCGGGCTGGCGCGCGGTATAGGCCTGTTGGGGCCACACGTCGACGCGCGTACGCGCCTGCCCAGGACCCCCTCAAAGGACACCCCAGCAAAGGACCTCGCCCCATGCTCCAAGACCGACCGATCGGTGATCGCCTGCTCTTGGCCGCCGCCGGCCTCAATGGCGCCCTGGCGGTGGCCGCTGGCGCGTTCGGCGCCCACGCCGCACAAGGACAGGCCGCCGAGTGGCTGGGCACGGGCGCATTCTGGCAGACCACGGCGGCGCTCGGCGGCGGCGTCAGCGTTCTCAGCGGGGCGCGGGTCGGCGCGGCCGCCTTTGCCGCCGGCGGGCTCATCTTCGCAGGCGCGCTCTATGGCTTGGCTCTGGGCGGCCCCTCGG
>CAYGQB010000041.1:12585-18801 GCA_964351895.1 uncultured Caulobacterales bacterium
CCCTCGGCGCTCGGGGCGGTCGCCCCGATTGGCGGCGTGTCGCTGATCGCCGCCTGGCTGAGCTTGAGCCTGCACAGCTGGCGCCGCCGGGCGCCGGCCCAAACCGGATCTGGGGCCCAATCTGGAGAGCGATCTGGGGACGACATCTGACAGCTCGGACGGGCGCCGGCACGTCTCACACCCCCTCTCGTTGCGATGCAGCACTTCGACTTGCGGGCCGGGCGACGCCTGCTAGGTTAGAGCTTGAAACCTATTTTCGTCTTTTAACGGATCGCGCGCGCCTGCCGGCCAGCTCTTCGATCGCCGCCTTGGGATCTCACCTCATGCTGGACCTTCCCGGGTCGAACGACCCGGCTTCGCGCGCGCGGGGCCGGATCTGCGATGGCGACGAAGCCGGCGCCAAGCCAGCGCCGCCGGCCAGGACCGGATGCGGGGACAAGCGCCTGCGCATCCTGCTGACAGGCTATCGCTCACACCCGCATGTCGGCGGCCAGGGCGTCTATCTCTACGAGCTGTCACGCGCCCTGTTGGAGCTTGGCCACGAGGTGCACGTCGTGTCCGGCCCGCCCTACCCGGAGCTTGATCCGCGCGTCATGCTGCACCGGCTGGCGTCGCTCGACCTGTTTTCCCGCTCCAACGCGGTTCTGGCGTTTCACCCGCGCTTTTTGACCCGCCACGCCGATCTGGCCGAGTGGGCGCTGCACAATACGGGCGCGTTCGGCGAACCGCTCGCGTTTGCCATGCGCCTGAAACAGTGGCTCGCTTCACGGCCCGGCCGCTACGATGTTATCCACGACAATCAGGGCCTGGCCGGACCGATGCTGGACGCTGCTCGCGCCGGCAAGGCCGCTCTGACGGCCACGCTCCACCATCCCATCACCATCGATCTAGAATATGCGCTGGCGGCGGCCGGATCTGCCTGGAAGCGCGCCCTGGTGCGTCGCTGGCATGGCTTTGTGCCCGCCCAAGGACACACGGCGCGCGCTTTAAGCGCACTTTTGACCGTGTCATGCGCGTCTAAAGACCGCGCCGTGCGCGACTTTGACCTCGATCCGAACGCCATTGTCGTGGCCCCGAACGGCATCGACCACGACATCTTCACCCCCCGCCCGGCCACCCCCAGAGAACCGGGTCTGATCGTAGCAACCGCCAGCGCCGACGTGCCAATCAAGGGTGTCGACGTTCTGATGGACGGCTTTGCCCGCCTGGCCGATCAGCGCCCTAACGCCCGCCTGACCCTGATCGGGCGGCTGCGAGACGGCGCGGCCAAAGAGCGGCTGGCCGCATCTGGGCACGCCGACCGGGTGACCTGTGTCGCCGACTTGTCCCGCACAGATGTCGCCGACCTTTATCGCCGCGCCCATGTGGTTGTATCCCCAGCCCGATTTGAGGGATTTGGCTTTCCAGCTGCTGAAGCGATGGCGTGCGCCGCCCCGGTGATCGCCAGCGATGGCGGGGCGCTGCCCGAAGTCGTCGGCGACGCCGGCGTTCTCTTTCCATCCGGCGACGGGGCCGCCCTCAGCGCGGCGCTGGACGCGCTCTTGTCAGACCCGGGGCGGGCGCAGGCGCTTGGCGCACAGGGCCAGGCGCGCGCCAAGGCGCGGTTCAGCTGGCGCGCCCACGCCGAGGCGGCGCTTGAGGTGTACGCGCGCGTGGGCGCATGCTGACGGTCGATTTTCGCCGCCTGGACTTGCGTCCTCAGCACGCCGCCCTGGACGTCGGGTGTGGCCGTGGGCGCCATCTGCACGCCCTGGCCTACGCCAAGGCGCGTCACTGCGTGGGGCTGGACGCCGACGCCGGCGACGTGAATGCGGCGCGCGACGGATTCAATGAACTGCCGGGCGTCACAGGCTGGTCGGTGCTGGTCGGGGACGCGCGCGCCATGCCGTTTGACAGCGGCGCGTTTGACCGCGTCATCTGCTCAGAGGTGCTTGAACACATTGTCGATTACGAGATTACGCTGGACGAAATTGCACGCGTGACCGCGCCGGGCGGCGTCTTTGCCATGTCAGTGCCGCGCGCCTGGCCAGAAGCGATCTGCTGGCGCCTGGCGGACGGCTACGCAAAGACCCCGGGGGGCCATGTGCGGATTTTCAATGCCCGACAGCTGCGTGCAGACATCGAAGCGCGCGGATTTGTGCTGCGCGCCCGGCACGGAGCCCACGCGCTGCACAGCCCCTACTGGTGGCTCAAGTGCCTGGTTTGGGAGCGCCGCGACGATCATCCGCTTGTGCGCGTCTACCAACGGTTTTTGGAGTGGGACATTCTCAAGCAACCCCGTTTGACGCGCGCTTTGGAGCGTCTGCTCAATCCCGTCTTGGGCAAGAGCGTCGTGATGTACTTTGAGCGGAGCCAAGGCGCATGAGCCGGCCCGTCGGCGCGCTGCCCGCTATGGCCATGGGGCTGGACACGCGCGCCCTGGCCCGGCGCATCCGCGAGCTGCAACGCCCTGATGGGCGCATCATGTGGATCGAGGCGGGGCTGTTTGACCCTTGGAACCATGTGGAATCGGTGCTGGGTCTGTGTGCGGTCGGCGACATGGACGCGGCCGCCAAGGGCATGGACGCACTGGTCGACCTGCAAGATGACGACGGTGGCTGGACCGGCGATATGGGCTGTGCTGCGCCGATGGACGCGACCGGCGACAAGATCGTGGTCGACGCCCCCCCCACGCTGCGCGACACCAACTTTACCGCCTATGTCGCGATGGGCGCTTGGCGCGTCGCCCGCCAAGCGCGCACGCCGGGTGTCGCGCAGCGCTATGCGGACATGGTCGCGCGCGCCCTGGAGTGGGTGATCGCCCGACAGCGCGACGACGGGGCGATCTTGTGGCGCGACCCTGATCCCGGTGAGCTGTGGGGGCGCGTCGGCGCGCTGCACGCCGGCTCAGCCTCAATTTACCGCAGCCTCGACATTGGCGGGCGTCTCTTGGGGGCGCTGGATCGTCCGGCGGATCACGTGGCGCACGCGCGCACGCGGCTGGGCGTGGCTCTGCGCCGGCCGACCACCCGCTGGCTCGACAAGTCCGAATTTGCGATGGACTGGTACTATCCGGTGATCAGCGGGGCCCTATCGCGGACGGCGGGTCGCGCGCGTCTGGCGGCGCGTTGGCGCGCCTTCGTGCATCCGCGTTTTGGCTGCCGGTGCGTTGAAAACGAGCCCTGGGCGACGGCGGCGGAGACCTCTGAATTGGCCATTGCGGCCGCCTGCGCCGGCGCGCCGCGTCTGGGCCGGCGTCTGATGGAGCGGGTCAGCGCCTGCGCTGCGCCAGCGGGCGATCTGTGGATGGGCCATCAGTTCGTGCAGAACCGGGCCTGGCCGCTGGAACGGCCCAGCTGGACAGCGGGCGCGGCCCTTTTGGCGCTGGACGTGTTGCGGGGATACGGCCCCAGCGCAGAGATGTTCCTATCCACCAGCCCAGAGATCGGCGCTCACAGCCTGAAGCCCGCCGCCAACGCGGCGCCTATCCCCGCGCGCGCCGCCCCGACGAATGCTCCGCCCGACGACCGGCAGGGGGTTCAGTCTAGCCCAGTCGCAACAGCAGACTGAGCGAGCCCACCTGAGCGATAGGGTCAAACAGGCCCGACGCCACGGCGCGCAGATGGACCTCATGAGGCGGGCGCCCGCCGTGCGAAGGTGTTGGAAACACATCATGTATCGCCAGGCAACCGCCGCTCGCAACGCGTGCGCCCCACACCCGCCAATCGCTCAGGGCGCTCGCATAGGTGTGCGACCCGTCCAGAAACACCATCCCAATCGGCCCCGCGACCAGAGCGCCCGCCTGCGCTGAAGTGGCCACCAGAGGCGTCACCACGTCTTCAACGCCGCCGGCAAAAAGGGTTTGGCGAAAGCGGGGAAGCGTATCGAGGCGTCCCCGTTCTTGATTCCACAGATCAGGGTCGTGCCAGTCCCAGCCGGGCTGGTGTTCTTCTGAGCCGCGATGATGATCCACCGCGATCACGCGCCCGCCCGCTTCGCGCGCGCCTTGGGCCAAGTAGAGGGTGGAGCGACCGCAGTACGAGCCGATTTCGACGATTGAGCCGCGCGCTGCGCTGGCGCGCGCCCAGGCAGCCAAAGCTTCGCCCTCTGGCGCGCTTAAAAAGCCGTCAATCGATTGGGGATCAATGGCAAGCGGCGTCACCCGACAGCGGCGCCCGCCGCGTCCAGACGCCGGGCGTTGATGGCGTCGGCGTGGGTGCTGAGCCCCGAGATCGACTGGTCTAGCACCACCAGGGCGTCCGTCACGTCCGGACTGGCGTTGGCGATCTCTGGATCGACGCCCTGTTCGACCACGTCGCAAAGCACGTGATGCGCCTTGCGGGCCGTGGCGATGGCCCGTTCAACGGCCAAGACGTCACCCATCAATCCTGTGGGTTGCGCGGCCGCAGCGTTGGCCACCTGAGTGGCCGTGCGCGCCACGTCTTCCACCAGGCGCGTCATGGTCTGAGCGTCGCTTAAGATGCGGTCCATGGTCGACAAGGACGCCACGTCTGCGGCGCCGGTCTGCGCCAGCCCGAGATACCGCGACACGGCGCTGGAGACATCGGTGTCTCGCCGCCCGCGCAACAGAACGTTCATCGCGCCGGCCATGGGGCTGGCTTCGTCGGCGACCAGCGCCCGCGCCTGGGCCGCCGCGTCCAGCGCCGCCACCGCCGCGCGCAGGTCCTGCTCAGACGCCGTCAGCGCCGATGCGGCAGGGCCGCTAGCCCCTGTGGCGGCTGCAATATCGACCGTTGCACAGCCGCCAAAGCTGAGAAACGCCGTCGCTACCAGAGCGCGCCAAACCGCTTGACTCATGACCTGGGTCGTCCTTGCTGTGACACTACCGTGCAATAGATACACAATACGCCAGCTACTGCACTGCGGCAAAGCCCGTTCGCCTGCGAGTCTTGCGCCACATGGATCATCCCTTCCCACGTGCATCGACCGGACGTCGCCGGCTGTACCCTGAAATCGCCCCAGACACCATGGGGCGCCTGGCTGTTGGCGATGGTCATGAGCTTTACTATGAGTGTGTGGGTGCGCGAGATCGGCCGACCGCCCTGGTGCTCCACGGCGGCCCAGGCGGCGGCTGTTCTCCCGCGATGCGACGGTTTTTCGACCCCAAGCGCTGGCGTGTGATTCTGTTTGATCAACGCGGCAGCGGGCGCTCTTCGCCGCACAGCAGCCTGGCGCACAACACCACCTGGACGCTGGTCGACGACATGGAACAGCTGCGCCGACACCTTGGCGTGTCGCGCTGGTGCCTGTTTGGCGGCTCGTGGGGCTCCACGCTGGCTCTGGCCTATGCCGCGCATCACCTTGATCGCGTTACTGGATTGATTCTCCGCGGTGTTTTCCTGATGACGCCGGCTGAGCTGGACTGGTTTTACGGGGGCGGAGCCGGCGCCATCTTGCCCGAAGCCTGGGACCGGTTTCTGGGGGCCCTGTCGCCGAACGAGCGCAGCGCGCCGATCCCTGCCTACTACGCCCGTCTGACCGGGGACGATGCGCGCACCCGCGCTGCGGCGGCTCTGGCTTGGACGGCGTGGGAGAGCGCGGCGTTGGACCCGTGGCGCGGGGCGGCCGGTCCGCGCCTGCGCCAATCAGCTGATCCGGCAGCAACCGACGCCCTGGCGCGAATCGAGTGCCACTTTTTTCACCACAACGGTTTTCTCAATCATCCCAACGAGATCGCCGATGTCAGCCACACGCTGACCGACGTGCCGGGCCGGATTGTTCAAGGCCGGCTTGACCTGGTGACACCGCCGCGCGCCGCCTACACGCTGGCGCGCGACTGGGGCGCGGCGTGCCGCTTGACCATGGTCGAAGGGGCCGGGCACGCCGCCTCTGACCCGGGCATCATCGACGGGCTAGTGCGCGCGACGGACGCCTTTGCCGACCTTGCGGTTTAGCGCCGGCTCCGCCTTGCCCCGGTGACCGCTATTGCGCACCCAGCGCCGTGATCAGCGCCGGCGGGCTGGAGAACAGTGCAAACAAGCTGAAGATCAGAATGGCGGCGGCGCCAAGCGGGGCCGTCCAACGAATGAGAAACGACCAGATTGCGGTGTTGGCGCGCCCTGAGTTGGCGAACTCTTCTGCGATCACCTTTCGACTGAGGATCCAGCCGGCAAAGACCGCCACCAGCAACCCGCCCAGAGGCAAGAACACCTTCTCCGTCATTTGGTCGACAAAGTCGAAGATGTAGAGCGAGTAGACCGAGCCCAGCCCGACCAT
>CAYGQB010000042.1:0-18349 GCA_964351895.1 uncultured Caulobacterales bacterium
CTCTTGGGGGAAAGCGACGCGCGGCTTCCGTTTCTCGTGTCTGGCGTCGTCATTGGGCTGGTGTGCCTGGTCGGCGTGTTCGCCTTGCCGGAGACCCTGCCTCACGAACGGCGGCGCGCCTTCTCCTTGGCCCGCGCCAATCCGCTGGGCGCCTTGGTGTCGGTGGGACGCTCGCCGCTTGTGATCGGCGTTCTGGCGGCGGTGTTTTTGATGGCCCTCTCCAACCAGAGCTACATGGGCGTGTGGGCGTTCTTCACCCAAGAAGTGGCCGGCTGGGGGCCGTTGGGCGTAGGGTTTTCTATCGCGTTCTACGGCGTCTTGCTGGCGGTGGTGCAGGGCGGGCTCGTCGGACCTGCGGTGGCGCGTTTTGGCGAGGCGCGCACGGCGGCGCTGGGGCTGACAGGTGGTTTGGCGGCGTTCGTGGTTCTGGGCTTTGCGTCGGGCGGCGGCGGCGTCTACCTGGGCGTCTTGATCGGCGCTCTGGGCGGCCTTGCCTTTCCCGCCATGCAGACGCTGATGACGGCGCGCACGTCAGGCGACGCGCAGGGCGAGTTGCAAGGCGCCATCGCCAGCCTCAACAGCGTTTCTCAGATCATCGGGCCGGTCGTGATGACCCAGACCTTTGGCCATTTCACGCGCCCGCCCGGTCTCTATCTCCCCGGTGCGCCGTTCCTGCTTTCAGCGGTCTTGATGGCGGGGTGCGCGCTTGTGTTCGTGCTGACGATCGACCGCGACCAGCGCCCCTCCTAGAGACGCCCGTCGCGGCAGAGTGCTCAAGCGCGACTAGCGTTCAAAGCCGAAGATCATGCCGCCGATTTGGGCCGCGCCTTCAACGATGGAGCGCGCCACCAGCGTGCCGAAGATCGCCAAGATCGAGTTCTCGTTCACGAACTGGCGAAACAACACCGTTCCTTGCTCGTCAAGCGGCGGATTGCGGATCTGATTGTCGATCCACTCCGCCCCGTCTTGCAGCCGCACAAACAAGTCCGGCGTGAAGGCGAACATGAGCACAAACAGCAGAATTGAAACGACGGCCGTCATGATGATTTTGATCGGCGCCTTGAGCAGCAGTCCCAGCATTGTCTTCCCCCATGGCCGCTGTCCCAGCGGCGCGTGTGATCCACGGCGCGCCAGTCCCCAGCACGCCCATCGCCTTACTCTACCTCAAAGGCGCGCGTGCGCCACGCCAAGCTTCAGTGACGCATACGGGTGGGGCGGCCTTGGAGCGGCGATGCGTGCGCCTATGTGATCGCTTCTAAGGTCCTGCAATCATGGAGACGTCGATGACGGTGACGGTGTGGCATAATCCGGGGTGTGGTTCGTCCAAGAACGCGCTGGCCTATCTGGCCGACAAGGGGATCGAGCCGGAGATCTTTCTCTACTTGAAGGAAAAGCCCAACGCGGACGCGATCACGTCGCTCTTGGAGGCGATGGGCGCGCAGCCGTCGGATCTCCTGCGCCCCAAGGACAAGCTGGGCGAGGAAATGGGTCTCTACGCGCCGGGCGTCAGCGAGACGGCGATCCTGGAGGCCATGGCCGTACACGCCAAGCTGATCCAGCGGCCCGTCGTGATCACGCCGAAAGGGGCGGTGATTGCGCGCCCTAAAACCGCGATCGACGCCATTCTCTAGTTGCGAGGGGATCGACCCGTCAGGCGTTCACGCGCAGCGCAAAACGCCGCCTGCGACGCGGGCGCGCGTGACGGGTGCTTGACCGCGCCGGGCGCATCCCATACATCCAGCCGTCTCGCTGGCGTAAGCCGGCGACGCGCGGGTGTAGCTCAGCTGGTTAGAGTGCCGGCCTGTCACGCCGGAGGTCGCGGGTTCGAGCCCCGTCACTCGCGCCATTTCTCAAACTTATTTCCTCTAAAAATCAAGGACTTAGATTTAGAAATGGCGCGCATTCCGCCCTCTTTATGAAAATTGGGATACAAATTGGATACAAAGTGGGATACAAGGGGCCATGGCTATGGCGTCCGATCCCGACAGATTTTTGCTCCAGCGCGGCAAGCGCTGGTACTATCAGCGGCGCGTTCCGAGCCAGTTTTCCCACATCGATGAGCGCCGTTTCGCCAAGGTCTCTCTGAAGACCCAATCCCTCGAAGTTGCCCGCCTTCGCCGCGACCAGCTCGCCGAGGCCGATGACGAATACTGGATGGCGATGGCGGTTGAGGCGGCAAGCCCGGAAGGCACCGGCCTGACGATGCGGGCGGCTCTGGAGCATCGCTACAAGGCGGCTATCTCGCGGGCCATGGCCTATGGTTTTTCCTACAAGCCTGCCGAACCTCTTGCTGAAAGCCGGACCATCGCCGAACTCATGGCTCGCATCCGGACGCTTGAGGCCAACGCGGGCAAGTCAGGTGATCCGAGCCGGGCGGACAGCGAAGCGCTGCTCGGTGGCACGCGTGATCCGGCGGCCAGCATCACTGTGTCCGAGGCGTTTGAGCTCTATATCAGCCGCATCGCTTTCGACGATCAGTACAACAAGTCCGAAGCCCAGCGCCGCTCCTGGGAAAAGACCAAGCGCACCTCGATCAATTACTTCATCGAGGAAATGGGTGACCTCCCGCTCAGCGAGATCACCCGCGACAAGGCGCTGGAATATCGCGACTGGTGGATGGAGCGCATGCAGCCCGAGGACGGTGATGCAAAGCCCGTCGCCCCCAACACGGCGAACCGCCATATCGGAAACATGCGGTCGCTGCTGGAGCGCTATTTCAAACATATCGGTATGACGGATTTCGAAGATCCGTTCCGTGATTTCTATTTCTCCGGAAAGACCGAAGCCAAACGCGCCTCATTCACGGATGACTGGGTTCGCACCCGCATTCTAGCGCCGGGCCTCTTTGATGGGCTTCGCGTCGAGCTGCGTGTGCTGATTTATCTCCTGATCGAGACCGGTGCCCGCCTCAGCGAGCTGGTCAATCTTCGCGCCGAGGATATCCGACTGAACGCCAAAGTCCCGCATATCACAATCCGGCCCGAGCAGAACCGGGAACTCAAAACCGAGGACTCCCGCCGGGAAATCCCCCTTGTCGGTGTTGCCGAGATCGCCATGCGCGCCTGTCCGGAAGGCTTCCCCTACTATTACGACAAGAGCACGCTGGTCTCGGCGAACCTCATGAAGGCGTTCCGCCAGCGCAATCTCCTGCCAAGTTCATATCACGTGATCTATTCGTTCCGGCACTCCTTCGAGGATCGCATGCTCGAAGGCGGTCTGGATTACGGCCTTCGCTGCGCCCTCATGGGCCACAAGAACAACCGGCCGGAATATGGAATGGGTGGATCGCTGGAGTACCGTCGCAGCGAGCTCCTGAAGATCGCGCATCCGTTTGATGCCGGGGTGTTTGGGGGTGTGAGCAATGGCTGAGGGGATGGCTGCAAGGGGCGCATAACGAGACATTCGCTTCTCACGTTAATTTGCTTCTTTCCTGAGTTATGCATTTGTACCGTTCGATGGACCGCACCGAGAGTCCTTGCACCAGACCACCCGTCCCCGCTTAATCCAGTAATGGGCTCTGCAGGCGCTCTTCTGATGCACAGACGGTGTCGCCGTCGCACGGCCCAGCCAGTCTGCTGTCACTGACCATCTCGGCGAGGCACGATCCCTTAGAGGAAGACGCATGATATTGCCGCATCCACCGGGGCATTTCAGGACCGCCCATTTCAGCTGTGTCTTTTCGCCAACGATGACAATTTCCCCGCCCACAAGGTCTTTGCTGGCGGGTTGTTCAACGGCTCGGCGCACGGTCAAGTCCGGGCGTGAAATCAGTCTCAGACTCACAAGAATAGATCGAAAAACAGGTGCGAACTTCATGATCAGGCCACCCGGTCCAAAAACGGTGTTGTGTCGCCGACGCCCCAATCGTCAGATTGCGCGCACAGCGGACAATCTGGGTTCGGGTTACCTCCTGAAATACGATCTTCAGGAATTTGGAAACGTCGCAATCGTTGCCTGACATTACCGCTGTCGCCGCGATACCCGCTCAGCATCTGCGTAAATTCTTCAAGAGCCATACAGGCGACCGAGGTGGTCATGGCGATAAAGGCAGGTTCCGGATCACCGCCGCCAATTATGTAGCCTTCCTGAACCTGTCGCCCGTAATTTTCAGGGTCACGCCGTTTCAATTCCTCTTCGCGGGCGCGCCGGGGATCGACAATGTTTCGGCACAAGAGGCACGGTGCACCAGGATAAAGTAATGAAACACGACCGGTCATGTCGCGCACCCGGCGGTGGCCGTCTTTCGAGATGGCAAGTCCAAGATCGATGACCGGCGTATCGTAAAAATAGGCGAAACGGTTCAAAAGCATGCGGCCGGCGTGATCGTCTGTTGCACAGAAGACGATATCCGCAGATTTAAGCAGGTCCTGATGCTGAGGGTCGATGATATTGCCATGGACGCCGACAATATGTGTACCGAGACCAAGGGAGCGAATGTGTCCTGCAAGCGCCAAGGATTTTGCCGCGCCAATCTCTGGGGCGCCAACACCGTGAAGGCGATGCAGATTGGTATCTTCGATGGTGTCTGGGTCGATCGTAACGAGATGTTTTACGCCTGCGCGCGCAAGCATAATCGTCTAGGGCGATCCAGTGCCGCCGGCACCAACGACCAGGACCCGTAGAGATCGCAACACCTGATTGAAGGTTTCACCAAAGACCCGGGATTGCCTGTCGAGAGTCTTGTCGATGCTTTTGGGTGTGTGGTCGAAGCGCTCCACGGCCTTTCCGCTGACAGTCACAGGACATGAAACGACGTCATTATGCCCCCGCCACAACCGAGCGCGAATGGGACCGTCGGGGAGGCAGAGCAGGCTGACGAGGTGCGCTGTGGGTCCCACACGGTTTTTCGCGGCCTGTAGCAGGGCGCGTTCATTCTGGTCGTCTGTATCGGAAAATCCGTCATAGCCGCTCGGATGACCATGAAGGAATCCGGGCATAAGGTCTTGCCGGGCCGCTTCTTTCAAAACTTGCATGAACGCGGCAGTGCGAACCGTCAGATGGACAGGCGACGCGGAGTCGATGTCGTGCGGACCAAGTGGGCGCAAGTGGCGCAGGATGAGTTTATCTCGCGGCTTACGGGACCAAGGATCGCACGAAATCTGTGATTTTGAGAATAGCGCCCACGCACCACACTCATTTTCACCATCGAAGCTCGCATGGCGCAGGGCTGAGGCCAGCCGCTCCGGAATAACAATATCAGTGGTCATCAATGTGCGGCCTCTCGGATGGCGCATTCGATCCGTTTAAGCATGGTCCAGATACCATCCTTGCCAGGACGCCAGTTATTGTTGTGCCGTGACCAGCGCTGCCAGGAGACGCCGTCAAAATGGTGGGCGTAATCGGCGCATTTCGGATACCGCCCGGATCCAGCCAGCCGCAGCCATGGATTGCAGTAGAACATGTCGGGCGACGTATCAGGATAGCCAGGCGGGAGCAGGATCAAAATGTCCGCAGCGTCGGCGTCAAAAACGCCGCCGGGCAATGAGTGTTTGAGCAGCATAACGCCTGTCTGGTTGCCGCTCACCCGAATCTCGTGAGCGAGATCATGGTCGGCCAAATAGGCCGCGTCGCGGCGGGGCAGAACTCCGCCGCTGGCGAAATCGCCCGCTGTCGTTTTTTCAATAACGGTAAAGAAACGCTCCAGACCGTCTTCACTGAGATCGATGATCTGGTCGTCATTGATCGGCTCGTCCTCCCCGCCCCGGACCTCGCGCCAGAGCGCGTAGCAGGCGGGATCGACGCCAGCCAGATGTTTAAGTTTCAACCCCGTGATCAGTTTTGCGCCCCATTCAAACCGCTCGCCATCAAGTTCGAGCCTGAATGATGCCGCACTGTCGAAGCTGAGGAAGCGTTCTGCGCCTGGACGCGTCAGATCGACCGTTTCGTCCAGCTGGATTTCCTCAAGACCGCCCCCGCGGAGTAAGAGGAACAGAAGGTGTTCTTCGACTGGCGTTTTGCCGGCAAGTTTCAGGAGCTGCCGTCCGGTCGGCTTGGGATCATCAATCTTGTGACGGGCGTCATCGACGCGCACCCGGAAATGGGTTGCGCCCGTGGCGGATGCTCCGCTGCGGGCGCAGTCTTCAAGATCAACATTAGAGTTTTCGTCTGTCATGGTGGCAATGCCTTTCCTGGTTGCTGTGGCGAGGTGTGCTCACAACAACAAAGGCTTGCGGGACATGAGGACTCGGACACGAGTATTTATTTCTCAACTCTGTCCGAATTGGCGTGATTGGCGCGCCTACCCATATGGAGCTGTATCAAGGAGGGCGATCCGTTGAGCGTAGCCGAGCCGAAACAGAGAAAGAAGCCTCAGGAGCTTCTCGATGAACTCGACGCGCTGAGCGATGTCGACAAACAAAAGTTGCGCATGATCGCCCGCAAATACGCTGCCGTCGCCGGCGACATGGATGCAGACGATTTGCTGCAGGAAGCCATCATGAAGATTCATGAGACCGACGAGAAACACAGGCGGACCTGCCCCGCAGATGTGGGTGCTCTGGTCTTCATGAAGAATGTGATGCGGTCGCTGGCAAGCAACCGCACAGAATGGCGCAAACGGCGGCAAGAAGCGCACGCGCTTGAAGTGACGAGCGCCAAATACGATTTGTTCGCAGCGAATGTCGAAGACCCGAATATCGCATCCCCTGAGGACATATTGATTGGCGCTGAACGCGACGCCGCCTTCCAGGAATTTCTCAGCGAACAGTGCAACGAGTGCGAGAAAACGGAGTTCGTCCTGCTGGGTTCAATGGATGGTCTTCGGGGTCAGGAGCCCATCCCCATGAGGCGCAGCAGCCCAAGGTCATCGATTTCAAGTCATTGAACAAAAAGAACGTGAGAGAGGGCTGATCATGTCCGAAGAAACGACCAGCCTGGAAGGCCTTAAGGGCGCCCTGGCGGCGCGCGGCGGCCCCGCCGACGTCTATGCCTCGTCCGCGCCCGCCGAGCCGCAAATCGACGCTCTGGGCCGCGCCTATGCGACCGGCAAGCGCAAGAACGCGGTCGCCCGCGTGTGGATCAAGCGCGGCCACGGCCGGATCATCGTCAATGGTCGCGACCAGGACGTGTACTTCGCCCGGCCGGTGCTGCGCATGATGCTTCAGCAGCCCTTTTCGGTGACCAACCGTAAGGACCAGTTCGACGTGTTCTGCACGGTCAAGGGCGGCGGGCTTTCGGGGCAGGCGGGCGCGGTGCGTCACGGCATCTCCAAGGCTCTGACCCTGTTTGAGCCGGGCTTGCGTCCGCCACTCAAGGCGGAGGGGCTTCTGACCCGCGACAGTCGCGTCGTCGAGCGCAAAAAGTACGGTCGCGCCAAGGCGCGCCGGAGCTTCCAGTTCTCCAAGCGCTGATCGCGGTCCAACCCGATCAATCAAGGCCTCGCAGCGACGCTGCGGGGCCTTTTTCGTATGGGGCGGGGCTCAGGCGTCTTGACCAGGGTCCAGCGTCAACGCCAGTGCGAGGGCGAGGCCGCCGCGCATGCCCGCCTCATCGCCAAGTCCGGGGCGAACGATCAGAGCGTCAATGTCGGCCGCCGTCTCCTCCAGATAGCCCGCCATCAGGGCGCCATAGCTGGCGCGCGTCGCGTCGAGAAGGGCGTCCGCCAACATCAGCCCGCCTCCGAGCACAATCTTTTGCGGGCGAAACGCCAGCGAGAGGGCGAGGCACGCCTGACCCAGGTAGCGCCCCTCGATCGCCCAGGCGGGATGTTCGGGGCCAAGCGCGCGGGGGTCGCCGAAGCGGGCGGTCAGAGCGACAGCGCTCGCGAGCCCCTCCAAGCAGTCGCCGTGCAGCGCGCAGACGCCCGAAAAGGCGTGATCCTCTGGGTGACGGGCGACCCGAATATGGCCGAACTCAGGGTGGCGCGGCTTGCCGATCAGGCCGCCGTTGGCGAAAACGCCCGCCCCGATCCCGGTGCCGATGGTGACATAGGCGGCGGAGCTTGCGCCGCGCGCCGCGCCCCACGCCATTTCCGCCAGGAGCGCTGCGTTCACGTCCGTGTCGAGCGCCACCGGAACCCCGAGCGCCTCGCCTAGCCAGGCGCGCAGATTGGTCCCGCTCCAGCCCGCCTTCGGCGTTTTGCCGATCCGGCCGAAGTCCGGGGAGGCGGGGTCGACGTCGATCGGGCCGAAGGCCGCCACGCCAAGCGCCGCCATGGTCCCGTGGACGGCCTGAGCGTCGTTGAAAAATGCTGCGCAGGCGGCCAGGGTCTCGGCGGGGCTCGTGGTGGGAACGCGCGTCTCGGCGAGGGCGGCGCCGCTCCCGGTCGCGAGCAGACATTTGAAGGTGGTGCCGCCCGCGTCAATCGCCCCATGGACCGGCCCAGCCGCCGACTCGCCGACGGGGTGATGCGTTTTGTCCATGAGATGGGTCCTTGAGCAAGGATCGGCGGGGCGGGAATAAAATTAGCAATCGTTTGTATTTTTCGCTACACCTGTATGCGGAGGAAGCGCGCATGCACGACCACACCGCCCAAATTCAGCCAGCGTCCGCCCCGGCGGCCTCACGCAGCCTGATCACTGGGCTGACCTATGCGATGTTTTTCATGTTCGCCATGACCACGGACGCGGTCGGCGAGATCATCAAAATCGCCAAGCTCGACTTGGGTTTGAGCAACACCCAGGCGAGCGCCTTTCATTGGGCGACCATGGTGGCGATTGCGCTGAGCGGCATAGGACTTGGCTTTCTCGCCGATCGATTCGGCCGCAAGCGCACCATCATCCTTGGGCTTGGGGTGTATGGCCTCGCCAGCGCTCTTTTTGTGACGGGCAACGCGTTCGAACTGTATCTGACGCTCCTGTTCGTATCCGGCATCGCGATCGGCGTGTTCAAGACCGCCGCCCTGGCTTTGATCGGCGACATCTCGGACTCCACCCAACACCACACCGCCAAAATGAACGCGGTGGAGGGCTTCTTTGGCGTTGGGGCGATCGTCGGACCGCTTCTGGTGGTGACCCTGAGCGCGCACGGTCTGTCGTGGACCTGGCTCTATTTGGTCGCCGCGATCTTGTGCGCGGTCATGATCCTGGCCGCGCTTGTCACGCGCTATCCCGACACGGTGCGCACAACCGAAAAGCCCGCTTCCATCGCGCGCACCCTTTCCCTCATGGGCAATCGGTATGCGCTCGGCTTCTCCTTCGCCATCGCCATGTATGTGGCGTGCGAGGTGGCGATCTTCGTCTGGCTGCCGACATTCCTGGACGGCTTTGAGGGAACTCCGCTGGCCATGGCCTTCGCCGCCTATGCGGTCATGATCTTTTTTGTGCTGCGGGCGGCGGGCCGGTTTCTCGGGGTGTGGATCCTAAGCCACCTGCACTGGACGGTGGTGATGCTGGTCTTCACCGGGCTGATTTTCGCGTGCTTCCTGACGAGCGCGCTCTTGGGAAAAACGGCGGCGGTGTTCTTGTTGCCGCTCTCGGGGCTCTTTATGTCCATGATCTATCCGACGCTTAACTCCAAGGGCATCAGCTGTTTTCCGAAGGCGGACCACGGCGCCGTCGCAGGTCTGATTCTGTTTTTTACCGCCGTGTCAGCTGCCTTGGGGCCGGTGGCTATGGCGATGGTGAGCGACCAGTTCGGCGCCGGTGATATGCGCGTCGGCTTCGCCCTCGCCACCGGCTTCGCTGGCCTCCTCTTCGCGTGCGCCATCTGGAATTGGCGGACGGACCCAGCCGCCCAGGCGCTTGAGGCGGCCAACCAGTCCGAGTACGCGAGCTAGGGGAGCGATCATGTCCGATCAACGCATGGCGGAGATCCCCGCGCCCTCGTCTCTCACATTTGAGGGGGCGATCATCCACCCCGATCTCTGGCTCTGGGACAGCTGGACGGCGCGCGTTGGCGAGACGCTCCACCTTTACTGCCTGGCGCTCAACCGCACGGCCCGCGACGGCGCGCCGATCTCACCGGGAGAGCGCAACGAGTTCGCCTTTCATGTCCGTCATTTCCTGTCTGAGGACGAGGCGGCCACCTGGTCGGATCGGGGTTCGGTCTTCCAGCCAGGCGCCGCGGGCGATGGGGCCGACGCGCGTAACGTCTGGAGCGGTTCGGTCGCACCCGCTCCCGCCACCGCATCCGCGCCCGACCGGCGCTGGGTCTTCGCCTACACCGGCCTGCGCGCACTTTCGCCCGATCGTCCGTTTTTGCAGACTTTGTGCGTGGCCATGGGGCCGAGCCCGGACCGGTTTGACGCCTCGCCCGCCTGCGCCCTTTCGTGCCCCGCTCGCGACTATGACGCCATCCGCGCCGCCGGCTATTATCTGGGACCGCGCGAACGGCTTGGCGATGCGGACGGCGAGGAGGGCGGGCCGATCCTCGCTTGGCGCGACCCCTATCTTTTCACCGATCCTTCAGGGGAGCCTCAGCTCCTCTGGTCCGCCAAGGTGGGCCCCAAGACGCCCGCCATCGGTCGCGCTAGCCTCGCCTGGGACGGTCGCGGCTTTGCGCTCAAGACTCTGCATCCGCCGATGCGATTGCCCGACGAGGCCGCACTCACCCAGGCCGAAGTGCCGAAGATTTATCGGCATGAGGGCGCGTATCTCCTGCTGATTTCGGCGTGTGATCGACTCTACGAAGGCCAGCCGGACGATGAGGTGGCCAAAGAGCAGAGGCTCTACATCGCCGAGCAACCGGCCGGGCCGTGGCGCAGTCCCGCCGGCGCCTCCTCCCGCCTGTCCGGGCTGGATGATCTCTTCGGCGCCAGCCTTATCTTCAATGAGACCTCGAGCGCCATTGGTGAGATGGGCGCACTTGTGCTGGCTCCCTTTACGGAGAAGGCGCGCGCGGAACTGCAACTGACGTTCGCGCCCGTTCGCCGCCTCGCCTTAGGCATGACGACCGCAGCCGAGACCTGAGCCCGCCTTAGACGCGGCCGCCACACGAGGCGCGCACGACAAGCGTGGTTTCGGTGAACTTGGAGGCGGCGTTTTCTCCGGCCAGCTTGGCGAAGAGCAACTCGACCATCATCTCACCGCCCTGCGCTATATGCTGGTCGATTGTGGTCAGGGCGGGCGTGGCGAGGGCGGCTTGGCCGATGTTGTCGTACCCGACCACGGAGACGTCCTCGGGCACCCGCCCACCTTGGGCCTGCAGGGCGTGCATGGCGGCGATGGCGAGCACGTCGGAGGCGGCGAAGACGGCGTCGAAAGCCGGCCCATCTTTGAGGAATTGGCGAACCGCGCGGTAGGCGGGCTCCCCGCCGAAGTCGAGCTTCAGCACCAGGGCAGGATCAACGGGCGCCGACGCCTCGGCGTGCGCCTCCAAAAATCCGCGACGGCGCAGCGCGACCTCCGGCAGACGGTCATCGCCGATGAAGAGAATGCGTCGGCGGCCGAGGCCGAGCAGGTGAGCGCCGGCGAGCCGGCCGCCGAGCACATTGTCGCTGCCGGCCAGGGTATAGTGGACGTCATCGGTCCGCCCGCCCCAAACGACGACGGCGGCCGAGTGGGCGTCGATCGCGTTGAGCCGTTCCACATTGCCCGCCTGGCCTATGATGATCAGTCCGTCGGCCTTGCCAGATTGCAGCAGCCGGCGCTCGGCGATCTGCTGGTCGCCCTGGGGGCTGGAGAGAATGAGGTCATAGCCCCGGCGGGTGACCGCGTGTGACACCGCCCCCATCATCTCCAGAAAGAACGGATCATTGAGGGTCTGGCCCGAGACCGGCCGCACCGGGATGACCATGCCGATGGCTTCGCTGGAGCGGCGGCGCAGGTTGCGCGCCGAGGCGTTCACCGCATAGCCGACCTCATTGGCGATGCGAATGATCTGTTGCTTGGTCTGCTGCTTTACCAGCGGGCTGTCGTTGAGGGCGCGTGAGACGGTCGACACGTCCACGTCCGCCAGGCGGGCCAGCTCGGCCATGGTTATTTTTTTCGTGCTCGCGGTCATCAGGCCTCAGCTGCGGCGAGAGATCGGACGTCGCCAACCTCCCGCCCATTACGACGGGCCTCGGCCGGTCACGCAAGCGTCGCCAGCCAGTCTTCATGGTTGGGCAGCTTGTCTAAGCACTTCGCACGCAGCGGTGAAAGGTCTGGCGGCGCGACCGAAGGTCCCTCGCTGACGTCGCGACAATGCTCCATCCCAAAGAGCACATACTCATAACTCTCCAGCGAGAAGAGGCGCCCAGCTCGATCAAAGTCGAGATCGGTGGGCCGCCGCGCGCGCCAGAGCTCGAGCCGGTCGGCGAGGACGGGCACGATCGCCTCAGGCGCCGTCGCGGCTCGCCAGAACGGGCTATCGGACCGCTTCGACGTCACATAGTGCAGGTTCAGAAAGCTCAGCACCTCCTCATAGAGCGCGCCCATTGAGATGTTGAAGCGATTGCGGACGGCCTGGGGCGCAAGCGCCGCCGCGGGGGCGAGTTCCGCCAGAAGGTGCGCGGCGTGCTCGATCATGTAGAGACCGGAGGACTCCAGGGGCTCAAGAAAGCCGTCCGCCAGTCCGACCGCCACGCAGTTGCCGACCCAGGCGCGCGCACGCTTGGTGCTGACGAAGCGGATGTGATGCGCCGGCAAGTCGCCCGCATGGTCGCCCTCGGCCAGGCGCAACGCGGTTTCAGCCGCGTCCGGCGTCTGGAAGGCGCTGGCGTAGACATGCCCAACCCCGCGCCGCGTCCGAAGTGGAATGTCCCACGACCAGCCGGCGGCGTGGGCGCGGGCGACCGTGTAGGGCCGCAGCCGCGGCGGGCGATGTCGGTCGTAGGGCGCGCGCAGGGTCACGGCCCGGTCGCACAGAAGATGCCGGCCATAGTCGACGACAGGCTCATGGAGCACGGCCCCGATCAGCCGAGCCGCGAACCCGGTGCAGTCAACGAAAAGGTCAGCCGAAAGCTGTTCGCCACGGTCCGTGGTGAGGCTGGCGATCTGGTCGGACGTGGCGAGTGTCGCCTGCACGACGGAGCCGAGGTGGTGGGCGACGCCGCGCGCCCGTCCATGCTCGGAAAGGCGGGCGGCAAGCTTCACCGCGTCCAGGTGATAGGCGTAGGGGAACGTCGAGCCAAAGTCGGGCCAGCCGATCGCCTTCGGCGCCCGATGGGCGTCGGCCAAGGCCGAGAGGAGTGAGAAGGTCGCATCGAAAGGAGGGCGGGGGCCGGCCGCTCGCGCCCACGTGGCGACGGCCGGATCGGTCTGCGGTCGCGCGCGGCGATCGAAAGGATGGTCGAACCGGGCGCCGAGGTTCCAGTCCTCAAAACGAATGAGCGTCTTGAAGGTGGCCTCGCAGGCGGTCATGAACTCGGCTTCGGTCAGACCGATCGCCTGGAGCGTCCGCCGGATGCTCGGCACGGTCGCCTCTCCAACGCCAATGATGGGAATGTCGGGCGATTCCACAAGCGCGATGGGAACGCGCAGCGGGGCGTCGCGGGGCCCGCCATTGAGGGCGGCGTTTAGCACGTTGGCCGTGATCCAGCCCGCGCTTCCGCCCCCGACGACAAGAATTGACCCGAACATGCCTCGCCCCCTCGTGATAATGCAATCGTATGGCATTATGGGTCGACGCGCCACGTTGGCGGGCGCGAACGTGCGTGGTCGTGCGAGTTCTGAGCAGGGCGCGCTGTGTGGACACAGGAGAGAGCCGATGACTGACCCGCTCGCCCCGCTTCGGATACTGATCGTCGGAGGCGGCACGGCGGGGTGGCTGACCGCGGCGTTTCTCTCACGTCAGCTTCCTCTAACGACGGGACGCGCCGTGCATGTCACGCTGCTGGAGGCCTCCGACATTCCCACAATCGGGGTTGGCGAGGCGACCATCCCGTCGCTCGGTCGAACTCTGGCGGCGTGCGGGGTGGGGGAGGCCGAGTTCCTGAAGGCCTGCGACGCCACCTTCAAGCATGGGATCGAATTCCGGCAATGGCGACGCCCGCCTCACCTCGACCCGGGCGAGGCCTACTTTCACCCCTTCGGGGCGCCCCTGACCGTCGGCGCACTCAGTCCCGCCCGCCAGTGGAGCCGGCTTGACGTGGCCGCGCGCGGGGCCTTTGCGGATCTCTTCTCGGTTCAGCCCGAACTGGCGCGCGCCGGCCGAGCGCCCAAGCATCTGCGTGACGCGCCCTATCAGGGCGCGCTCGCCTATGCCTTCCATTTGGACGCGGGCAAGCTGGCCGAGTTTCTCAAGGGCCGGTTTCGTGCCCAAGGCGTGCGCCATCTGATCGGCCGCGTCGCCTCGGTCTCACCGCGATCCCGCGATTGCCGCCATGCCGAGCAGCCTAGGGCGGGCGGGATCGACACGATCACCCTTGAGGATGGGCGCACGCTCAGCGCCGATCTCTTCATCGACTGCACAGGCTTCGCCGCGCGCCTGATCAACGCGGACGGCGAGAACCGGTTTGTCAGTAAGGCCAATCAGCTTTTTGTCGACCGCGCCGTCACCACGCGCATCCCCCATGGCCGCGGCGCCGACATTCTCGGCTACACGCGCTCGACGGCTCAGGGCTCGGGCTGGATTTGGGACATAGCTCTGCAGGAGCGGCGCGGGGTGGGCCACGTCTACTCGTCCCGCCACACCTCGGACGAGACCGCCCACGCCGATCTCGCCCGCTACCTCGGCGCGGATCCGGCGGACCTTGAAACGCGACGCCTGGAGATGAAGATAGGCTATCACGCCGCCCAGTGGCGCGGGAACTGTGTGGCGATTGGTCTGTCGAGCGGCTTTCTGGAGCCTCTGGAGTCGACGGGCATCTATTTGATCGAGATGGCCAACTGGGCGCTCGCCGATCTGATCCCGCGTCATCTTGCGGGCGCGCCCGCGGCGGTGCGCTACAACGAGATCATGGCCAATCACTACGAGACCATCGTCGACTTTCTCAAGCTGCACTACGCCATCAGCGCCCGGCGCGACACGCTCTTCTGGGTCGAGAACACGGACCGCTCAAGCTGGCCTGCGAGCCTGGTCGACAAGCTCGAAACCTGGGCCGACGACCTGCCGAGCATCTATGACTTTGACCGCACGACCCAGTGCTTTTCGGCGACCAACTATCTCTTCGTTCTTTTTGGGATGGAGTGGCCGGGGCACCGATCTCCGAGCGCCCCCACGCCCGACGGCCAGCGCCTGATGGCGGAGTTGGCGGCGCGCCGCGCACGCCTGCGTGAGCTCGTCTTGCGGGACACGGTCTCCAACGACGAACTCTTCGCCGCCCTCGGGCGCGCGTGAGCCTCTGAAGACGAAACAGGCCCGTCTCGCGAGGGAGACGGGCCTGCCGCGTTGACGCTCAGGTTCGCGCGGGAGGAGAGCCTCGCGATCCCAAGCGCGCCCCCTCAGAAGCGGTATCGCAAGGTCGCTGACGTCGTGGTCCCGTTGATCGAACGCGCCACGATCACGTCGGCGGCCCCATCTCCGGTGACGTCAAAGGCGCGGCCGTTTTCAGCCTCTGTGAACAACACCTCGTCGAACACATTGTTGATGTTGAGAGACAAAGTCGCGCGATCGGAAATGTCCCAATCGGCGAAGACGTTGGTCACGGTGGCCCCTGGCATGACGAAGACATTGTCGTCGTCCACGAAGGTGTCCGTGGTGCCGGTGAAGTTGACCCCAAGCCGCCCCAGACCCGCCACCGTGTAAGACGGGGTGACGCTCCAGATCCAATCGGCTTGGCGGCGCGGCGTGTTGCCGACATTGGCGGGCGCGGTGTCGCTCGCGTCGATCTCGGCGTCGGTGAAGGTGACGCTGCCGATCAGATCAAAGCCGCCGTAGCGATAGACCGCCTCGGTCTCCACCCCGCGTGACCGGTACTCGTTGCCGAGCGCGCGCATGCTGGTGATCTCGAAGTTGTCTTCCTTGGTGGTGGCGTCAAAGTAGGTGACGAACAGATCAAGATCGCCAGGCACGGCGTCTCCTTGCTCTTGCCACTTGAAGCCAAGCTCGAACTGGTCGGTCTCGTCCACATAGGTCTCGTCGCCGCCGGGCACGAGCCGGCCGCCCGCGTCCAGCGAATTGAAGAGCTGGCGCTCGCCGTTGAACGCGGCGCCCGAGCTGATCCGGCCGAACACCGAAAGCTGGTCATTGACCAGGTAGTTGGCGCCGAACGAATAGGCCGTGTTGTCGACTTCAAAGTTCGCCGTTCCGCCCACGCCCGTGTTCAGGGACACGTCCGCTTCCGGCGGCGAGATCACGCCGTCGCCGTCGACGTCAAACGCTCCCCCGGCGCCCTCGGTGCGGGTTCCGGTCTGCTCGATCGTGTCCATCCGCACGCTGCCGTCCAGGGTCAGGCCGTTGGCGAACGCAAAGCTGCCGGCCAGGAACGGGGCGCGAGCTTGATAGTCCAGATCGTACTGGCGGTTGGTGCCGTTCCAACCAAAGCCCTGATTGTAGCCAAGAACGCCATCGTCGGTGAAACCGGCGACGTCAATCAGGGCGGCGTCGGCCGTGGTGTCCGTGAGGAACCGGTTCCAGTGCCAGTCCTGCACGAAGGACTGCTGCATGAAGAAATAGCCGGCCGTCACGTCGAGCACGCCCGCGGACGTCTCGAATGACTTGGAGAGCTTAAGCTCGTTGGCGAAGTTGCTCATGTCGTCGAGGTCGGTGTTGAAGTAGGAGACCTCAGAGATCAAGCTGTTCTGATTGGCCGCCAGGAGCGAGGCGGAGGTGACCGCTTGCCCGGCGCGCGGGCCGTTGAAGTAGGTGGCGCCCGCTCCGCCGTAGGTTCCCGCCAGAAGCGTGTCGGCGTCCGCCACGAAGTGGGTGAAGGGGGCGTTGAAATTGCCCGAAATATCCTGATAGCGGAACTTATTGTCGAACGTGACGCCGTTGCCGATGTCGAACTGAGCTTGTCCGCCGATCGCCTTGATTTTGGTGCGGATGCCGTCGGCCAGATCATAGTTGTTGATGGTGTTCGCGGAGTCGACGTCCCGCCCGAAGCGGATGAAGGGGCTGTGCAGGCTGTCGGCGTTGGCTGAGAAGCCGGCGATAGAATCCACCACGTCGCCGTTCGACAGGCCTGCCGCCTGGGGCATGTAGGTTGCGTCGCGCTTGTCGAGCACCCTGCCGTTCAGCCGCAGGAAGCCGGTCGCGAACTCCTTGGTGAGGGAGGCGCGCACCTGCCCGCCCGAGACGGCGTCAAATCCAAAGTCGCGATAGTCGCCGCCCTGTTGATAGTGGCCGCCGACATGGAGGTAGAGATCGTCGGCGAGGGCCGCCCCATACTCAAAGTCGCCGCGGAAGTCGTCATAGTCCAAGCCCGTCGTCAGCGCGATCGAGCCGCCTTCGTCTTGGCCGGTCTTGGTGATGAAGTTGATGATGCCGCCCGGCCCATTGGTGGTCAGGGTCGAGGCGGTGCCGCCGCGCACCGCCTCCACGCGCGCAAGGGTGGAGTCGACCTTAAAGAAGCCGTCCGCCGGCGCGAAATCGAAGTCGCCGAACAAGAGGATCGGCAGGCCGTCTTCCTGGAGGCTCAGGTACTTGGCGCCGCCGGTCGAGAGGGGCATGCCGCGCACCGCGATATTGGAGTTGCCGCCGCCAGCCGAGGATTCTGAACGCACGCCAGGCAGGGCGCGGAGGATCTCGGCGGTGCCGCGGGGCGCGCTCTTGGCGATGTCCTCTTCGCTGATGGCGCTGACCGAGATGCTGGTGTCGAGCTTGTTCTTGCCGGCCGAGCTGACCACGCCTGTGACCACGATGGTCTCTCTCGCGGGGGCGTCCTGCGCGACGGCGGGCGCCGCGACAAGGGCCAGCGACGCGGCGGACAACAGAAGGCTTCGCTTCGAGTTCATTGGCATTTTGTCCCTCCCAGGATGCGCCGCGATCTGTCGCCGCGGCTGAGTGCGCAGGCCTTCGGCGCTTGCCATGCGCCGTGACCCTGGTTGTGCGCTCTAGGTATGGAGCCGGTTCCAACCGATTGCAATTGCAAATACCAAACGATTGCATTTTTCGTCGTCGCCGTCGCGCACCTGTTGCTCTGGGGACACGGGATAGGTCCGCACCCCGCGGAACTGGACCGCTGGGGACGCGTGGAGAGGACGCGCCGAGGCGGCGGGGGAGGCGGACGCGCGACCGGGCCGCGATCACCCGATGGGGCAGGGGCTCGCAGGCGGCCAATGAGGGGCTTGCATCGGCCACCCACTCAGAGTTGGATCGCAGCGTCGGGCGGTTAGCTCAGCTGGGAGACCATCTCGTTTACACCGAGAGGGTCGGCGGTTCGAACCCGTCACCGCCTACCAAACTAAACAAATACGTAGGTTGGATTGTGTTCATTGTTTAGTCCTTTTGATCCGAGAATCGTGCCGTATTCGCGTCAGAGTGACTTAGGTCGCCCTAAAGGGCTTGAACTGGTGGTCAGGCCGGCGTCACGAGGGGATTTGCGGCTTTTTTCCTGAAGCGCTCACAGAGTCGCCTCGAGCGGACAGCCGGGTGGGCGTCACAGCGCTCC
>CAYGQB010000043.1:0-18068 GCA_964351895.1 uncultured Caulobacterales bacterium
CTTTTCAGTCAGACGCAAAAGTTCCGACATGCCCGTGCCCTTGCCTTTGGCCTCCCGGGTGGTAATCGAGTTTTCGTGCTGGCGCATGATGGACAGATCTTCGTGACTATAAGCGAGCGTGCCCATCGACAGGAGCGACAAGACCTTGTCGAGATCAAAGTAGAGAAACTCTTCAGGATAAAATGGCTCGCCCAACACATGCGTGTTGCGCCGGAACATCACGATGTTTGAGATGAATCCCGCGTGCATCCGCTGGAAATAGCCGCGAATAATCTCGTCGCGCTCGAACTCTGTGCGGTCTCGCGCCAATCCGTACGTGACCATCTGACCGCGCGTTGAGCGCACCGCTGACGCCAAGACCGAAGCGCCTGGATGGGCCTCACCCAGCGCGACCAACTTTGCGCAAAAGTCCGGCCGGATCATATCATCCGCACACAGAACGCCAAAGTAATCGCAGTCGTCAGGCATGTGGTTGACGGCGGCGTTCCAGTTCAGCCGGTGCGGCAAAAGCTCCGTGTTGCGGTGCACAATTACCGGCACGCGGCCGCCTTCGAACCGCTTGATGATCTCGGGCGTCGCATCGGTCGATGCATTGTCCAAAACGACGTGCACCACATTGTCGTAGGTCTGCGCCTGAACGCTGGCCATGGTCTCAGCCAAATACGCCTCACCGTTGTAAACGGGTGTGATGATCGCGAATTTGCGTTGTGATGCTTGGGACTTCATCGCAGGGGCGCCGCCGGCTTGTGCTGAAACACTCGCAAGTAAATCGCATAAATCGGGCCAGGCCGCAATTTTCATCCTGGCGCCGATCATGCGTTGGACACGGTCGGTGTTTCACGCAGGTAGGGCGTCCAAATATCGCGATTTTGAGCGGCGTGACCGCTTGTGCAGCGCGACATGTGGGTGATACGTTAGATGGATAACGAAATAACAGATAACGAGCAGAACTTCGACAGGGGGTCGAAGGGCCGGGGACTATTCGTCATGTCTACGCAAGCAGATCGGCTATCGGTCGTTCAGGCCGGTCATGACAAGTCGTTGGAATGGTCGCGGACGGCTAACGCGCCAGCAAAGCCGCAGGCGATTTCTCCATCCACCCCGCCTCAGCCCCGGGCCACCGGACTGGCAAAGCGGGTGTTCGACCTCATGGTCACGATCCCTGCAATGCTGTTTCTGTCTCCGCTGTTCGTTGGGGTTGCGCTCGCCATCCGGCTCACGGACGGCGGCAATGTGATCTACAAGCACAAGCGCATCGGGTACGGCGGCAAGGAATTCTACTGCCTGAAATTCCGCTCGATGGTTTTGGACGCTGAAGCGCGGCTCAATGAGCTGCTGGCCTCAGATCCTGAAGCGCGCGCTGAATGGGCGCGCGACCAGAAGTTGCGCCATGACCCGCGCATCACGCCGATTGGCCGCTTCCTGCGCAAGACCAGCCTGGATGAATTGCCCCAGCTTTGGAAC
Organism: uncultured Caulobacterales bacterium; assembly: GCA_964351895.1. Lineage (GTDB taxonomy): Bacteria > Pseudomonadota > Alphaproteobacteria > Caulobacterales > Maricaulaceae > CAYGQB01. The sequence goes on from CAYGQB010000043.1 coordinate 1,465, forward strand.
ATTGTGCGCGGCGAGATGAGTGTGGTGGGCCCGCGTCCCATCGTACGCAGCGAAGTTGAGCGCTATGGCGACTTCTTCAACCACTACACGTCGGTGCTGCCTGGCGTGACGGGCCTCTGGCAGGTCAGCGGCCGCAACAACACCACCTACAAGGAGCGGGTCGAACTGGACGCGCAGTACGCCGTGACCTGGTCGCTGCGCAAAGACATCTTGATCCTGCTCAAGACCATTCCGGCCGTCATCAAGTCACGCGGCGCCTACTAAAGCGTATCCGCTTCCGGCGAAAACGCTCCCCCGGGCAAGGCCCGTCGGCCGATTAGGCAGTCCCCGCGGAGGCTGCCCCCGCTGAGTCTGCCGGGCCCGCCGGCGCGCCGTGAGCGAAAAGAAGCCGACGACCGATTGTCGTCAAAGACGGAAGCGGTCTAGGTCTGCCGAGGCAACCCGGCAAACGCCCTGAAGCCGAGCAACGAAGACCAGCACCGCATGTCGCCCTCCTTGGCGGCAGGCGATTTTTCGTTCGTTCTGGCGCCCGCCGATCGTGATCGATCTTGCCGCCGCGCGGTTTTTTCGTGCATGTCTGCCCGCCACGCTGATCGCCCGTGACGCGACCGGCCCACTTCTTGCTCCTTCCAGGCGCGAACCTGCGCGCAAGATCAGCGCGTGCAATGGAGACCCGCGATGCGTGGCAGCGCCCGCCTTAGCTCTGATACGCCGGCCGACGCGCCGCGCCGCGGTCGCCGCCCGGGTCCGCGCTTCGGCCCCGGCCGCTCCGGTCCGATGAGCATTCTCCTGGTGATTGAATCTTTTGCCGGCGGCTCGGGCCGCAATGTGCGCGACCTGGCCGTGGCTCTGGGCGCACGCGGGCACCGCATCGTCGTCGCCTATTCGCCCAAGCGCGCCTCTCCGGCCTATATCGAAGCGCTGGAAGCGGCGCAGAATGTAACGCCCGTCGCGTTTTCTATGAACCGGTCGATTGGCCCAACCGACGCCTACGCCCTGTTGCGCCTGTCCCAGATCGCGTCACGCCATGGCCCCTTCGACGTCATTCACGGCCATTCGTCAAAGGGCGGCGTGGCCGCGCGTCTCGCCTATGCGCCGCACACGCCGCGCGTCTACTCGCCCCACGCCTTTCGCACCATGGACCCGACCATCTCCGCCCCCGCGCGGGCGATCATTGGGACCATCGAGCGCACCCTGTGCCGGGTGGCGACGAGCACCATTGTGTGCGTCTCTGAAAGCGAGCGGATTCACGCGCGCGCGATGGGCATGCAGACTCGCAAAATCGCAAAAGTGCGCAACGGGATCGACGGCCCCGCTCCTGGCGACCGGGACGCCTTGCGCGCTCAGCTGGCAATCGCGCCTGACGAAGTCGCCATCGGGTTTGTCGGCCGCTTCTCCCACCAGAAAGATCCGTTGCGATTCATCGACGCCATCGCCCGCGCCCGGGCCGTCAATCCAAAGACCCGGGCAATCTTGATTGGCGGCGACGGCATGGAAGACGAGGTGCGCTCTGCGCTTAGCGCAAACGGCCTGGACGACGCTGTTGCGCTGCTGATTGATGCGCCGGGCCAAATGTGGATGAACGCAATGGACGTGTTCTGCATGTCCAGCCGCTATGAGGCCATGCCGTACGTCTACATTGAAGCCCTGTTTGCCGGCCTTCCGATCGTCACAACGAATGTCGGCGGGTCTGAAGAAACCGTCGTTCATGAAACCAACGGACTGATTGTCGACCGCGAAGACCAGGACGCCCTGCCCGACGCGATTGTGCGCATCGTATCGAACGATGAAGAGCGCGCCGCTTTCGCCGCCGCCTCGTTGAAGATGTCAAAGGACTTTGCAATCGACGCCATGGTGGACCGCATCATCGCGGTCTACGAGGACGTCTGCACACGATTTGGCGAATAGGCCCTCAAGACCGCGGCTGATCTGACGCGGGAGCCATAAACCTCACCGTCACACCCGCACGCGATCCGCCACCTGCCTGCGCGCGTACCCTTAGGTGGGACGCAGATGCAGGAGTACCGCCATGAGCGACAACACGTCGGCAAAACCCCCGGGCCGCACCCGCCCGATCGGCCAGAGCGGGAACCCGATCCGGACGAAGGTTCAGGGCCAGGGCCGGGCCGTTCTGGGCGCCACCCTCTTGGGCGCCGCCGCCAGCGTGGCCGGCGCGGCGGATGCGCGCGCAATCGAAGAGCCGGCCTACACGCTCGTGCTCCAGGACGGCGCCATCGAGATCCGAGACTATGCGCCCACCATCGTGGCCGAGGTTTTGGTTGAAGCCGATCGCAGTCGCGCCTCAAGCGCCGGATTTCAACCGCTCGCCGACTATATCTTTGGCGCCAACGCCCCGCGCCAATCGATTGAGATGACCGCGCCAGTCACAACCCAGGCGGCGCCCGTGAAAATCGACATGACCGCGCCGGTGACCCAAACCCAAGCTGAGGACGGGCGCTGGCTTGTGCGCTTTGTGATGCCGTCTGAGTGGACGATGGAGACCCTGCCCGCCCCGACAAATCCAAGCGTGGCGCTGATCGAAACACCGCCCCAGCGGGTTGCCGCCATTCGCTACTCAGGGAGCTGGCGCGCGGCGAGTCAGGACGCAAAGACGGCCGAACTGATGTCTTGGATAACGGCGCAGGACCTGGTCGTCGCGGGGCCGCCAATCTATGCCGGCTACAATCCGCCCTGGACGCCGCCATTTTTGCGCCGAAACGAGGTCATGATCCCTCTCGCGGCCCCTTCGAGCACTGACGACCCTGAGGTTGAGCCCACCCTCAGGTAAAGGCGGCCCATCGGGCGCGCGCATCCCATGACTGTCGAACAGAAAGGGGCGCTGCACGGCGTGCAGCGCCCCCATCCATGGTTGGGCTCGCAGGTTGCGACTGACCTAGTAGGCCTTGCGCACCGTAAAGCCGATCTGCCGCGGCGTGTTGGTGCGGAAGGCCAGACGCGCCTGGCCGCCGCGCTCACGGTCAAAGGAGTAGAGCACGTTCTCGTCGGTCACATTGTTGATGTAACCCACCACTTGCCAGTCGCCGAAGTCGAGGCCGGCATTGATGTTGACCAGCTCATAGGACGGCAGTTCCAGGTTGACCGTAGTTGAATCGGTGCCCGGCGCCCCGCCGAACGTCCAGCGATGGCCGAAGACCCCCGCGCCCGGCACCTGATCACCAGGCTGCGTGATGCGATCGCCAATGTGCTGGATCGATCCGGACACAAAGCCGGTTGCCCCAGGGCGGGCCCAATCGGCCGGGAACGAGTAGGTGCCGGCAACGGCGAGTTGAAGGTCGGGCACCGACGGCAAGCGGTTGCCCTCCTCGATGCCGCCAAGCACGGCCCCCGTCCCGTCCACCACCGAAGAATCAAACTCAGATTCCAAGAGAGAGCCGGCGAATGAGACTTCCAGGTTCGGCGTTGGATTCGCCGACATCTCAAACTCAACGCCCGCCGTGTGCGCTTCGGGCACGTTGAACACAACGCGCGACGAGCACGTGCCAGCGTCCAGCGTCACCTGAAGGTCTTCAATGTCGGTGTAGAAGGCGGCCGCGTTCATGCGGAAGTTGCCCCGGTCCACCTTCACGCCGGCCTCGTAGTTGACCAGCGTCTCATCATCATAGTCCTGAAAGCCGCCAAAGATCGCTTCGTCGGCGGGGCTGCACAGCGGCACGTTGAGCGGATCGTTGACGCCGCCAAGACGGAAGCCTTGGCTAACTTGGGCGTTCAAGGTCACGTCGTCATTCAGGTCATAGTTTGCCAGGACGCGCGGGGTGAAGCCGTCCGACGTGGTTGAATCCACCTGATCATCACTGCCCGAGAAGACGCCGCCTGAGGTGAAGCGCCGCTCTTCTTCAAAGTCGTAGAAGCGACCGCCGGCGGTGACCGTCAGGCGTTCGTTGACATCATAAGAGGCCTCGCCAAACACGGCGATCTGGGTGAGATCGTATGGCAAGTCAGCGTTGTACGGTGAATCCGGGCCAAAGCCGTTTGCCGCGCCAGCTGAGGTCCCGGCGCCCAGGGCGGCGTCGGCAAAGGCGTCATAGCCGGGAGTGGGCAAGCGCTGCGCGTAGGTGCGTTCGGTGTCCGCGTAGAACGCGCCCACCAGCCATTGCCATGGCCCATCGCCGCTTGAGCTGAGGCGAATTTCCTGGGTGAACTGCTTGAGGTCGGTCGTATCGCGCAGGTTCGACGGCGTCAGAATGCCCGCCTCTGTGATGCCAAAGTCATCAGACACAGACCCGGTCAGAGCGCTGGCGTCCCGCGACACCAGGATCTCACGATCAGTGTAGCTGGTGATCGAGGTCACGTCGCCGAGCGCTGTGCCGATCTCGGCCATCACGTCCGCAACCAGCGTCTCGTCTTCGAAGCGTTCGTCGAGCTGCAGAAACTGCTCGCGCTCACCGAGCTGAATGGCGGGACGGGTCGTCGTGAACGGGTTGGCGAAGAGGTTGTAGACCTCTTGCCGGTTGAAGCCGTCGGCCTGCGCTTTTTGATAGACGATTCGCGGGGTCACCGCGACCGTCGCCGTGGGCTCCAGGCGCAAGGCGGCGCGCACGCCGGTGCGCTGGCCAGAGTTCACATCCTCGGTGCGCCCACCGCCCTCTCGCAGGGCGTCGATGTAGCCGGCGTACTCGGTGTGATAGCCCACCACCCGCAAGCTCGCCTTGCCTGACAGCGGCATGTTCACCATGCCCTTGAGGTGCCCGCCGACGCCGCCGTCCGCCACCGTATTGATGTCGGCTTCAGCGCTGGCGGACTGGCTGTCCATGTCCGGCTGGTTGGTGATGTAGCGAATGGTGCCGCCGACCGAACCGGAGCCAAACAGCGTGCCCTGCGGGCCACGCAGCGTCTCAACACGGTTCAGATCGTAGAGGTCTAGATCGGGCGTAAACAGCGACAGGGAGATGACGCTCTCGTCGAGATAGATGCCAACTTGCTCTTTCACCCCGGGCTGATCGCGAATGATTTGGCCGGCCGAAACGCCGCGGATGGCGACCTGGCTTTGTCCTGGACCCAAGTTCTGGATCGCCAGACCGGCCACGTTGCGGGCCACGTCTTCCAGCGTCTTGGCGCCGGTGCGCTCAAAATCGGCCTGGGTTTGGGCGTTGACCGAGAACGGCACGTCTTGGATCGCCTGGGCGCGCTTGGAGGCGGTGACGGTGATCGTCTCACGCGTCTCTTGCGCCATGGCCGGAACTGCGGCGCCCGCCGCGACAAGTGCTCCAATGGCGGCGCTTGCGGCCAGGCTGGTCTTCAAGGAATTCGTCATCGCGTCTCACCCACTCCCAAGCTCGCAACAGCGTGCGATTAGCTGGAAAGGTTAACGCTCCTGTGCGGGCGCGGCGAGCGGTCGAGTTGCGAATCCTGTGTCCATTCGAACACGCTCCGGGGATAAAACTTCTCTTAGACGCAACAGGTTACCGCCCAAACGCAAACGCCCCCGCCCGCGATGATCTCGCGAACGGGGGCGTGGTCTGCGACGTGGGTTCTGCGGCTTGCTCTAGTCGGTGTAGTAGGCGCCGTAGCTCTTGTCGTACGCGCCCTCGCCGGAGTACAGCGCCTGAACCCGCATGTTGGCTTGGGTCAGGACCACGCCGGCCACAGGAGCGCCCACGCTGTCGAGGACGCGCAGGGCCGCCTTGACCGAGTTGCGCGGGGTTTTGCGCCAGCGTGTGGCGATCACCACCTTGTCGGCCCAGGTGGCAAGCTCGCGCGCTTCAGCCACGGCCAGAACCGGTGTGGTGTCCAGCACAACGAGTTCAAACCGGTTGCGCAGGTCTTCCAGGATCTCACCCAGATCACCCAGGCGCACCACGCGGTTGGCGTCGCCGTCGCCGGCGCGACCGGCCGGGATCACCGTCAGGTCGGTGTGCTCGTCGGTCATCATGACCTCTTCAAGCGTCGCCGAACCGTCCAGCACGTCCATCAGGCCGCGCTCTGAAGACGCAGAGGCGGCGCGGGTCAAGGTGCGGCGACGCAAGTCGCCGTCAATGATGACCGTCTTGGACTGCATCATCGCTGACATGCGCGCCAAGGAGAACGCCAAGGTGGACTTGCCTTCATTCGGCAGGGCCGAGGTGATGGCGACGGTCCGCACTTCAGAGCGATCGCGCGACAAGAGCACCGACGCGCGCACCGAGCGAATGGCTTCAGCGTAGGCGGAGAATGGCTTGGCCCACATGTAGTCGGCCACGTCCGCCACGGACTGCTCAGCCAGGAGCGCCCCGCCCACCTTTGGCACAGTGGCCAGGCAGCGCGTGTTCAACAGACGCTCAACGTCCTGCTCCATGCGCATGCCGCCGTCGAAGGTTTCAGCCAAGAACATCACCAAGCCGCCCGCCAAGAGCGCGAGGACAAAGCCGAGCGCCAGGTTGAGCTGGTGGTTGGGTGAAGACGGCGTCATCGGCGGAGCCGCCCGCGAGATGATGCGCGCGTCAGCCTGCTGCAGGGTCTGCTGTTCGCCGGTCTGCTCTGAGCGCTCCAGGAACGCTTCATAGATGCTGCGGTTGGCGCCGGCGGTGCGCTCCAATTCGCGCAGGCGAATGGTGGAGACGTTGTTCTGCTCCAGTTCCTGACGCAGCCGCTGCACGTTGCCAGTGACCGCGCTCACGCGCTGACGGGCGACCTGCACTTCGTTTTCGAGACTGGCGAAGATGCGACGCACCTCCTGCTCCATCTCCGATTCCACGTCCGCCAGCTCCCGGGTGACGCGCAGCATCTCCGGGTGCATCCGGCCATAACGCTCAGACAGCTGGGCGAAATCGCTCTGAACTTGGGCTTTCTGAGCCGAAAGCTGAAGGATCAGCGGCGAGTTCAGGACGTCCAAGAAGTCATCGCCTGAACGACCCGACGCGCGGATCGAGCGCAACGTCGACAGGCGCGCTTCCTTGTCTTCCAGGTCCGCGCGCAGCAGCACCAGCTGAGCGTTCAGCTCGGCGATCTGCTGTTCGGTGAGCGTGGCCCCGCCCCCGGTTCCCAACAGGCCGGCTTGAGCACGGTAGCTCTCCACGGCGCTTTCAGCGGTGCGAACCTCGTCGCGCAGCGAGTTGAGCCGCTCCAGGAGCCACTCATTGGCGCGGCGCGTGGCCTCAAGCTTGGCTTCAAGCTGATCGACCCGGTACTGGTCTGCAAAGGTGTTGGCGATCAACGCCGCCTTGCGCGGGTCTTCGCTCTCAGCGGCAATGTCGATCACGTGCGTGAAGCCAGAGCGCTGAACATCCAAGTTTTTCAACAAGGTGGTGATCACAAGATCACGCTCGGCCTCTGACTGCTCTTCAGCCGTCAAGGTGCGCCGATCGGTGTCGTCGGTCGGAAGCAGCGTGGTCATGAAGTTGCCGATTGCGTCGGTCACCGAGCCAATCATGGCCGCAGCGCCGTCGCGTTCGCGCAAGAAGAGGTTGAACTCGGGATCGCGGGTCAGGTTCAGTTCGTCAGCGACCCGAGCGGCCAGCGCGCGCGACTGGATCACCTCAACTTCGGTGTCCACCATCGCAGCGTCGGGCAAGAGCCCGCCGGCCGAAGAGCGGAAGTCGACGACTTCCTTGTCGCTCGGATCAATCAGAACCTTGGCCACAGCCTTGTAGCTGGGCGTCATTTGGAACGTCACCAGCACCGAGGCGGCGAGCACCATGCTGGCCACCGCCAGCACCACGCCGATACGGCGGCGCAGAATGAACCAAAGCGAACGAAGGTCGAGCGTGTCGTTGTCGAGCCGCTCGTCGTCGCCGACGTCAGATGAGTACGAATATGCGTCTCGCATTTGCGGCCGGTTCACGAGTGCGTCCCCCACGATTTACCGCCGGGAACGCACCCGAGAGGGCGTACCGGCCTAATACCGAACAAGTAGGCGAATGCCTGCTACGTTCTGATCAAATTCCGTGCCGCGCGCGGCGCCACTGGACGAGCGCGAAGTATACACATACCGCGCACCAATACCGACATTCCGGTTAAGAAGGTACATGCCTTCGGCGCCGATTGAGACACGATCATCTTCACGATCGACGGTTTCGACCTCATCTTTGGCGATGGAGGCGGTGCCTGAGATCAGGAAGTTGCGGCGCAGCTCATGGTCCACGCGCACGCCGATGGCCGATTCCAGCACACTGGAAGAGCCGTCCACGCCCGTCTCAACAAGCTGGCGAGAGCCATTGAAGGTGACGGTCGTCAGCGGCGACGCGAACCACTCCACTTGAGCCATGGCGGCCAGGCCGTCAACATCCTCAAGCGTGGGATCGTCATAGCTTTGCTGAAGAAAGCCAACCGAGGCCTCACCGCGCAGCGACTGCGAGATGTCAAACTCGGCGCCAACCATAACCGTCTCACCGTCCGACGATCGGTTCAGGCCGGTGGCCGGCGCGATGTCGTACTCACGCTGGTTGTGAGAGATCTCGGCAAAGACGGCCGTGTCGGGGCTGAGCGCATAGGAGGCGCGCGCCGCGATGCGGGTCACGTCGTGGTCACGATCGTCTTGGTCAATCGGAGCGCCGGCGTTTGACACTGTATCGTCAAAATCAAACGCTGCGTTGTCGACCGAGCCCTGGATGCGCAGGCGGTTGAACTCGTGGCTCACCGTGGCGCCCAATTCGGTCAGGTCATACTCGATCGGCTGGGCGGCGTCGGCGGGCGTAGACGATGAGATGCGCGGCTCGTTGAGCGCAGCGTAGGCGGCGCGACCAAACACCTTGGTGGCGCGGGTCACGTCCAAACGACCGTCGGCGCGCAACCGCACGTCGGTGGCCGACTCGTCGTCATTGTCTTGATACTGGCGCGAGTCCAGAGACCCATCGACGACCAGCTCGTGATTGTTCCAATCCGAGACGAGGCGCGCGCGTGGTTCAAGACGAACCACGACGTCGTCGACCTTGTTGGCGTCGTTGGCGAAGATGTCGTCGTTCAGTTCGACACCGGCCGTGGCCTCCGGATAGAGACGAAAGCCGCCCAGATCGACGCCGAGGGCGTCAAATTCGGGCTGCGGCCGCTCGCGCACCGAGACGTTGCGGTCGCGTTCAAAGAGCTGGGCTTGTGCAGGTACGGAAAGGCCCGCGGCCAGCGCAACGCCGGCGATCGAGGCCATGAACTTGGCTTTAGAATTGGTCACGCTGTCCCCCCAGGGGTGTTGTTGAAGTTAGGGCGGTTCTGACGCGCCAGCGCGAGGTCGAGCGGCGCAAGGTCCCTTTGGAACTCAAGGGCCACAAGGGCCCTGTTACAAGCAACGCGACGCAAGATTGTCTTGCGCCGCGCTGCCGAGATCCAACTGTCGTCTGACCTAGTTCGGGTCAGAGTAGTCCGAGCCCCCGCTGGTGGCGAGGATCGGCGGAGCCGTCAGCGTCGCACGGCCGCGAATCGGCGTGCTAGACGAAGGGTAGGCTGCGATACTTTCTGAGTTCTTTACAGCATCCCACCGATTGTCGATGGTGGCGAAGTCAATTGTTTCCAATTGTTGACGAAGGTAAACAAGAGCGGCGATTTCATTATCGCTCCAGTTACCTTTCATTAAGAGATCGAGCGCGGACAGCACGCTGGCGCGTGACAGGTCGGCGGCGGCGATCTCTTGCATCAGGCGGGCTTCAACCAGGCTTTCGGTTCCCACGCCTGCGAGACCGCGCAGGGCGTGCGTCATGCGCGCGCTCAATGCCATCTCTTGAGAGGCCAGCGCCCCCGGCGTTTCACCACCGATACGAGTGGCCGAACGGTCGTCCGCCGCAGCAGCTGCTCCCACCATGAGAGCAGCCGCCACGACGCCCGATTTCATCACATTCATCATAGCCGCTATCTCCCCAGCTGCTTGTTGCAAGAGTAACCAAGCAATCTGCGGGCCACTTGGCCGCACCTAGGGATATTAGCCTATCACAAAGTGAAAACGTAGATTCAATTACAGTATACGCTCGACGAAGCGGATCGTGTCGCCAGGCTGTACTGGAGTTTTCGCCGTCAAGGCGAACTCGATCTCTTCTGCAACACCGCTTCTTTGAACAAATACACGGCACTGGTTCGCGCGATAGGTGAAACCTTCAGCGATGGCCACGGCGTTCACCACCGACAATCCCTCACGGTAGGGGTATTCACCCGGCGCATTCACTTCACCCAAGATGAAGTACGGCCGGTAGTTGAGCACATCGATGGAAACGCTCGGATTGTTCAGAAAATCCCGCGACAAGACCGCCACGAGCGAATCTGAGAACTCACGCAGCGTCCGCCCTCGGGCTTCAACTTCCCCGACAAGCGGGAAGCTGACGACGCCCTGGCCGTTGACAATATAGTCGCCCGACAAGTTGGTTTCGCCGAACACGACCACGCTGAGTTCGTCGCCCACGCCGAGACGATAAGGGCCGGCGAGCTGTTCGCCCGTCGACAGGCCCGCCAAGGAGCCGCAGCCGCCCAGACCGCCGCCGCCCGCCGCGCAGGCCGATACGGCAAGCGCGCACAGGCCCGCCGCCAGTTTCTTCATCAGTGATTGTCCCCAACCCATTGCATGCTCCCTGGTCAGCCGCGCCCGCCGCATCGTGCGACGTCCGCATCAGTTGTGATGTTGTCCAACACCTTGACCCGCGTGTGAACCCATGCCGCGCGCGCGTTTAGCCCCGCGCCTGCAAGAACTTGACCGAGCGGCCCGCCAAGCGCGCCGCCGTCAGCACCCCTGTGACGTAGGCGCCAGTGTCCAAACCGATCCGCGCCCGGCCCTGGAACGGCTCCTCTTCAGGGGTGTGACCGTGCACGACGATTTTGTTACTCGGCTGCTCATCGTCCAGGAACTCGTCGCGGATCCAAAGCAGATCTTGTTCGCGCTGACGATGAAGCGGCACGCCAGGCCGCACCCCTGCATGTACAAAGACATAGGGACCATCGACGGCATAGAGTTCCAGCGCCTGGTAGAACGCCAGATGCTCGGCTGGGATGGCGGCGGCGAAGGCGCGCCGGGCCGCATCCCAATCGTCCAGCGGTGCGTCAGCCGGCGGTCGCGTGACGCCGTAGGCGGCGAGCGTGTCCCCGCCCCCGTAGCTGCACCACACGGCGCCTGCGCCAGGATCGCCGAGAAAGCGCAAGAGCGCCGCCTCGTGATTGCCCTTTAGATAAGTTGTTTCAAACCGGGTCATGCGCTGGGACAGGAGAATGTCGACGACCCGGCGCGACCCGGCGCCGCGGTCGACATAGTCGCCCAGCATCACCAGGCGCGCCGGCTGATCGCCAGCGTCCGCCTCAATCTGGTTGAGAAGCCGCGCCAGAAGGTCGTCGCGCCCATGTACGTCGCCAATGGCGTAGATCAGCGCTGAGGCGCCGGGCGCCCGAGATGCGACAGGGGGCGCTGGCTGAAGCGGACGCGCGCGCGCCGGCTGAGTGGCGACGGGGCTTTCATGTTTGGACGGTGACGGGGGGGCGTGCAGCTGGGACAGAAGCTGAACCGCGCCGATCAGGCTGGCGTCGCGCCACGCAGCAAGTCGCCAGATGGCCGCATCGAGGGCGGGCGCATGCGCGCGCAGCGAATCAAACGCTGCGTAGGGCGCCACGCGAAGCCGTTCGATCCACGGTGCAAAGGTGTGTGATCGCGATCCGCGCACAGACCCAGCCTTCCCTCTCTGGCGCTGCGCATCCTGCGGTCGCCCGTTACCGGCGCGCTCGCACAGATCGGGCCACGCCGCCGGGCGCAGTGCCTACACGCAAGCGCGCGACAGCGCACAGTGCTAAAACATGACGGGTCAGGAAAAGTTCTATGAGGGAGGCGCCAGATCGCAGCTCGGTTGCCCGAACGTGACGCTCGGCACGCGCGTCGCGGCGCACTCGGAGCAGAGACGGGCCTCTAGACGATGGCGATGACTGCAGCCGCCACCAGGCCCCAAAAGGCTCCGCACGTTACAAGAACGAACGCCAAGGTGCGGCGCGCCGACCAGCGCTCCTCAACTGCGTCGCTGCGCATCAAGGCGCCTGCAAGCTCCGGCAAGTCGCGTGCAAGGGACCGCCGAGGGTCGGTAATGGACGCCTCTTGCGATTCCACCAGGATTGGCGACGTCATAGCTCGCGCGCGCGCGGCGATCTGATCGCCAGAATTGTCATCCGCACGGGTCCGAAGTCTAGGCACTCAAGTCTCCCTAGTGGCTCAGCCGCGCACACTTGGCGACTGAGTCGTGTGGCGTTCAGACCCAATTCGCGCGTCACGCGAATTGTCGGATCCGATTCGCCTTATTGGGGAATTTAGACCAACTGAGACAATTGGCCACTCCCTTTCGTCGCCCCTATGATGTGCGCCGAGCGTTCCGATCATGAATGGCCCGCCATGGGTTAATGAACGGTGTCGTGGGAATGGCGCTTGTTTTGGGCCATTTCCTGCATGATCGTAGGGCAGGCATGTGGAAACTGGCGCAAGACGCCGCCAACTCTCAGGTCCTCTTATCGCGAGGACGTCAATCAGCGGGAATGCGCCAACATGGCCACCTCATCGCAGTCTGAAACGCCGCCCGCCGGCTCGCGCACGCGCTCGGGACGCTCGTTGGCGGACCGTCTCTCCAACGACCGTGGCGGCGATCAGATGCTGGCTCGGGTGGCCGCCGGCGCTTTTGTGGTCTTTGGGGTGTTGGCCATTCTCGGTGCGCGCGCCGACCACACGACCGAGGCCACGCGCCTAGCCTATGAGCGAACGGCCAACCTCACCAATCCGACAGAGCGCAGCGCCGCGCTGGAAGCGGCCCACCGCAACCTTTCGGGTCGACTGGCCACTGGCAACCTCAACGCCACCGCTTCAGCGGTCGCCTTGGCCATGGCCCCTCCCGACCTTGACCGGGCTGAGGAAGCCGCGCGCTACGCCCTTGCCACCGGCCCGGCCAAGGCCGACGCCTGGGCGCGCCTGGCCTATGTGGACGCGGTGCGCGACGACACGCTCGATGAAGAAGGCCGCACGGCGCTGATGCGCTCTTATCTGGTCTCGCCCTACGGGCCGCCCGCGTTTCAGCGCTGGCGCATGGAGTTTTCCCTGGCGTTCTGGTCCCAGCTCGACGAGCCGTTGCGCGCGTCTGCGCTGCGCCAAGCCAGCGTCATCGTGCAAGATGAGGGCGGGCGCGCCTATCTTGATCGCCTGGCCGACACCACGCCCGATCAGGCCGGGTCTCTGGCGCTGCGCCGGCACCTCGACGGTCGCAGCTAGGCGCTGGGGCGGGCGCCCTGCTTGTCGGCGCCGCCGCCCATCTCCTCACGACGTAATTCCGTGGCTTCACGACCCAAGAAGTAGGAAATCGCGGTTCGGATCACGACCAGGAGCGCCACGAACAACAGGTCAGCCACCTCGCGCGAGATGACCGTGTGCACGATGTCGGACGCGATCATGAACTCAAGCCCGGTGAGGATGTAGGTGGCCAAGGTCACGCGGGCCATGTCGAGCCCCGCCATCTCGCGGCGCAGCCCCGCGCCGCGCACCAAGCTGCGGGTCAGCTGCACGAGGGCCACCAAGAACCCGAAGATGATGATCGACACGCCGATCAGATCGATCCAGGCGGCCAGACCTTCCAGCCAGGGCGTCAGCATGTCGCCCAGTCCGAACGGCAGGTGATCGAGCGAGGCGCCGCCCGACATTGCGCCCAGGCCGCCCTGCACTGCGCCCTGCGCCGTCTCAGACAAGTTCGCCATCCGTCATCACCTCAACCAGGGCGGGTCCGGTGTGGGCGATGGCCTTGGCCAAGACCGAGTCCAACGCGTCAGCTGAGGTGACGCGCTCGCCCATGCCGCCGCAGCTGCGCGCGAAACCAGCGAAAGAAGGGTTCACCAGGCTCGTTTCCCAAACCGGGAACTCCCCCGCCTTCTGTTCCTTGGTGATTTTCCCAAGCTCGGCGTTGTTCATCAGGATGTGGCAGATGTTCATCCCGTACTTCACCGCGGTTGTGAACTCCATGGCGTACTGGCCGAAACCGCCGTCGCCGGAAATCGAGATGACTTTGCGCCCGGCATACGGGCCGTCTTCGCGCGTCGCCGCCCAGGCGCCCATGGCGGCGGGAAAGCCAAAACCGATGGACCCCAGATAGCCCGACATCAGCACCCGTTGCTCGCCGGTCGGTTCAAAGTAGCGACCGAACGAGTAGGTGTTGTTGCCAACATCGACCGGCAGGATGGCGTCGCGCGGCGCAGCCCGGGTCAGGGCGGCAAACAGGGCGGCTGCTGACACGCCCTTGCCGCGATCCTCGATGGCCCGCGCCGCCTTTTCAGCCCGCCACAGCGCCCAGCGCTCAGCCACCTCGGCCTGCGCCGGCCCTGCGTCACGCGCAGGAACAGCGCCAGCGAGGGCGCGCGCCGTCACGCCCACGTCGCCCAGCACGGGCGCTGTGACCGGGTGGCGCTTGGCGATGCGCATCGGGTCGCGGTCAACCTGAATGGTGGGCGCGCCTTCATAGATCCCGGTGTGGTCCGAGAACGAGGCCCCGAACACGATCAAGAGATCCGCCTCATTCATGAACCAGCTGGCGATGGGCGTGCCTGACCGCCCCATCACGCCGGCCGCCAGGGGGTGAGCGTCGGCGATCTGGCCCTTGGCCTTAAATGTCGTGGCGATGGGCGCGCCGAGCGCCTCAGCCAGCGCGGCAACGTCGGCCATGCCGTCCAGGGCGCCGTAGCCGACGATGATCATCGGCCGCTTGGCGTTCTTGATCAGCGACACGGCCGCGTTCAGCGCATCTGGCGGCGGGGCGACGCGTGCGTCCGCCAGGCGCCCGGCGGGCGACCCGGCGCGCACATGGTCGGGCGCCGGCAGCGGCTGCACATTGTCCGGGAACACCAGATGGCTGACCCCTTGGCGCACGGTTGCAGTCTTGATCGCTTGCGCCATCAGCTCGGCGTGGTTGGAGCTTGGGTGAACGGTTTGCGAGAACAGGGCGACGGCCTCAAACGCGGCCTCCAGGTCGATGTCCTGGAAGGCGTGCACGCCAATAACCTGCTCTTGCACCTGGCCGGTGAGCGCCAAAGCCGGCGCACTGTCGACGTGCGCATCCCACAGGCCGGTCAAGAGATTGGTCGCGCCCGGTCCGGCAATGGTGAGGGCGGCGGCGGGCCGGCCCGTCAACTTGCCGTATGCGGACACCGCAAACGCGGCCGCGCCCTCATGGCGCACGCCATAGTAGTTGAGCGCGCCCGCCTCAGCCTGCACCCGCAAGGCGTCGGCCAGCCCCAAGTTGGAATGCCCGACCATGCCGAACACGGCGCGCACGCCCCAGCTGGTCATGGTCTGGGCCATCACATCGGCCACCGTGCGTTCGCGCGCAGGGGCCGCTGGAACGCCGACATAAACGCCGTCAGCGCGCACCTCGACATCGAACATCTCCTGGCCGCTGTCAGCATGACCGCCGGGCGGCTTGCCCGTCAGCGGATCAAAGTCCCAACCATGCCAGGGACAGCGCAGCCAGCACGCCCCGTCGACGCCTTTCTCAATCGACCCCTCGCCCAAGGGACCACCCTGATGCGGACAATGATTGTCCATCGCAGCAAACGCGCCCTGAAAGTGCACGAGCGCGATCGAGCGCGCCCCGGCCGTGACCGATTTGGCGCGCCCGTCTGCAACTTCGCCCGGCTCGGCCACTTTCCACCATGAGAGTTCTGTGGGCGTGTTTGACATGACCTGGTCCTCCTGACGCGGGGCGGTGCGGGGCCCCGGGGCGTGTTGTGGCGGGCATAGCGTCTTCGCCCGCCTGGAGCTTGTCACGCCCTTTCACAAGATTGTTCGCTCTGGTGATTGGTCCTGCGCGGCCGTCCTGCGCTATCGGCCGAAGGCGTGGCGGCGTAGGCTAGGAGACTATCACCACTGCGCGCCGAACCGCCGGCGGGCCCCCACCCATCCCAAAGCTGCCCAGCCCAGCACGCGTCCATGAGGAACAAAGCCATGTCTCACGTCGCCATCGCCGACTGGTCCACGCTGGCCGACCGCAGCCCCGCCTACGCCCTGGTGGGCGAGGTCGACCTGGTTGTGGTGCGATACGATGACGAGGTCTCGGTTTTATACGGACGATGCCTGCACCGCGGCGCCCTTATGGCGGACGGATTTGTCGACGAGGACGACAATCTGATCTGCGGCGTTCACAACTGGGACTATCGCGTGTCGACCGGTGTTTCTGCATACGAACCTTCAGAGGTTCTGCATAAGTTTTCCGCTTGGGTGAAGAAGGGTAAGGTCTGGGTCGACGCAGACGAGATTGAAGCCTGGGCCAAGATCAATCCCCAACCCTTTGATCGCGACGCCTACCTGGGGCTCTACCAAGACCCCAGTCATGCGCCGCACGCCGAACCCTTCAATGACCGCATTCAGCGCTATGCCCGCGAAGGCCTGAGCAAGACCGGCCATCACGGTCTGGTCGACGCCATGGGCGTGCCGGCCGCCGAGCTGCCAGCCTGGCAGGACATCCAGTTCGTCACCGCACAGCTGCATCGCTTGCCGCTCCTGGACGACGAGCCGGTGTCCGCCGCAACGGTCATCGGCCCGAACGCGCAAAAGCCGCTCACGCTGGACATTCCCCTTTTCGTCTCTGACATGAGCTTTGGGGCCCTGTCTGAACCTGCCAAAGTGGCTCTGGCGCGCGGCGCAGAGCTTGCCGGCACCGGCATCTGCTCGGGCGAAGGCGGGATGCTGCCTGAGGAAC
>CAYGQB010000044.1:0-17961 GCA_964351895.1 uncultured Caulobacterales bacterium
CTTTTACACCGCAACCGTCTATGAAAAGGGCGCTGAGGTCATCCGCATGCTGCGCGCCATGATCGGCGAACCCGCCTTTCAACGCGGCATGGACATCTACTTTGAGCGCTGTGATGGAACCGCGGCGACGGTCGAAACATTTCTGGCCTGCTTTGCCGAGGCGGCTGATCAAGATCTCATCGCGTTCATGGGCTGGTATGAACAGGCCGGCACGCCGCGCCTGACCGCGCACGTGGCGCAAGACGGTCCCATTGTCTCCGTCACGCTGCGCCAAGAGACACCGCCCACGCCTGGCCAGCCTGACAAGCGCGCCCTGCCCGTCCCGGTCCGTATCGGGCTGATCAGCGCCAACGGCGATGCGGCGCCGGTCCGCCTGGAGGGCGAACCTGAGAGCGCGGCGGCGCCTGAACGCACCCTGATCTTGCGCGATGCAGAGGCCACCTGGCGCTTTGTCGACGCGCCGCCGGACGCCGCGGTTTCGCTGCTGCGCGGCTTTTCAGCGCCTGTTCGGCTGACGCTGGAGGAACCTGCGGCCCATCGGGCCCGCCGCGCCCGCGCGGACACTGACCTGTTCAATCGTTGGGAGGCGGCGACCGGCGTGGTCCGGGACGCGCTTCTGGCGCGGATTGCTGACCCGTCAGCCGCGTTTGAACCGGCCGCCATCGAAACCATGGCCGACGCCGTCACACTAGCCCGAGACGAGCCGGGCATGGCCGCGCTCTTGTTGTCGCCAGCCGATCTGCACGAGTTGGCCCAGCACGTCGACACCATCGACCCAGACGCCATCGCGTCGGCGCGCGCCGACTTCGTCGCACAAGTCAGCGTCGCTCTGCACGACCAGCTTTTGGCCGCCCACACAGACCTAGCGCCCACCGGCCCCTTCCGCCCCGACGCCGCAGGCGCTGGACGGCGCGCCGCGCGCAACGCCGTCTTGCGTCTTCTGGCGGCGGGGGGCGACCCGCAAGCGGCCCGGCTGGCCAAGTCGCGGCTCGATGAGGCCACCAACATGACCGACGCCGTGTCAGCGCTCGCCACCCTCGATCTCAGCGGCTCTGACGTGTACGATGACGCCTTGGCGGCGTTCTACGGGCGCTGGCACGCCCATCCCCTGGTCATCGACAAGTGGTTCGCGCTCCAGGCGCGCACCAGCCGGCCCGACGCGGTGGCCCGCGTGCGCGCCCTCCTCAGCCATCCTGACTATGACGAGCGCACCCCGAACCGGGCCCGCGCCGTGCTTGGCGGATTTGCCATGGGCAATCTGACCGGCTTTCACGCCAGTAACGGCGCCGGCTATGACCTGTTTGTTGAGCGGGTGCTGTCCATCGACGCCAAAAACCCGGCCCTGGCGGCGCGATTGCTGGGCGCGTTTGAGGTTTGGCCGCGCCTGGAACCGCGCCGACGGTCGCGCGCGAAGGCGGCGCTGGAGCGGGTGCAGTCGGCGCGCGGCGTGTCGCGCAACATGCAAGAGATCGCCAGCCGCTCCCTCAGCGCCGAGGCCTAGCCAGACGCCACGTTCCGGCGGGTGCGAAAGTTGCTTGCGTTTTAACGCAGCTCTAACCGTCGCGTGTCCAGTATGCCCTGCTACAGAAGGGCTTGGGTATGGATGTGCGCCAGCAACGAGATCGGTTCATGGCGTTCGCGTTTGCGGGCGCCGACCTTCTGGTGGAAACCCGCAGCGACGGCGCCATCGGATACGCGGTCGGAGCGGCGTCCGCGCTTGGCGCTGCGCGCGCTGAAGACCTGGTGGGCCAGACGCTATTTGAGCACCTGTCGCAAACCGACCGCACCCTGGTGGCGCGCGTCCTTGATCGGATTTCCACCGGTCAGCGCGCCGGCCCCTTGAACGTGCGCACCAAGGACAATCGCCCGGCGACGCTGCACATTGGCGGCTTTCCCAGCCCCGACAACGCCCGGTTCGTTACTCTGACATTCGCAACGCCCGCCAACCTGGCCGCCGCCGCCGCCCCGCGTGACGCCCAAACCGGCCTGGTCGCGCCTGAAGCGTTCGAGACCTTGGCGAATGACGCCCTCGCCAGTCTCCAAGCCGAAGGCAAGGACGCCGCCGTCACGTTCCTGAACGTCGACGGTCAAGATGCGCTGACCGCCAAGCTGGACGAGCAGTCCTCCAGCGCTTTTCTCAACCAGATTGGCGCGGTTTTGCGCGCGGCCGCTGTAGGCGACGCCGTGTCCCAGGTTGCCGACGGCCGCTACAGCTTGATCCATGACGAAGGCTTTGACGCCGCCGCGGTGGAAGACGAGATCGCGGCCCTGTCGCGCACCGCCGACCCTGAGGGCAAGGGCGTCACCGTCAATCGGGAAACCGTGGCGGTTGACGCTACAATGTCGCCCCAGGACATGACCCGCGCCCTGGTTTACGCCGTCAACGCCTTTGCCGATGGCGACGACAGCATAGACATGACCAACCTGTCAGGCGTGCTCGACGGCATGATGAAGGACGCGCGCGGGCGCATGGCCGAGTTCAAGAGCGCCATTGCCGATCGGCGCGTGCGTTTTGTCGCCCAACCCATCACCGAGTTGAAAACCCGCCGCGTCAGTCACTACGAGCTTCTGGTGCGCTTTGACGGTGACGAGTCCCCGTTTGAGATGGTCGCGTTCGCTGAGAAAACCGGCATCATCGCCGATCTCGACATGGCCGTGTTTGAGGTGGCGTCTGAGTTTATCGCCGAGCGCGCGCCCAAAGGATTTGCCGGTCTTGCGGTGAATGTGTCGGGGCTGTCCATCGTCAAGCCGGCGTTCACCGACGACCTCATGGAAAAGTTGCAGGCGTGCAAGTTTGCCCGCTCCAAGCTCGCTTTTGAGATTACAGAGTCCGCTGAAATCGCCGACCTGGAAGCGGCCGATCAGGCGATCAAGCGGATTCGCGCGCTCGGCCACAATGTCTATCTGGACGACTTTGGCGCCGGCGCCGCCTCGTTCCCCTACCTGCGCGCGCTTGATGTCGACGGGGTGAAGATCGACGGCGCCTATGTGCGCTCGGCGCTGAAGAACCCGCGCGACGCCATGCTGCTTAAGGCCATGGCCGGCCTGTGCGCCGATCTGGGCGTGACCACGATTGCGGAGATGGTGGAAACCAATCAGCACCTCGATCACTTGCGCAAGCTGGGGATCGAGAAGGGTCAGGGCTGGCTCTTTGGCAAGCCCAAGCCGCTTGAACAGCTTGCATCCCCTGGCGCCAAGAAGGCTGCGTAGAGAGACCCTGATGGCCGCTTCCTTGGAAAACATTCGTGTGCTGATCGTCGACGACAATCATCACATGATCAACATCGTGAAAACGATCTTGCGCGGCTTCGGTATGAAATCGTTTTACGAGGCGCGCGACGCGGCTGAAGCCTTTGACATCGTGCGCGATGAATCGATCGACATCATCGTGGTCGACTTTCTGATGGACCTCTTGGACGGCACCGATTTTGTGCGTCTCGTGCGCACCGGCGACGACAGCCCCAATCCGTACATTCCCATCATCATGCTGACTGCCTATTCAGAACGCACCCGCGTTGAATCCGCGCGCGACGCCGGGGTGACAGAGTTCTGCTGTAAGCCGGTGACCGCGGTTGAGCTCTACAAGAAGGTGGTGGCCTGCATTGAACTGCAACGCCCGTTCGTGCGCGCAGGCGGCTACTTTGGCCCGTGCCGCCGCCGGCGGCGCACCAACCCCAACTATACCGGCGCTGAACGGCGCGCCGCGGCCAAAGACGCTGATCAAGCGCCTGAGTCAGAGTCTGTGGAGAAGAAGTGACCGCACAGCGCAGCCGTGTCGACGCGTGATCGCTGACGCGTCTAGTGTGGCCGTCTGCGAATCAAGGAGACGTTTGCGTCAATGGCGTCCGCCGCCCCCGCCCACCAGTTCGCGACGAGCCGTTCGTCGCGCATGTCGACCGCACTCAGCGGCCCGGCGCGCATGGTCTTGGGCCTGGTGCTAATTTTCACCGCCGCATTCGTGGCCGTGATCATGATGAAAATCGCCCAGGAATGGCAGATCGCCAAGCGCGACGCGGAAGCTGAACAGGCGCGCACGGCCATCTTCTTGTCTGAACGCGCTGGCGCGCGGCTCGCGCGCGTGTACGGCGCCGTGTCCGGTGCGGCTGGCGGCGTGGCGACCGATTGGGATGAAGACGGCGGCGCGGACATCTACGGCCATCTCGTCGCGCTCACGGCGCGCAAGGACGTTCTTGACGCGGCGCTTCTGTCAGACGACGGCCGGGTGCGCGGCGCAACCGACGCCGCGGCCGGGGCGCTGCTGGCGTCCGCCCTCTCCTCGCGCGACGATCGCCTGGTGTGGACAGCGGCCGGTCCAGACGGACGCCAAGATCTCTATGTCGCTGCGGAGTTGGAGCTGACCGGACGCACTCGGCTTCTGGTCGCGCGCCTCGATGCAGCCGCGCTCACGCCCGGCCTGACCGGCCCGGCGGACGTGGCCCTGGTCGCCGGCGACGCCGTGATCACGGCGGTTGCGGAAGGCGCCACGCGCGAAGGCCTCATGCGCGGCGGTCGCGCCGACGCCGCCTTCGACATTTCACCCCAAGCGCTGGCCGATCTTCAATCGGGTGATCGCGCCGCCGTGCGCGCCACGGACACGCCCGAGATGGTCATCGCCGCGGCCCCACTGGGGCGCACGGGCATGCAGATCATGGTCGCAGGTGAAAAGCCGGTCGACGTGGCGGGCTGGCGGCGCACGCTCATTTTTTATGTGCTCTTGCTGGTGGCGCCGCTGCTGGTGGCGATCGGACTGTGCGCGGTTTTGCTGATGCAGATGGACAGCATCCGCCAGGCGCGCCAAGCCCTGTCAGACTCCGAGCGCCGCTTTCGCCTGGCGATTGAAGGCGCGCGCTGCGGCGTGTGGGACTGGGACGTGGCCAATGACACCGTCTTCGTGACCGAGTCGTTGGCGCGCATGATGGGACGACGCGAGTCCGCCACCATCACTGGGGCGGAGTTCTTGTCGCTGGTGCGCCAAGAAGATCAGGAAAAGCTCAAGATCGCCATTCGCGGCGCCCCGGGAAGCGGCGAAGTCGACGTCGAGTTTGGCGTCCAAGGCCTGCCCGTGTCGCTGCATGCGCGCGGCAAGCCCTGGACCGGGTCAGACGGCCAGCTTTCGGGGCGAATCGTGGGCGTCGCCATCGACGTGACCCAGCAGAAGGGCGCTCAGGCGCGGGTGACGGCGGCTGAATCGCGCCTGCGCGCGGCCCTAGAATCCATGTCGGAATCGTTTGTGTTGTGGGATGCGCGCGAACGTCTCGTGCTGACCAACCGCAAGTTCCGCGACTTCTTCCACCTCGATGAGAAGCTGGTGAAGCCAGGCGCCGCTTACGAGATGTTGGAAATCGCCGCCCAGGGCGCAATTTTGGCCGCGCACGACAGTGCAGAATCTGAAGCGACTGAGTTGGAACTCGCGGACGGACGCTGGGTGCACATCTCTGAGCGGCGCACCGCAGATGGCGGCAAGGTCTCCATCGGCACCGACATCACCGCCATGAAGCGCCAGGAAAGCCAGCTGATCGAGCGCGACAAGGCGCAGCGCCAGACGCTGTCGGATCTGCGCAAGGCCCACGAGCGCCTCGCCGACTTGGCTAAGAAGTACGAGAAAGAGAAGATTCGCGCTGAGGAAGCCAACCGCTCCAAGAGCGAGTTCTTGGCCAATATGAGCCACGAGCTGCGCACGCCGCTCAACGCCATCAACGGCTTTTCTGAGATCATGATCGAACAGATGTTCGGTCCGCTCGGCGACCCGCGCTACCAAGAATATGTCGGCGATATTCTCTCCTCCGGTCAGCATCTCTTGGAGCTGATCAATGACATCCTGGACATGTCGAAGATTGAGGCGGGCAAGCTGAAGCTGTCGACTGAAACCGTTTTCCCCGACGAAATCGCCGAACAGTGCGTGCGCCTGATGCGGGGCAAGGCCAAAGACTCTGAACTTGACCTGTCTCTGGACAATGGAGACGTGCCCGAGATCATCGCCGATCCGCGCGCGATCAAGCAGGTGCTGCTGAACCTGATTTCCAATGCAATCAAGTTTACGCCAGAGCGCGGCGCTGTGACGGTGCGGGCGCGCTCAGTGGACGGGCCTGACATGCGCGGCGTGCGCTTTGAAGTGATCGACACCGGCATTGGTATTGCCGCCGAAGACTTGCCGCGCCTTGGCCGACCTTTTGAGCAAATTGAAAGTCAGCACTCCAAGACCCACCAGGGCTCGGGCCTCGGCTTGGCGCTCTCCAAGTCTCTGGTGGCGATGCACGGCGGCACGTTCCTCATGGAGAGCGAACCCGGCCGCGGTACGACCGTTTCGTTCACTCTGCCGCTGGTCGCGGTGGTTGAGCCCGAGAACGAAGAAGAGGCGGTTGAGCCAAGTTCACCCAAGCTGCGCTCCGCCTCGTCGCCGCCTGCCTCGGCAGCTCCGGCGGCGCCCTCCGTACCGGCTGCGGGCGCCGGAGCCGTATTCAGCCACCCCGAGGTCAGCGGCGCCAACGATTCTGATTTCGACGACGATGAAACAAGCGACGCGCCCGCCCCGCCGCTCAACGTCGACGACGATCCGTTCCTAATCCAGCTCGATTTCGATGACGCCGAAGACGTGGACGAGAGCGAGCCGACCCCGGCTTAAGAACGCCTGCGCCCGCCTCGTCGCCACCGTGACCGTTATCGTTCCTCGTCGACCACAGCGTCCAAACCACCTTGGCGGTCCAGTCGCTCTTGCGCAGCGTGCGGGTCGCCGCGCCTTTCGTCCTCCCACCGGCGCCACCGGCCGTCATGATCGCGTTGGCCCCGCGCGCGCTGTTGCACCCGGGCAAGAGCGGCGGCGCGGGCGTCTGGATCGGTGCTGGACATAAGGTCCACCAGAAGCGCGTCGCCGCGCGCGCGCAGCTCCGCCTCGGCCTGGCGAGACCGTTCCAGCGCAGCTAAGAGCGCGTCACCGTCAAACGGCTCCGCGTTCAGCGCCTCTCGCACATCCAGTCGCGCCGCTCGGATCGTCTGCATGAGCGCGCGCGATTGTGGCACTGCGGCGCGCAATTGCCCTGCAGCGGCCCGTCGCTCGCCCGGTTCAAGCGCGCGCACGTAGGCGCTTGGCGTCAATCCGCGCACATGGTCGGGACCGCCGCGTCGCTCCGGCGCGCTCTCGCCCCGCGGCCCGTCATGCGTGACGCGCGACAGAGCAACGCCGGACACAACGCTGATCAGAAAAACATTCAGGAGAATGGACGCGCCAATCGCCCCTGTGCGCCACGACAGAGCCATGCTCACAAGCCCTCAAGCGAAAACACATCGTCATAGTCAAGCTGGGCCAAGTCGAATGCCTCAAGCTGAGCGTCAGAACTGACGCCGATGCGTTCGCTCGCGAATCCAAGGCTCAGGCCCAGCACCAAGGCGGCCGCAAGACCCGCGATCGAGCGACGCGGACCGAAGGTGTGCTCCACACCGCTCCACAGGTCCGCCAATGTCCATCGCGCGCGCGCCTGTGGCGCCGGGACACCAGCCAAGATGCGGGCATAGAGTTGAGGCGACGGCGGGGCGGCAGGCGCGGTGTCCAATGCCGTATCCAGGGCCGCGTCCAGGGCGCGCGCCTGAGCGAGGATCGCAGCCGCCTGCGCCTCGTTCGCCGCCCGCCACGCCTGGCCGTGCGCGCGCGCCTCCTGCGGCCAGCGCGCCATGTCGCCGCCGTAGGCGTCCGCAAGCTCTTGAAACCGCGTCTTGTCCATCGTCATCACCAACTCATCCGCCGCTTGCTAAAACCGGTTCCCACTTTTCCTAAACGCCTTAGTGCGGCGTTGCTCCTTCGCGGACCAGAAGCGCCGCGCCCTCGTCCTTGAGGCGTTCGCGCAAGGTGCGTCGGGCGCGCGACAAGAGCGATTCCAGCGCCTCCACACTCACCTCCAAGACCTCGGCGGCCGCGATATTCGTCATCTCTTCATAGTGGCACAAAACCAGGGCGGCGCGCTGGCGCGGCGGCAAGGCGTCGAGCGCTATGCGCATGAGGGCCTGAATGTCGCGCGCGTGGGCGGCGTCAAACCCGGTTGGGCTCTCGTCGCGCTGTTCAGGCGGCGCGTCCGTCGCCACCTCGCGCCGCTTACGTAGCCGGTCGTAGCACAGGTTGAGCGTCACCCGATGCAGCCAGGTTGCAAACGCCGCCCCACCCTGGCTTTGCCACGTCGGGGCGGCCTTCCAGGCCCGCATCATGGCGTCTTGCGCCACGTCTTCAGCCTCAGCGGCGTCGCCCAACATGCGCTGAGCCACGGCCTTAACCGCGCCAAGTCGCCGGTCAAGGAGAAGGCGCGCGGCGCGCTGGTCGCCGCGCGCGATGCGGGCGAGGAGTTCAACATCTGGATCGCGCACGTTTGAGCTTGTCGCCTTTGCGCCGTGTCGCCGCACTCTCCACCAATCCACGTGTGGAGACCAGCACGCGGGCGGACTGCATCAGCCGCTGCGCCCTGTGGGACCGACCGCGCCAGATGACGCGATCGGTCCCAGCAACCAGCTTGTGACTTACTGCGCGCTGGAGTCATCGCGCCACCAGGCGCGCTTGGCGCGACGCTCGGCCATCGCAGCGTCAATCTCAGCGCCCGTGATCACGTCGTCCTGATTGGCGTCAAGACGCTCAAACAGAGGCGCATCGGCGTTGACAAATTCGGCCAGAGAGATCGCGCCGTCGCCGTCCGCGTCGCTGGCGCCCATCATGCCGCGTTCACCGCGGTCGCCGCCGCGCCGTCCACTGCGCTCACCGGGCTCGCGACCTTCCGCCAAGGCCTTAGCCGCCAAGCGCTGACGCAGGGGCGACTGGTCAGCACTGTTGAGGACGCCGTCGCCCGTGCGGTCCATCCAGGCGAACATCTCTTCGCGCAAGCCGCGCACTTCGGCCCGCGTGATTTGCTTGTCGTCGTTGAGATCCGCTGCGCGCAGCAGCATCATGGCGCCTTGAGCCCCTTGGCCGCCGCGCGCGCCATGACCTCGGTCCTGGCCGCGCTTGCCGCCAGGGTCGGCCAAAACGCCGGTCGCCATCACGGCGGCGCCAGCGACACCGGCGACAAGAACGGTGATCATGCGCTTGGTTAGAGAAGAAGAGTGAGACCGATACGTCATCGAGAAGTTCCTTTTTCTTGACCCTCTGACACCTTCAACGCATCGGCGCCGCTGATCCGTCGCACCGCACTGCACTTAATTTGAGCCGGGGTGAGTTTCTCTGTCGAGCGGGCCGACAATCGCTTCGAACGCGGCCTGGGCGCGCGCCTGATGGTCGGCCAAGACCTGTTGGAGCGTCTCAGCATCGACACTGTCAGGCGGTGCGCCGTCGCGCTCAAACAGGCGGCTGGCGGTTTGCGCCAGGCGCGCGCGCAATCCTGCGTCAGCGGCCTCCCAACTTTGAGGCAAGATGG
Source organism: uncultured Caulobacterales bacterium (assembly GCA_964351895.1). Lineage (GTDB taxonomy): Bacteria > Pseudomonadota > Alphaproteobacteria > Caulobacterales > Maricaulaceae > CAYGQB01. Next base: position 9,387 of record CAYGQB010000044.1, read on the forward strand.
CGCGCGCAGGCTCGTCGGCGTGCAGGGCGATGACCTGGGCCAAGGCGGACTGAAGCGTGTAGGCCTTGGCGGCGGCCGAGATCTCTGGTGCGAACTGAGGCCAGCGCGCGCCGGCGGCGATCAGGGCGTCGTGCGTGGCGGCGTGCACCACGGCCACGTCGCCGGCGGCCAGCTGCAGGGTTTGGGCAAGGAACTCAATGTCTACCAGCCCGCCGGCCGCAAGCTTCAGATCAAGCGGTCCGCGCGCCGGTTTTTCGCGGGCGATGCGCTCACGCATGTCGCGCACATTCTTTGCGACGTCTTCAAAGTTTCGGGGCGTGTTCAAGACCCGCGCAACTTCTGCATGAAGCCGATCAATCAGGCCGGGAGAGCCGCAGATGGCGCGCGCCCGGGTCAGGGCCATCAGCTCCCACGTCCAGGCGTCGCTCTGATAGTAGCGCGCGAACGCCGACAAGCGCACCGCGATCGGCCCGGCCGATCCTGAGGGCCGCAACGCCATGTCGACGTCATAGAACGGCCCCTCTTCGGTCGGCGCGGACAAGGCCGCGATCATGCGCGTGGTCATGCGCGTCATGTAGACGCTGAGGTCGAGCGGGCGTGCGCCGTCTGACACGACTTGGCGCTCTGCGTCTCCGCCGGGCGTGTCATAGACCACCATGAGATCAAGATCAGATGCGGCCGTGAGTTCTCGCCCCCCCAGCTTGCCCAGCCCGATGACGCACACGTCCGCGTCGATCGCCCCCGCCTTGCGCGCCACTTCAGCGCGCGCCGCTTCGGCCGCAGCCTCGATCGCGGCGTCCGCCAGCGCCGCGTAGGCGCCGCCTGAGGCGTGCGCATCCGCGCGCCCCAGAGCCACAAGAGCGCCAATTCGAAAGCGTTCTTCACGCCCGACGCGGCGCAGCGCGTTGAGGGTCTCTTCAAACGCCTCAGCTTCGCCAGACTGACGGACCGCTTGGGCGGCGTGTCTCAAGCGCGTTCCGGCGCGCGCGGGGTCTAGCGGCGCAAAGAAATCCTCGTCCAGCATGACGTCGAGCGCGGCGGGCTGGGCGGCCAGGTCGCGGGCCAGCCGAGGCGCGCCGGCGAAAACCCGGACAAGAGCGGTCAGAAGATTGGGCTCGGCGACAAACAAGGACAGGGGCTGCACGCCCGCAGGAAGCGCCTCTAGGAACAGGCGAAAGCTTGCAAACGCCGCGTCCGGCGCGCCGCTGCGCGCACACGCCTCCAAGAGGGTCGGGGCGATGCGGTCCAGGAGCGCGCGCGCACGCACGGTGCGGGTGGCCAGAATCCGTCCAGCGCGCCAGCTGCGCATGGCCTGCGTCACGGCGCCGGCGTCGGCAAACCCGCTGGCGCTGAGCGCGTCGATCACGTCGGCTCGATCTGTCGGCCCGCTGCCAGCGTCGGCCAGCGGCGTCTCAACCTCGATGTCCTCGTCTTCGAACAGACCGTCATAGGCGAACGCCACCGCGCGGCGCACCGCAGCCACTTCGGTGTCAAACGCGTCGACAGAGGCAGCCCCGCAGAGGGCTGCAACTGCGTCGCGGGCCGCCCATTCGTTTGGGATCTCATGGGTGTGCGCGTCATTGCGCATCTGGATGCGGTGTTCCAGCTCGCGCAGGCGGCCATAGTGCGTGATCAGCTGCTCGGCCAGAAGCGGCGTGACCAGCCCGTCCGCGCTGATGGCGCGTAGGGTTTCGCACGTTGCGCGCGCGCGCAGGTGCGGGCGCCGACCGCCGTGAATGAGCTGGTGAATCTGCGCAAAGAACTCGATCGATCGAATGCCGCCGCGTCCGCGCTTCACATCGGCGCCAGGCGTGGCGAATTCAGCGTCGGGCGCGTGCATGCGCCGCTTCATGGCGTGCAGATCTTCAATGGCCGCAAAATCTAAGGTGCGGCGCCAGACAAAGGGGGACAGTTCGGCCAGGAAGCGGCGCCCCGCCTCCCGATCGCCTGCGCACACGCGCGCCTTGATGTAGGCCGCCCGCTCCCAGCTCTCCCCCAGGCCCTCATAATAAGTCAGCGCGCCAATCGACGACACGGCTGGCGGCGTCGCGCCGGGATCAGGTCGCAAACGCAGATCAACGCGAAACACGTAGCCGTCCGCCGTCACATCCTGCAGCAGCTTGCAGACGGAACGCGTGATCAGATTGGCCTGGCTCTGCGGATCGCCCGCGCCGGCTGCACGCATGACGTCGCGGTCAAAGGCGACCACGATGTCGATGTCGCTGGAATAGTTGAGTTCTCGGCCGCCGTGCTTGCCCAACGCAAGCACAAAGAGGCCGGGCACGCCCCAGCGCCCGTCTGGATCCTGGACAGCGGGCGCAGCGCTGGTGCGGCGCGCCGACGCGATCACAGCGCTCGTGAGCGCCGCGCCCAAGCACGCGTCGGCCAGATCGCTGAGGGCGCCCGTGACCTCCTCCAATGACCAGAGGCCCGCCAAGTCAGCCAAGGCAATCACCAGGTGAGCGCGGCCCTTGGCCTGGCGCAGCCTTGGGATAAGCGCCTCTGCGTCGTGCGGGTCCATGCCCGCCACCTCGTCCAGGAGGGCGCCGGAGGTGACGGTCGGGCCGTCTCGCCACACGCGGGCGAGGGTTTCTGGATAGCGGGACGCAAGGTGGGACAGGTAGGGCGCAGCGGCAAAAACAGCGTCGAGAAACGGACCAGCCGCCGCGTAGGCGTATTCACTGCTCAGCGGGTCGGCCTCGAAGATTCGGCCCCGGGCGCGCGCCGCCCGTTCCGGGTCCACCACCCGCAACTCCGGCAGTTCAGGGCCAGCGCTCACGGGGCTGTACTCATGTGGCCGCCACCTTGGCCGCGACGGTGGTCGACGTCGACGAGCCGGCCGCGCGCCGTGTTGCGGCGGGGTCTGGAAACACCAGTGCTGCGCGCAATCCTGAGCCCGTCCCGCTGGTTGATCCCGGCCCATCGTCCAACTCAAGCCGTCCGGCGTGCAACTCAACGACCGCCTGAACCAACGCCAACCCCAATCCGGCGCCAGGCGCTGACCGGCTTTCGTCCAGGCGCACGAACCGCTGCCTGACGCGTTCGCGCTGGCTTTCAGGGATGCCTGGACCGGTGTCGGTCACACTCAACTCGCGCTCGCCGGAGCGGCACAGGCGCGCTCGAAACGTCACAGCCCCGCCCGCTGGCGTATACTTGACCGCATTGTCGAGGAGATTGGTCACCGCTTGACCAATGAGCGTCGGGTCCCCGCGCACCATCAGCGTCTCGTCAGCTTCCAGCGCGAAGGCGACGCCGGCGTCCTCACACGCCGGCTCATAAAGCTCGCCCAGATCGCGGGCCAAGCTGGCCAGATCAACGTCGACCAGTGCGGCGCGTCGTTCGCCGGCCTGAAGCCGAGCCAGATTCAAGACGGCGTTGAACGTCGCCAACACCTCATCGGCGCCGGCAATGGCGTCGCGCAGCGCTTCATCTCGGTCGGCGGTATCGTCCGCCAGAGCGGTCTCAAGCCGAGCGCGCAAGCGCGTCAGAGGCGATCGCAGATCGTGCGCGATGGAATCGCCTGCGTGACGCATCGCCGTCATCAGGTGCTCGATGCGATCCAGCATCGCGTTGAGATTACCAGAGAGCGTGTCCAGCTCGTCGCCCGACGCGGTGCGCGGCGCGCGGCGCCCCAAGTCGCCCGCCATAACGCCATGGGCAACTGCGTTCAGGGCGTCGACGCGGCGGATGAAGCGCTGGGACAATATCGCGCCTGACGCCCCGGCCAGAAGCAAGACCATGGCGATGATGGTCCAGGCCTGACCGGTCAAGGAGCGCAAGGCGCGCTCGTCCTCAGCCACATCCTTCCACGTCATCACCCGGTAGCCGCCCGGCAGCTCCAGAACGTAGCCCCGCGCCCGACGGCGTTCGGCCAATCCGGGGCCGTCGTCGCCCGAACCCGCCCCTAAACCCGTCTCGACATTCGACGCGATCTCATAATCAAATCGGATGGATTTTTCGGCCCGCTGCGCAACCTCGGGCAGGCGGTCGGGCTGCCCAGAGATACGCGAGCCGTCAGGATAGGCCAGCACATAGGCATAGTCGGTGCCCGCCAAAGACCGCTCGACCACCGCCTTGTTTAAGCCGTTCACGCCGGACGCCTTATAGGCCGCCATCAGCGCGTCCATCTCGACCCGCAAGGCGCGGTCAGTCTGGCGTGCAATGGCGGTGGCGGCCGAGCCATAGGCGTAGGACAACACCAGCCCGGCTGAGACAGCGAACACGGTCGCCGCCAGCAGCGTCAGGCGCAGACCGGCGCTGCGCCAATAGGGCCTGATGTCAACGCTCATGCGTCGAGTCGGTAGCCGGCTCCGCGCACGGTGTGAAGCATTGGATGATCAAAATCGCGATCGATCTTGGTGCGCAGGCGCGACACGTGAACGTCGATCACATTGGTCTGGGGGTCAAAATGATAGTCCCAGACCTTCTCCAGCAACATGGTGCGCGTCACCACGTGCCCCGCATTGCGCATGAGAAACTCAAGGAGACGGAACTCTCGGGGCTGGAGGAGAATCTTGACCCCGCCGCGCACAACCGTGCGCGCCAGCAAGTCCATCTCCAACTCGCCAACTTGCAGCTTGGTCTTGGCCGCGTCGGGGTCGCGGCGACGCGCCAACGCCTCAATCCGCGCGGTCAGCTCGGTAAAGGCGTAGGGCTTGGTGAGATAGTCGTCCCCGCCCGCACGCAGACCTTCCACGCGGTCGTCGACTTGACCTAGGGCCGACAGGATCAAGACCGGCGTCTGATCGCCCTCGGCGCGCAAGCGCTCCACCAGCGCCAACCCATCCAGGCGCGGCATCATGCGGTCGACAATCATGACCTCGTAGTCCGCCCCGCGCGCCATGGCGTGGCCGTCCTCGCCGTCCAGCGCGTGATCGACCACGTGCCCGGCCTCACGCAGGCCCTTGACCATGTAGCCTGCGGCCACCGCATCGTCTTCGATCACCAGAACGCGCATGTCTCTCCTCGCCCGATTGGGCGCCTCCTCTTGTCTCAAGGTTGGCGCCGCTGATCCGCCGCGCCAGCGCTTACAAGAGAGCAACTCTCAAGCGCTGGCGCGGCGGGCTGATTTACTCCTCGTCCACCGGCAGAGCGACGAACGTGCGCCCTTGCTGGCGTTGAACAAGCAACAGCACGGCGGCGCGACCACGCGACTTGGCGCTTTCCACCGCGTCTCGCAGATCTTGGGTGGAGCGCACGGGCTCGCCGCCGGCCTCCAAGATCGCCACGCCGTCTCGAATGCCGCGCTCATAGGCTTCGCTCGACCGACGCACGCTGTCGACCACGACGCCGGCTTCGTCGCCGTCAAGGCTGAGCCGCTCGCGGTCCTCTTCGGTCATGCGCCGCAGCTGCATGCCATAGACCAGGCGGTCGTCGACCTCTGGCGTCGAACTGGTCCCGCCGGCGTCCACGCCGTCTTCTGGTCGCTCCGCGATCTTGACCCGAATGGTCCGCTCGCGGCCGTCGCGAATGACGCGGAAGCGCACGGTTTCGCCGGCGATGAGATCGCCCACACGGCGGGTCAGATCGATGGCGCTTTCCACTTCATCCCCGTCGAGCGCGATGATCACGTCTTGCGGCTCGAGGCCCGCTTCTTTGGCTGGGCTGCCGTCGATTACGCTGGAGATGATGGCGCCGCGCCCTGCTTCTAGTCCCAGACCTTCGGCCAGTTCGTCGGTCACCGTCTGGATGAACACGCCCAGCCAGCCGCGCACCACCCGGCCTTCGGCGATCAGCTTGTCAACGATGCGGTCGGCGGTTGTGGCGGGAATGGCAAAGCCGATCCCGACGCTGCCGCCCGAGGGCGAGAAGATCTGCGAGTTTACGCCCACGACGCGCCCTTGCAGGTCAAACGCCGGGCCGCCTGAGTTGCCCCGGTTGATCGGCGCGTCGATCTGGATGAACGAGGTGTAGGTGGAGTTCACTTCGCGTCCGAGCGCCGACACGATGCCGGCGGTGGCCGTCGATTCCAGCCCAAACGGGTTGCCCACGGCCACGACCCAGTCGCCGACGCGCAAATCCAGGGCGTCGGCGAATTCAACATGCGGGAACGGCGCGTCGCCCTCAACCTTGAGAACAGCCAAGTCGGTGGATTGATCAAGGCCGATCACTTCGGCCTCGTACTCGTCGCCGTCTTTCAAACGCACCGTGATCTCTTTGGCGTCGTCAACGACATGGTGATTGGTGACCACGTAGCCGTCAGCGGAGATGAAAAACCCTGAACCCAGGGACCGACCCTCTTGCGGGCCTTGCTCTTCAAACTGACGGCGAAACTCGCGAAAGAACTCATCAAAGCCTTCTGGCAGTCCCTCAAAGTCGAACTCTCCGCCGGGCCCGCGTCCAGCCACTTCAGTTGTCACGTTGATGCTGACCACCGCCGGGGAAACACCCTCGATCAGGTCGGCAAATGACATAGGCGCGCCGTTTGACAAGCGCGCAGGGGCCAACGGATCTTGCGCGCTGGCGGCCGGCGCAATCGGCGTCGGGGCGGTCACGGCGAGCGCGCCCACGACGAAGGCGCCAAGAACAAGAGCTCTGGAGCAGACCAGCTGACGCGCCCAAGCCAGGCCTTGAGATTGGTTATTCAAAGTGTCGTTCCTCCACGAAGCAATGCGCGCCCAGCCTAGAGCCCGCACGATGAGTTTGCGGCAATTACAACCACATTTCGCCAGTCTTACATTTCGGCAACGGTTGCGGCGGCTTCAAGGCGCTACTGCGTTTGCTTGCGCGTGCGCACCACAACCGGGGCGTGAAGTGTGCGGTGAACCGGGCATCGGTCGGCGATTTCCATGAGGCGCTGGCGCTCGTCGGCGGTCAGATCGCCTTCGATCTCGATCGCGCGCTCAAAGACGTCGACATTGCGCGCCTGCTCCTCGGTGCAGTCAGCGCAATCGTCGGCGTGGGTTTTTTCATGGGTCACAGAGACCCCCACCCGTGAAAGGGCCATGCCCTTGCGATCAGCATACATGCGCAGCGTCATGGACGTGCACGCCGCCAAGGCGATGTTGAGGAACTCATAGGGATTGGGGCCGTCATCGTCGCCGCCCACTGAGGTTGGCTCGTCGGCGACCAGAGAGTGGCGCCCGGCGCGCACCTCATTGTGGTAGGCGCCGTCTCTGGTTTCGCGCACGGCGACGGCCGATTTTCCATCCGGCAGCGCCAGCGGCTCAGACTGGGCGTCGGCCGCCGTGTAGCGCGACGCCCAGGCTGCAATGATGTCGGCGGCGTAGGCGGCGTGCTCGCGCTTGGTCAAAAGGTGATCAGCGTCGTCCAAGCTGACAAAGCTCTTGGGGTGCTTGGCGGCCACGAAGATGCGGGTGGCGTTGTCGATGGAAACGGTTTCGTCCAGTGGCGCATGACACACCAGCAGCGCTCGGCGCAGGCCGGCGGCGGCCGCTTCGATGTTTTGGCGCGAGATGTCTTCCAGGAATTGCTGCTTGATGGTGAAGGGGCGCCCGGCCAGGCTGACTTGCGCTTCTCCGCGCGCCTCGATCTCTGGCACGGCGTCGATGAAGTTGTGCTTGACGTGCTCAGCGTCTGACGGCGCGCCCAAGGTCACCACGGCGGCCGCATCCGGCAGGCGCGCGGCGGCGGCCAGGCACGCCGCGCCGCCCAGGCTGTGTCCGACGAGTAAGGACGGGGCGCGCCCTTGGCTGGCCATGTGGGCGGCGGCGGCGACGAGATCATCTACGTTCGACGAGAAGTTGGTGTTGGCGAAATCACCGTCGGATGCGCCAAGGCCGGTGAAATCGAACCGCACGACGCCAAATCCGCGTTCCGCCAAGCGTTGAGAGATGCGCGAGGCGGCAAAGATGTCTTTGGAGCAGGAGAAGCAGTGGGCAAAGAGCGCCCAGGCTGATGGCGCGCGGATGGGTCGATCCAGTCGCGCCGCGAGTTCCTCGCCCTGGCCGCCGATAAAGGTGATGCGTTCGCTGCGCACATGCATAAGTCGATCTCCGAGACGCCTGAAGAGCCGACAAGCCCAAGGGTTGCCTAGCTCTTGTCCGCCTCGGTGTCGCCCGTCTTGGGCCCCAGCGCAATGCGCGCCACCCCGGCGCCCAGAACGATCAGCCCCAACGGCGCCAGCCACAAGAACACGCCGCCGCCTTCAAACCCAGGCCGCATCAGCGCTTCAGGGCCGTAGTCATTGGCGATCGCGGCGCGCACGCCGTCATCGTCGAGCCCCGCCAGCACATAGGCTTCGACCTCCGCGCGCATAGCCTGGGCCACCGGCGCGTCCGACTCGCCGATGGATTGGCCTTCGCACACCAGGCATGCGATTTCGCGCATGAGCGCCCGCGCCCGCTGTTCCTGGGCGTCAGAAAGGCGTTCTGAAACTGGCGCAGCCGCTAGTACGAACAGCGCCAACCCGGCCGCGCCGAGCGCACGCGGCAACTGAAGCCTGCGTCGCCGCGCCGCGGTCACGCCTCGCCGCCTTGCCGGCTGGCGCCAACTGGAACGCCAACTTCCAATCCCCGGACGGCGGCGTCTCGTGACACGTGCGCGCCCGCCGCCGACCCCGCCCCCGCCTCGGCCGGGGTTTGGACGCGGCGCGCCTGGCGCACCGCGTCCAAAC